>CAYMJB010000020.1:0-9201 GCA_964391005.1 uncultured archaeon | reverse complement strand
CAGTTCAGCTAGCTCTCCATCACTTACCTCACGCATGTCAAACCTGGCATCAGGATATATACAGCCGCTTGATATCACGGTTAAGATGATCAGAAAGAAAACTTGGATATGTCTTTCATATACCAACGGTGATTGCACCTTTGGAAACTACTGTTGTGCAGTGAATCTTGCATCCATTCTTACCTGTAAAGCGCCATTGACGGCTGAGCCATAGTATGAGTATCTTTCAAGAGTTCTTTCATCTCTGCCAACCCATGCATATGCCTTTGAGGTGTTGAAGTCTGAGAGACTTTCTTGATTCTCCATTGATGACTGCTCATTGTTGACTGCGTGAGCCTTCATAACACTTTCATAGTTCCCAACTAGGTCTGAGCTCTCAGTCTCAAGCTCAACTAGAAGCCTCGAGTTGTTTTCTCCTGTTGCTCCCAGAAGCTCTGCGTCTTGAACCTCAATAGCTTCAAACGCCTCCAAGGACACCCCTTGGTCTTCTCTGCTATAGGCTTCTACGGTTTCTGTTGTTGTGTTGCCGTTCCCAGATGTCACTCTAAGCGTTGAGGTGTTTCCAGATGTTTCTACAGTCTTCTCGGGCACTTGATCTGCTGTCTCGTTAGTCATTCCCAGCCCTATCTTTGTGGTCGTTGTAATATTTGATCCGTTGCTGATGAATTCTCCTGACGAGCTCAGGTTCATCCTTACAGACGTTACAGGAGTGTTGAATAGAATCCTGGTTTTTGCCTCAACATTGTATGCTTCTGGTTTATCGGAGAATGCATCATTAAGCACTGAAGTACCTGTCAGGTTTGAATCCACTGGCTCAGCCTCTGTATCAAAGCTCTGATCCAGATTTGCCGTACTGTTTGAAACACAACCAGATACGATTGCAGCTGTTGATAATACAAATAGTGTGATATAGCTTCGGTTCATTGCGATTACCTTCTACTTATCTAGTTAAGACTAGATTATCTTTAAGAATGAACCTGTAAATCGTCCTAAGCAATAAAGGTTTAGACGGGTGATATCTGACTATGGAAGATAAAATCAAGCTGCTCGGAGTCTCTATGATGGTTTTAGGCGGTGTTATCTTAGTTGCCTCGGGCCTTATTGTGGATGTTTCTCGTAGTCCAGAGCCTCAGTCCTATCTCACCGTCGAGGTATCCCAAGGCAATCAGGAGAACATTACCGTGGTTCCTTACTCAAATATGAGTGATTCACAGAAACAAGTTTTTGAAACACAGATCAATAACAGCAACATCACCACAATACCAGAAAACACTGATAACCAGTTCTGGATTGAAAATAGATATGTCAGATATCAGAATACTACATACACTGTTGCTGTAGCAGAGAACTAATGTGTATGCAGAGAATCTAGTGATAGTGAATAAATATTTATATTACCTTACGGTTATCATCTATTATGGATTTTAGCTTTGATGAGTCGAAGTTTCTTTTTGGTGTTGGGGCCCTTCTAGGAGTTATATCGATATTCTACTTTGGCTTGGAGCTTATCTTTGATCTTTCGCCGACTATAAAATCGTTTATCTTGGTGGTTTTCTCGGCCCTGTTCTTCGTCTTGGGAGATTTCGTTGACTCCGATCTCTTAGGAATATCAACCTATGTTTTCTCGGGGTTCACTTACTTGAGCTTTCTTATCTATGTATCTGTAAGGTTTAGCCTATCCCAGACCCAGACATTGGCATTACTGGCAGGGTCTTCAGCCCTGTTTCTAGGTTTGGGCTATGTGAGGAACGAGGAGCTGTGCAGTCTTGACTCACAGACATCCAAGAAGGCTTCTGCAGCCCTCTTCGGAGTATTATTGATTCTAGTTGCAGTTGATGTGGCCGGGCCGCAGCCAGAGTATCGTCTGGACCTCAAAGAAGATGTAACTGTTTCAGGCCAAGAGATATCCGTAGGTGTCTTGGAAGTGGAGAATACATTTCCTCTCTCAAGAAACGTAGACTTACCTAGCTACGGCGGATGCGTGGCCTATAACAAAACAGCCAAAGATGGCCTGTTTATATCACCTGAGGGCGATGGACTGATCAAAGGAGGGGCCACTGAGACCTACAACCTGACAGATGATGTCAGGATAAGAGAGTTAAACGAGCCTCCTGCCGGTGACACTATCAGGGAGAGAGAAGCTATAGAAGGCGATTACCAGATCAGGACAGGAGAGTGCCCGGACAGACCTGATAACAAAACCATTTACGTTAGCAGTGAAGACGGATCATCCTCTGTATTTGGAGGCAGGGTTCAAGAAATGGATTAGAGCCCTGTGAACTTCCGAAGTTTGAGTCAAATATTATGCCTCAGGACTTTGTCCAGAGTTTGTGTATTGAGTACAAGGTCAGTCACGCTCGTTCAAACCTTTCTTCATCATTACTCCTTGACCTTTACTTGAACCATCTTCAGGCCACCAGCCCTCTATCTTCTCGACCTCATCGTAGCCGTTTGATTCGTAGAATTTCTTGTTTCCTTTGGTATCTCTTCTCCCAAGGTATATTTCTTGGACACCGATCTCTCTGGCTCTCTCCTCTAGACCCTGCAAAAGCTTTGTTCCATATCCTTGTCCTCTGTGATCTTCGGAGACACCTACCGTGGTAATGTACATCTGATCTGATTCAGGATCATGTAGGTCTAGGTCGGTAGCTTCTTCCCATGTTCTTGGATCAACTTCGTCGTGGTCGTATCTTATCCCGTAGAGATATCCAACAAGCTCATTCTCATTTTTTACCCCTACAAAACCCTCTGCATGAGTGTTCAGTCTTTCCTTTATAGTGGATTTGCTGGCGGACAGGTCGTCGCCCCAGGCCTCTACCTCTACTCTGTAGATATCTTCTAAATCGACATCCTCTACTGAAACTATCTCTTCTGACATGAATTTGTCAGGGATAGTGGGTAGAAATAGATTTCTGGTAGATTTATCCAACACCTAGAACTAGGTAGACGCCGGTGGCCAGCCAAAGAAATATCTCCAGATAGAATGCCTCTGTGCCTATGTAGTGTTTGAGGAAGTTCACTGGAGGCAGCTTCAGAGGATTTTCCGGAAATCTGACAGGCCAGAATATAAACCTCCAGTTTCCCGAAGGCTCGTTAATTCCAACCTGCACAACATCAAGCAAAACATGAATACCGTATGCTAGAGAGAAAGCCAGAAGCGGTTTGTACAGAAAAACAAGCGCTGTTAGAAAGGCTACGGTAAATATTGAATGTGCAATGGAATGGTAGGTTTCAGTTAATCCCAGTGCTGGAAGAGATTTGTCTATGATGTCAGGTAGGGCCGATCCGGCCAAAAGCAGTGGCACTGATAATCCAGTCTCGAACGCTATGGGAATAACAACCAGCAGATGTGTGGGAAATAGCATAATGCTTGTTCTTGTCCGGTATGATTAACCGGTTTCTTGCTTGGTTTTAGGTTTAGCGATCCAGTCCTTGAGGTTTGCCTATAGGTACCTCTGTTTTAGAAATCTGTATGAACCTATTCCTAAGAAGAGAAATCCGACACCGATGAATATCAAGCCATTGTTAGTCTTTTCTGCCTTTATGAAGCCTTCTTGAGGTCTTTCAGGTGGTACAAGCACCTGGATGCTGGATCCTTGACTGTAGTTCTGTACTACCTCTCGTGCCTCTGACTCAAGATTATGGTCTTCCGGTTCCTGACCTCCTGGGTACATGTTGTTGCTGGTGTATTCGCTGCCGTTGTATGTGTAACGGAACTCTATTACAGGCCTGTAGTCTGCTCCTCCTCTTCTAGAGGTTTCCTCATGTATTCCTGTATCTACAACGGTTGCAGTTACGTTTTCAGGGTTATCTAGGGCCTGGCTCTGATCTATATGAGCGTTATATCCTAGGAAGACCATTCCTGCTCCGATCAGAACTGCGATTACTACCGAGATCTCGCTTTTTCTATTTTCTGACTGCCAACCGGCGTCGATATCAAGCATAACCATTTGATGCCCACAGAAACTTGAAAAATCTGACTTATGGTTCAAAGATGAAACTGATGCCTCGACAGGATAAACTCAGCTCTACAGTATGTCAGAGTTCTTGAGTCTTCTTGCTACTTTGAGATCTCTTTCATTTATGAACTTTGCTACGTAGTGGTCCGGGTGTTCAGCAGCCAAAGTTTCGATGATCATATCTAGATTAAACCATTCTGTTGTCTAACCCTGTTTCTTCTCTTCCTCAGTAAGTTTCGGCTGTCCGGATTCCTTCTCTTCAGCTAGAAAAAAATGGGAAACATGTCTTGTATCCTGCCTGCTCCTATGTGACGTGGTTCGTCCCAGTTTCTGTATTATTTCTGCTTTTGAGCCCGTTTCCTCTCTTACTTCCCTCCTGAGGGCATCTTCTATCTCTTCGCCAGTCTTGATACCTCCCCCGGGGAACTTGTGGTAGTTGAAGCTTTGTAGAAAGAGTAATGCGATTCTATCTCCACGTGTTAGTGTGCATCTGACAGCCTGTCTCCGATCCCAGTTATCTACTTGTTCTGGTTTAACTCCAATATCTTTATCTCTTATGTCAAGATTCAAGCGTTTCATCTTGTGCTAAATTAGTTCATCCAGTTTTACGGCTGCAAATGGGACCAGCATTTCCTCCTTGCTCATGCCGCCATGATGGCCTTTGTATTCCTCATAGGTCTTGTAATCTTGATAGTCGTACCAGATCATCTTTCCACTTCCATCCGGTATAATAACTATCTCTCCAAATCTATTGCGTTTATTTGCATGTCCTCCACCAAACAGTCCTTTGCTTATAGCCTTCTCAGTTCTAAGAACTTTTGCCTCGAGTTCCTGATCCAAAAAATCCCTGACTCCATCCACTTTACCTTGCTCTACATGCAGTATAACTGTTCTGGGACCGCCGGTAGGCAGTATTATGTCTCCGCTGTTATCTCGTTTAAGGTTCTTCTTTACTGTGTCGAAGCCAAGTAGATCTATAATTTCTTCTGAGTCTGCTTCTGTCTGTCCATGATCAGCTATTAGTATCATCAATGTCTTTTCTGCGGTATCTTCGTCTACCTTCTCAATAAGCTGCTTACTCAAAGCCTGGGAAACCGATTCAAGCTGTGAAATGTGTTCTTCGGAACCTGGTCCATACTGATGTAGCGCTGAATCCACCTGTCCAGTGTAGCAGTGCAAGTATTCTTTGCCGCTTGAATCCTCGAGCTTTGTTCTAAGCTTGAGAGCCATATCGAATGAGTTCTCAAAACCTATCATAGATGCATCATTCATTACAGCGGAATTGTAGTTACTACCTGAGATATCGTCTGGAAGTATGGCTGTAGAGCCGATTCCATGCGACTTTAACTCATTGTAGATGGTGCTGCCTTCGTACAGATCGCCGACTCTAAAGTCGTCGTGCTCCGACAGGTCTTGTTTATCCATTGTTGTGAATGGGAGTGTTCTGACGATCTCATCGATTTCTTCAACGTAAACTCTCCATGAAGGTACTGAATGCTGTAGTGGAGTAAGACCTGTGTTTATGGTTGTGACAGCTGCTGCTGTCTCTGAAGGATAAACAGCAGTTAGAGGGGTTACCTTCCCCTTGTTGATGACCTTTTCAAAGAAATCTAGGTCTTTACCGTAATCTTTCCATTGTGTGTAGCCAAAGGCGTCAACAAAGACCACAGCTACTTTCTCCACACTGCCTGTATCTACGTCAGTTAAAACTGATTCGGGCAGTGAGTCCTCTGCATCCAGGCCGAGAATGTTCTTTATGGTCCCGGGTATGTTCGCAAAGCTGTAGTCCTCGTAGCGTGGAGTAACAAGCTTATTTAGATTAGACTCTTGTAAAATCCTGTTTTCAACTTTTTCATCAAACATAGACTCATGTTGGCTCCCCTTCTTTTTGTATGCTCCTGTGTAGACTAAGTCGAAATACCACAAATAGCTCTTACTCTGATCTCAAGGCTTCCACTGGCTCGAGTTTTGCAGCTTTCAGTGCAGGAAAGGTGCCTGAGGCTACACCCATTATGACGGCGAATACAAGTGAGCCGATGATCATGAATGGGCTGATGTATGTTGAGGCCGGTATGTCTGTCAACGCTATCGACAGTATGAATCCTATGATTCCTGATAGAAGAAACCCTAGTGATAGTCCTATTAGCCCTCCTACCAGTCCTATCAACGCTGACTCTGTGATGAATAGCTGGAGGATCTCTCTTCTGGTGGTTCCTAGTGCTTTCAGGGTTCCTATTTCTTTGGTTCTCTCCATTACTGACATGTACATCGTGTTTGCTATTCCTACGGCGCCAACAAGAAGTGATATTGAGGCTATACCTGCTACAAAGTAGTTTAGTGTGGTTGTAATGCTTGTTATCTGGTCTAGCTGGCTTCCAAGTGACGTAACTGAAAAGTCTTTGTTGTCTTCTGTTACGCCTCTTGCATCCTTCAGGTTTTCATCCACTCTCTCAACTGTGGCTTCTACCTCAGAGTCATCTTCAACTATAAAACCTATGGAGCTGTACTCTCCTGTGTCTAGATCCTCTGCTATGCCTCTTGCCGGTCCTGGAGGCATTATGATTATGGTTGATTGTCTGTCGGAGTCCTCTGAAATTATTCCGGCAACCTTGAATGTCTGATTTTCAATGTTTAACGGTGTGTTTATGGAGATGTTTTCGTCGTAGAGGTTGCGGGCAATATCGTAGCCTATTAGTACTGAGTTTCTGTCGGAGCTTGTCAGGTATCTTCCTTCTGCAAGTTCCACGTCACTGTTAGCTTCACGCCAGTCTCTGGGCGTCACGCCTCTGACTGTAAGCGGTGCTGTGAGCTCTCCGTTTGATACTTCGGCATCTACCTCAACTTGGCCGTAAGCTACGTCGACGCCGGCGCTTGCCTTCACGTTTCTGAGGTCGATTCTGTCCAGCTCAGGGTCTCCCTCTGAGGCTTCAGGTCCTCCACCTGGTCCGAGGGAGAATCCCTGTTGTCCTGGGGAGACTATTCCTACTCTCTGTGCAAGTCCGTCTGTCTGGCTGTTGATACTTTTCTGTAGTCCTGTTCCTACGGATACTATGGCGATTACTGATGCCACTCCTATGACTATTCCTAGGACTGTCAGCCAGCTTCTCAGGCCCTGCTGCTGAAGGTTTCCAAGTGACTGCTTGAAAATGTCCTTCTTCTTCACTGCTTTCTTCCTCTGTATCTTCTATAAAGTCCGTAGATAACGACCACGAGAATCCCTGCCAGTCCTATAAGTATATACAGACCGGATGAGTTGCCTGTGTCTTCATCGTCTGTCTCAGGGGTAAATGATTCTGTATCTGAAGGTTGTGGTATATCCACGGTCTGTGTCGAGGTTCTTCTTACTCCTGAGCCGTCGGTGTACTGAACCTCAACCTGTGCGTCGGATGACTCAATACTTGTGAAGTCAAACGTTGCCAGAGTGTAATCTCCTGCGTTGAGGTTTCCTAGCACCTGTGTGTTGCTTCCTGAAATGTTTATGTTTTCGCCGGTGACTGACGTGATTATGGATGAGAGCTGTTCACTTCCGGTATTGACTACTGCAAACGTGGTTTCCGATGATGTAGCTGTCTGAACCGTAACGTCGATAGGGTTTACCGGCAGAGTGTTTATTTCGATGTTTCTGACTAGCTCCCTTCTGACGCCGTTTCCGTCTGTGTAGTGTATCTCGAACCTGTAGCTGTCTCCTGTTGAAACATTGGATACCGCAAAGTCCACAAGTTTGTTTTCTCCGGAGTTGACGGCGCCGACAATCTTTGTTGTTACTCCCTGTTTTGTGATTCCTGCCTGGTCGGGTAGGATGATATGAACTGATTCTGCAGGCTGATCTCCTATGTTGTCAAGGTTTACAGGTATGCTGCTGCCTGATACCTTGCCTGCGGAAAGCTCAAAGTCTGTTCCTACGTCATCTACTGATACGTCAAAGTCTCTGGTAACTGTGAACTCGTCCTGTCCTGTCGTGTATCTGAGGCTTATCTCGTTTTCATCCTCTACAGCGTTTTCATTTACTCTAACCCGGTATTCGACAATGTAGGAGTCATCTCCGATGGCTGCACCTCTCAGGTCTCCCAGATTTCTTGATGAGGATACATCCGGGTCAAGGCTGAAAGGAAAGCTCTCGATAAGCTGTATACTGGTGTCTTCTGCAGGGTTTTCACCTGTGTTTGATATCTTGAACTTTAGGTCTACGTACTCTCCAGGCTGCGCCGTCGTAGGATCCTGGTTTATCAGTGTTATATCTACGTTTGAACCATCTGTGATTCCTGATGGTCCTAGGTTCTGTGTTTCCAGCTCCTGTGCCGCTCCTGTAAATACGAGTAAGGCTGAAATCAGGGCTAGGACCGTTAGCTTCCTATTCATCTTCTTCACCTGGATGTGTTACTCCGTCTTTGATTTTGATTGTTCTGTCTGCGTACTCTGCGTCGTTTGGATCGTGTGTAACCATTATTATTGTCTTACCCTCGTTGTTGAACTCTGTAAGTAAATCCATTATCTTTGCCCCGGTTTCCGTGTCCAGGTTTCCTGTTGGCTCATCTGCTAGAACGATTTCCGGGTTGTTTGCAAGTGCCCTTGCGATTGAAACTCTTTGTCTTTGACCTCCGGAAAGCTCTGAAGGCATGTGCTCAAGTCTGTCCCCTAGGCCTACTTTCTCCAAGAGTTCCGATGCACGTGATCGTCTCTCTGATCTAGGTACTTCTTGAATTGTCAGAGGAAGCATCACGTTTTGAATAGTATTCATGTTTTTGAGAAGATTAAACTCCTGGAAGATAAATCCTACTTTTTCGTTTCTCAGTAAAGCCAGTTCGTCCGGTCCCATTTCACTCAGGTCTCTGTCAGCTACCTCTACAAGGCCGTTGGTGGGAACATCTAAGGCACCCATCATGTTCATTAGGGTGCTCTTTCCTGATCCTGACGGCCCCATAACAGCGATGAACTCCCCTTTCTCTATCTCTAGGTCCGAGCCCCTGAGAGCTCTAACCTCTGTTTCACCCATCTGATATACTTTTTCCACGTCTTCAAGCTCTATTACACTCATTTTAGATCTACCTCTACTCTTTCTCTTCTTTGAAGTATGAGACTCCGCCACTCACAAGCGTGAAGTAACCTGTGAAGAACGCTGTCAGGGTCACTGCTACCAGAGTAAACGTCAGATCAACTGTGCCTGGTCCGAGCAGGAAGATGCCATAGGTTATGATTACGGATATTACGGCGTTGATAGCTCCCTCAAGTATCCCATTCTTTA
>CAYMJB010000019.1:7132-9366 GCA_964391005.1 uncultured archaeon | reverse complement strand
CCTGTGAAGGAGCTTTGTAGCAGGTTAAGTCCAGCAAACGCAGCTATAAGATACAGCCAATCGCTTACAAGCCATCCAAGCGTTAGGCCTGTCAAGGTGACTGTGCCTGCTAGCCTTCTGATGAACTGTGTTTTGTTCATTCTGTATCACCGCTGTCATATCTTCTCACGTATCTGAATGCACCGAAACCTGCTACAAGCACCGCAAGCAGTATTCCAAGATATATCAGAGGTGACTGAGTTCTACTGGTCAAATCTATGTCTACTTGATCTGTGTACGTGTAGACTGACTCGTCTCCTTCCTCGCTGTCTCCGTTGGCCCGGAGCTGTATCTTGATGTTGTGCTCTTTCAGGCTGGCAGACCTGTCAGCAGTCAATCTGAGAGCTGCAGAGCCTTCTTCCCCGGATTCAATCTCGCCGATATAGCCGGACCTGTCTTCAAGCTTAAAGGGTTGAGTTCTCTCTGCCAGGAGTCTGGCTGTCACTGACTCGGCGTCCTGCTCACCCTGGTTTCTGACCTTGAGATCCAGTGTCTGAGTTTGACCTGCCCTCATCTTTCTCTCCTTCTCAACTAGCTCAAGATCAGGTCTTCCCTCAATCCTCAGAGGTAGTTCAACCGTTTCTGTATATGTGTTTCCTGATATGTCCTCAAACTCTGTTTCTAGGTCAACGGTTTTTAGACCGGGATCGGTATCCTCGTCTATCTCTAGACTTATCGTTTTTTCAGCTGACTTGCCGGTGTTCAGTCTATCTATGAAGAACTTCTCGTCCTCGGAGAAGGCCGGTTTCACACTCTCTAAGGAGTTCGGTCTTATTTCAACTTCTTCTACCGGTTTGTTACCGGTGTTGGTGAAGCTCATGCTTACCTGTACATGATCGTCACCAGGTCTTGGGGTTGGAGGAGAAGTCTCTCTGACATTTCCAGAAATACCTACTCCTTCATTGTCAACAGGTATGCTGAACTTTCTGATGACGGTGAAGTTATAGCTGTCTTCACCGGTCTGAATCTCTACAGGTTGACCGTCCTCCAAGTACTGCATATGTATCTCAAATCCGTAACTGCCTGTGGGTGCTCCTGAATCGATCTTAACCTGATATCTCTGATTCCATATGCCTTGAGGATAGAGAAATCCTATCGATTGATCTCTATTTTCTTCTATAGTGACGTATTCCCTGGTGAGACGGTTCCCAGGTTTGAGTGTTGCCTTAAGATTTTTTTCTGAATCCCAGTTTTTGTCGGGATAGTCTACGGCACGTATATTCGCGGATATGTTTACTCTGTCACCTGCGGAGATGAAAGAAGGATTGAAGCTTGTTCCTTGTAACTGAGGTGCACCTGAAGCCGGTGCAAAGGCAAATAATAATGCTGAAAGGGTTACTGCAAACTTGAGTTTTGTTGGTGTAGTTGTTGGTTTCATAGTATCATTTTTCGGTGTTGATGTTTTCTGTGATTATGATCAGTGTTGGAAGCAGGACTACAGCACCTACGTAGGCTGATGTTATCCCTGTAAACAGAAAGATGCCTAGCGAGTGCATACCTGTCAGATTAGCTGCAAGAAGAGCCAGAAACCCTACTGATGTGGTAGCTGATCCGCCTAGCAATCCTCTTGAGAGCTCTGTCATGGTATCAGTGAGTCCTTCCTGACCTTGATCCGTGTTGAAGTACTTCTTTGTGACATGAATACCGAAGTCTATTCCCAAGCCCATTATCATGGCTGCCGAGACCATTGAGATAATAGTAAGGTCAGCACCAAGATATCCTCCGAGACCTATCATCCATATCAGGGCAAGCATCACAGGCGCTATCGGAAACAGCATTCTCTTTATGTCTCTGAATACTCCATAAAGCACCAGTAAAACGGCAGTAAACGATACTGCTGTAATGGTTATGAAATCGTTGATAATCACCTGGAACGTAGCAAGGTCGATTATGTTGTATCCTGTCAGATAGTATTCATCACCAGGTTTTTCGGATCCTGCTATCCTATGAACCTTATTGTAGAGGTTTCTGATCTCTTCGCTTTTTGCCTGTGTATCCGCTCTAAATGATATTACAGCGGTTCTATGGTTACTGGATATGGTTCCTCTGTAGTTGAACTGTCTTAGACGTGACTGTGTCTCAGGTATCTCACCGTACCTGTCTTTAAGCATTGATGCAGGTGAAGTTGAGCCTAGAACATTCTCTGAGGTCTCAACCCTGTTCTGAATTCTCAGCATCTTCCTCATGGTTTCTTC
>CAYMJB010000019.1:0-7032 GCA_964391005.1 uncultured archaeon | reverse complement strand
TCTCTGAGGTCTCAACCCTGTTCTGAATTCTCAGCATCTTCCTCATGGTTTCTTCTGTTCTGACGTCTCTCCTGTCGTGTATGACCATGTGGGTTGTGTCTCCGGCAAACTCTGCTCTAAGGCTGTCAAGAGATTCGACAACAGGATCATCTTGAGGAAGAATAGCTTCCGTACTTGGCTTTATCTGAACCTGAAGAGCCCCCGGCACTATCAAGACAGTTAGCAATCCAATCAGGCCCAGTACCTTGTAGGAATTATCTATCTGGATATCTACTAGTTCTTCCGCGAGACGTTCTATAATCATTTTCTACCTACCTCAGAACTCGTGTCTCCAGTCAAGCGACTCATGAGCTTTTTTCGCGGCTTTTTCCTCCAGAACAAATATACTGGGCAACACAAAGAAGCTGAATAGTAAGGCATATCCAATACCCATAGACATTATCAGCCCAAATCTATGCATCTCCGGCATTTTTCCGAACAGGAAAGCCATAAAGGCGCTAATAGTGGTAATTGACGTGGCAATAATGGCTGTACCTGTTTCTTCTACAGCCTCGGATAATGCTTCTTCGATGCTGCTATCCCTTCTGTTAAGTCTGTACGTATTGAGTATGTGTACTGAATAATCTATACCTATACCGATCACAAGAGCGGCCACAGAACCAGCAAGTGTTGAAAGAGGTATACCTAGGTAACCCATTGATCCGTAAAGCCAGATTACTGAGAGACCTACAACAATAAGCGGCATTACAGCAGACGATATGCTTCCCTGAAACAGGCCTAGAGTTATTATAAAAACCAATAGCAGCGATATGGCGGTCGTAACATTCTTATCACGCTGAACCATCTCGGAGAGGCGCTGCTGAACCGCTGGAACACCGGATATACGTGTTTCAATTCCTTTTGGCCGATTATAATCCGACTTTTCACGTATTTCATTAAATATCCTCTGCATTTCGGCCCCTGAGTCACCTGAATATGTGTAAGCAGTGATCACAGAGGTCTGTTTACTTCTATCCGTGAGATCCTCCCTGTCTATGGGGCTGTAAACTGTGGTCACACCATAAACATCTCTCACTTCTTTAGACAGGAACCTGATATAGTTTCTTGACCGATTGCTTGTGATATCTTGAACACCTTCCTCAGTGGTTCCAGCAGATACCTTTATGGCGATGGAGTCCCTGCCAAGGCCTTCAGCCCGTAAATTGTTGAATCCTTCGACAGGAGTTGAACTGGCAGGCATCATATTCTCGAGAGCCACTATGGTGTCCACTCTAGCCATTCCTGGTATCATGGCCAGCGTCAGGAACAGAAACACAACGACTATCTCGATCGCATGCTTCTCCTGAAGCTCAGTAACTTTACCGAGCAAACTCTGTTGCATATAGTTGAATTAACATACACAAACTTTTTTGTAAGTAGGTATTCACCTTCGACCGCCAAGCCCGGAATATTACAGTTTAACAACAAGAGTGCCGTTCGATCGAAAGCCATGGAAAGCTACTTCAAGATTGTTTAGATAGACTAACTATGGAACTGAGAATAGGTGCACACGTCAGTATATCTGGAGGGGTTGAAAAAGCAGTTGAGAGACAGAAAGAGGAAACCGGTAACTGCGGCCAGATATTTGCAGGATCACCAAGAACATGGAAAGTATCCGAATACGAGGAAGAACAGGGACAAAAGTTCGAAGCTGAGAGAGAAAAACAGGGGCAGAATCCCTATGTTATACACTCTACCTATCTTGTAAACCTTGCTACACCAAAGGATGATCTATTTGAGAAATCGTTGAAATGTCTGCAGTCCGAGTTGGAGGCTGCACAGAAGCTTGGAGTCGAGTACGTGGTATTTCATCCTGGAGCACATACCGGGTCAGGTAGGGACACAGGCATCGAAAGAATAGCAGAGGGAATCGATAGACTTGATATACCTCAAGACGTAACACTACTGCTGGAGAATACCGCGGGAAAAGGAACCACTCTGGGAAAATCTATGGGCGAGCTAAGAGAAATGATGGAGAAGACAGATACTGAAGATAATAAACTGGGTGTCTGTATTGATACCTGTCACGCACACGCCGCAGGATACAACCTCGCCGATGAGAAAGGCTTTCAGGACTTCATCCAAGAGGTAGAGGAAGATCTAGGCTTTGATAATCTGAAGGTGCTGCATCTGAACGACTCAAAGGATGAACGTGGCAGCGAGAAAGATAACCACCAAGACATAGGATACGGAAACATAGGTGAGAAAGGATTCTCAAATATAGTAAACTCTGAAAGGCTTCAAGATGTTCCTATGATCGTGGAGACACCTCAGGACAACGTCGACAGCTACGAGGAAAACATCGAAAAAATCAGAGAGCTGAAGAGATAAAAGCTACATATCTACCATTTATCTCAGTCTCTAGAGTGAAGCATCTTTGTGGAGCTTGAGGGCAGTGTTCTTTTAACCGTCACTGAAGTAGTTGTTTAGTAAGGTTTGAAAACCTGCTCTCCTTAGTTTAGGAGTGTAAGTTAATTCGAGTTGATTAGTATGACAGAAATTCATAAAGACCAACGTGTAGGCGTCTTCGTAGACGTTCAAAATATGTACTATAGTGCAAAAAATCTTTACAGCGCAAAAGTTGACTTCAAGAAGCTTCTCGATAAGGCTGTAATGAACAGACAGCTTGTCAGAGCCTCAGCTTACGTAATTAAGGCTGACACACCTGATGAGGAGAACTTCTTTGATGCCCTGCGTAACATTGGATATGAGGTTAAGATCAAGGAACTCAAGGAGTTTTACTCTGGTGACAAGAAAGGTGACTGGGACCTTGGTATGAGCGTAGACATGATCCAGCAGGCAAAGAAGCTTGACACCGTCGTACTTGTTACCGGTGACGGAGACTTTGCAGTACTTGTAGATCATCTGAAGGCCATGGGATGCCGTGTAGAAGTCATGAGCTTTGGTAGCTCATCGGCCAAGGAGATAAGAGAATCCGCAACAAAGTTCATCGACATGGACGAAAACCAGGAAAAGTTCCTGGTAGACTAAGTGGTGAAGCACAGGAATGGTGAAGATGAACGACCTTACAGCGGACGAGATGATGGAGGAAGATCCTGTAACAGTCACATCTGACAGAAGCCTTACACAGGTCAAGAACAGGATGGAGGAGGAAGATCTCAGGGCTGTACCTGTAGTTTCAGATGGAGATACATTGGAAGGTGTTATCGGGTACAGGGATCTTATCAGACATATACAGTTCAGCACCTCTGATACAGGTCTATCAAAGGTGATGCATCAGCCACCTGGCTTCGACCCGGAAGACTTCTTGGTTGATATCTGCGACCTCAGAATCAACTCAGGTAGAAAACTACTTGTACATGAGAAAGGTGGAAAACTTCAGGGGGTTATAGGAGACAGACAGTTCCTACATGCCTTCAAGGACGTTGAGGAAGTCTCAAAGCTGGACATATCCAACATCTCAACTGACGATCTCTACACAGTGTTTGAGCAGGACAGTCTTGAGGTTGCAAGGCACAGAATGCTTGACAACAATCTGTCAAGACTGCCTGTGAAGAACGATAAAGGAAGCCTAACCGGGATCGTCAGCAGCACGGACATGCTTTCTGCGATGGTTCCTCATGAAAGCCAGGAATCCGGCGGATCCAAAGGCAACAGATCGGGTAACGAAGTATTTATCTCAGGAGGCACGGAGAAACGCTCAATGGGAGAGGTTACGGTAAACCAGATAATGGATAGAATGGTGACCACAACTGATGAAGAACTTACAGGCTCTGAAGCCATCCAGATGATGATCGAACAAGACTCAACGGAGATAATAAGGGTTGAAGACAAAACTCCGGAGAGTATAGTAACGGTAAAGGACTTCATAACCTACGTGGACAGTATAGCGCCATCTGACACAGTTCTAGTGCAACTAATAGGAGTTGATGTCGAGGAGGAGAAGACAGCTCTTCACGAGAAGATTAGAAACCAGCTTCGTGGATCGCTCGGAAGAAAGCTAAATGAACCCGAGGAACTTACACTACACGTTAAGAAGACCGAGAAAGGAGGTAAGAGACATAGATACGAGATGATTATGAGGCTTCACTGTGAATACGGAAGAATTGCAGTAAACGAAGAGGGCTGGGATATGCTAGACGTGATGGACGAAGCCCTAGAGGAGTTGAACAGTCAGGTAAGAACTGAGAAGGAAAAGAAGGACCACAGGAAGAAGAAGTAACCAACCCTGTTTAACTATTAATTTTGTACATTCATTTTCTGTCAACCTGATCAGGAATCTCGTGCTTGTACTCAGTGTTCTATGCTGAGTATTCCTGCTGTATCTGCGTTGATTACTTTTGTAGCGAGGTCTGATTCTTTTGTCAGGGATATTTCTCCCTCTCTGCCTACTGTGGCTGCAAACAGGAACTCTTCCCCGGTTTTTACGTCTACGTCTTCGCCGGCCAGTTGATCGCCCACATCTATTATAACTGAGTTACCTCTCTCTGAAAGACTGTACTCCATGCTTTCCTTGGTTACTTCTCCTCGAGGCTCAACTGTAATATCAATTCCAAGCTTTTCCTCAATCCTGTCGATGTTTTCTCCTCCCTTACCGATGACGTGAGATATCTCATCCTCAGGTACGAACAGCTTGATATGGTTATCGGTTATGAACTTTACCTCGGCTTCTGCGTCCGTAAACTGTCTTAACTGGTACTCTATCTGCTCCCTTGCAAGTCTTTCCGCTCCTGTCTCATTCTCTTCTTCCGAAGCAGGTACTACTACCGTCTCTTCTCCATAGGTGTATATCTCGTATTCAGGTTCGTCACTTTCAAACTCCAGCACCTGTATGACAGGTCGTGCAAGATCTTCCTCAGTCATTCCTTCCGGAACTTTGACGGTCAGTTTCAGCCTGTACACCTTTGAGATTTCAGCGTCCTGCATGTGTATGACGGTATCACAGACCTGGGGGATCATACCCAGTTCCACTCTACCGATCAGTCTTTGTACAGCGTCAACAGCCTCTGAGGCATGTACAACACCTATCATTCCTACTCCAGCCATCCTCATATCTGAGAATACTTCAAAGTCGCGTGTCTTCCTGACCTCGTCATATACTGTGAAGTCAGGTCTTGCCAAAAGAAGGAAGTCGCCGGTATTCTCCATCGAGTCCTCAAGTTCAGAGTACTGGGTGATGCCAGGACCTACATCAAGATCCCTCGGCTTCTCCATAGTCTTCACAACTTCGTTATTTTCTCTGTAGTATTCTGCAAGTGCTTGAGCAAAGGTTGATTTACCATGGCCTGGAGCACCCGCAATTAAAATTCCTTCTGCATCTACTCTAAGTCTTGTCAGAAGCTTTTCACTCATTCCGTAATCATCTAGGGAGACATCTGCCACCGGTCTGACTGCCGTGATCTCAGCTGCCTCCGAAAACGGGGGCTGAGTTACGGCAATCCTGTAACGTCCAATCTGCAGGACCGTCGCACCTTCTTTATCCATCTCAACAAGACCCTCGTCCGAGCTCTGAGCCTTCTCAAGGGTCTCAGACATCAAGTCATGTAGGTCATCCTTGGGCATCTCCTCATCTGAGATCTCCTCCAGCTGGAAGTTCCCTGGTCTTCCTCTCTTTGCCTTTGGTACGTCACCTTGTTTCAGGTGAACGCTCATAGTATCTTCATCAAAGTAATCCTCCAAGGAAAAGGTGATTGTTTCCTCATGCTCGAAAAGCCTGCACTCAATTCCCTTTGCTTGGGCAACCTTTGCCTGCACAATATCAGCTGTATACAGTGTGGCATCCCTATCTTCGGCAATATCCCTTATCAGGGCGTCTATCCTGCCGTTGTTTGCAAGTCTTATCTCCTCTTCCGTAGGCTTCCGGCCAGCAAAACTGACCTCGATATCTTTCTGTTCGGCGGTTTCTCTAACCTTCTCTATCTCCTCTAAACCTTGATAACCTGACTGCCTCCCTTTGTTTGCCTGATTCTCTAATTCATCAACTACGAACTCTGGTATTACAATTTTTCCCTCTATCTCATCATCCTCTACTAAATTAGATATTGACTGGTCAATTAGTATTGATGTATCCGGTACAGCAGTATCTGTCATATTATCTCTACAATTCAATTTATCGTGCTCAGGTTTCAAAAAACAGTTGTCAATACTCTTGAAGTAACTGTTCTGCCATCAATTTGTTTCCTTCAAACTCATCATATGGTTGTTTCTTATTGTCTAGCCTCTGTTCTGTGAGCTCCCTGATTTTTTCTGCCTGATGGAGTATCATCTTACCGAACTCTCTTCCTTTTTTTGTAAACGTGTAATTCGCAGTGTCCGGGTTCTCTACGTCGTCTTCAGCTCTTGATTCCAGCAGTCCGTATCCATCCTGATCAAATGATGTCTTGCTCTCATCCGAGGAGAAGAATGCTCCTCTAAGCGTACTCTCTGATATCCCGACTTCTTCTGAAATGCTTCTGTGTCCTAGACCTGTGCCGTAGAGGAGAAATGCCTCGATCTTCTTGCCTGTATACTCTTCGGAATCTCCGTAACCTTGAGTCACTAGGTCGCTAAATACATCTCCCATGGTGTCTGTATCCATGGAGATATCATACTGCGGCTCCTTATCTGTGAAGAACGTGTTGTAGAAATACTCTCCTTCATCAGTGAGTTCAGGTTCTGGGCTTGAATCAGTGATGAGACCTGCATTGTCGTAGGATTTTCTCCAGTGCCTAAAGGAGTTTTCGCTTACTGGAGGATCCCATCCTATTTTGATTGATCGAATTCCTTCCAGCTTGGGATTTCCTGAGGATGTGGTTTTTAACGAGTCGTATATCTGATCGAGGGCTCTAAACGCAGGTACTTTTTCTTGCTGTTTTGATCCAGTCTTTCCTTGACTGAATTCCTGAAGAGCTTCTTCCGAGAACAATCCCTCAATTTCTTCCCAGGTTACCTCTCCTTGATCCCTGCTCAGGCTGTCTCCTGAAAGTTCATCATCTATGTTTGTTCTTCTTTGTATCTTTCTAAGCATCTCAAGCTGTGCCTGATCCGCGTTCT
>CAYMJB010000018.1:2919-9457 GCA_964391005.1 uncultured archaeon | reverse complement strand
TATTTCAGCTCGTCATGTTAATAAATCTTCGAGGACACGTATTGTTTTATAGAGTTCTATAATTCTGAAAGGTGAATAAATGATGCAGATGACCAATCCCCAGCAACAGCAATACGACCGCGGTAAAACAATTTTCTCTCCTGACGGAAGGCTTTTCCAGGTAGAGTATGCAAAAGAAGCAGTCAAGAAAGGTGCCACAGCCCTAGGAATAGTTTACGAGGACGGGGTTGTACTGGCAGCGACTCGAAATACAAGTGACCTAGGTGTCAGAAACCCTGAAAAGGTTTTCAAGGTGGAGGACCATCTTGGAATAGCTATGTCAGGCCTAGTAGCAGACGGTAGAACACTTGTTGAAGAAGCCAGAAACGAGGCACAGAAACACTTGATGACCTACGATGAAGACATCCCTGTATTTACTCTTGGAAAGTTTGTCGCGGATAGATGCCAGCAGTTCACACAGTATGGAGGAGTAAGACCATACGGCGTCTCTACCATTACAGGAGGAATCAAGGATGGAGAGCCAGGTGTATACCAGACAGATCCTTCCGGAACGCTCAACCAGTGGAACGCAATCGCCATTGGAAAAGGTGGGGAAGAAGCCAAAGAGCACCTAGAAGAAAACTACGAGCACGACGTAAACGAGGAAGAAGCTGTAGAACTTGCCGTAGAAGCACTCAAGGAAGGTGAAGAAGATCTGGAAACAGAAAACATTGAATTATCCGTAGTAGATACAGAAGACGGATTCCAAAGATTCACACCTGAAGATCTTGAAGAGCAAGGTATGGGAGTCTAGAAAACTCCATAATAATTTCTCCTATTTCTAATTCTCAAATTTTACCAAGAAGATGCGTATAGCAATTGATCTCGACGGTACACTTGCAGATATACATAAAGTGTTTCTGGAAGAGCTTGAGAAACAGGAGGATATAGTTCACAGTTTTGAGGATCTGGAAAATTATTACTTCGATGAGGCACCATTCTCAGTCAAGAAGTTCCATGAACTTGCCAGAGAAAACTGGAAAAACAGGGAAATACCGCTGACAGACAAAGAAATTCCCACGCATTTAGAAAAGCTATCACAGAGTCACAGGGTCGACATTGTCACTGCGAGAGATGACGTGGATAGAAAAATCTTGAGGAACTGGCTAAACCGGAAAAACGTAAAATTCCAGGACCTAGTTGTGGATAAAGAGAAGACACACCTCAATTATGACGTATTGATCGATGATTCTCCGTCATACATCGGAGACGGAATGAAAATTCTGTTGTACGACAGGCCCTACAATGAGGAGGCGGAGACCGGGGAAAATTCTCGGCGAGTGGAAGATTTCTCCGAAGCTCGGGAACACATCGAAAGCAAACTTGTTTAACTTTCTGCCCTCAGAAATATTTTATGGATACGTCGGAAGCTATAACGATCTCATATTCTGGAGGCAAGGATTTTGAGATACTTGTGGATCCTGATCTTGCAAAAGAGGCAAAACTTGAGGGAAAAGAATACGAGATTCAGAGGCTTTTATTTGTACAGGAGGTATTCACGGACGCATCAGCAGGCGAAAGAGCCTCAGCCGATGAACTTGAATCCGAGTTCAACACTAAACAGATAATGGAGGCGGCTGAAGAAGTTTTTGAAAAAGGGGAGATGCAGCTTACCACCGACCAGAAAGCGGAGATGAGGGAGGAAAAGTACAAACAGGTCGTCAACATGATAGCCAGAAGGGTGCAAAACCCTCAGACAGGGAATCCTCATCCGCCAAAAAGAATTGAAAACGCGCTGGAGGAGGCCGGGTTCAATATACAGGCCATGGATGATGTCGAGGATAAGTTTGACGAAGCCGTGGACCAACTGAAGCCTATAATACCTGTTTCCCTCGAGGAGAAGACTATGGCCGTCAAGATACCAAACGATAAAACCGGCAAGGCTTATGATCTACTGCAGCAGAAAACTGATTTAGAGGAGGAAAAATGGGGTAACGAATACTTCTACGCCAAGATGACTCTTCCAGCAGGTATCCTTGAGGAACTGATGCGGGATATCCAAGAGGCAACAGACGGTGAGGCAGTCTTCACAGAAGACAAATAATCTGTCACATTACCAGATTATCTTTTATAAAGATTCTAGGTACTAACCTTGTTATAAACTAAGTTTCTCACTGTGTGAGAATAATTAACGAGGTAATAATTAATCATGTCACGTCTAAAACAAGAGAACGATATCGTAGTGCCTGGAGATGTTGTAACAGAGGAAGACGATGTTAGACCAAGCTCCGGCGTCTACACAGAAGAAGGCAAAATCTATTCACAACATATTGGAACCGTAAAATACGGAAGCGGAAGCGTACGTGTGCAGCCTATGGACGGCCGCTACATTCCCGAAGAAGGTGATGTAGTGATTGCTGAGGTTACACGTGTAAGCTACTCAAGATGGAACCTTGATATGGACTCACCGTACGAAGGTACTTTAGACATCAGTGAAGCATCTGATCAGTACGTTGACCTAGACGAAGACGATCTTACTGACTTCTACGACGTGGGTGACGCAGTGGTCGCAAAGGTAACCTCTGTTTCAGAGTCAATGGACGTTGACCTAACAATGCTAGACGATAGATGCAGAAAGCTTGAAGAAGGACGTATAATCAACATTTCACCACACAAAGTACCAAGAGTAATAGGAAGACAAGGCACAATGGTACAGCAGATTAACGAGAAAACCAACTGCCATGTAATCGTAGGTCAAAACGGATTGGTCTGGATAAACGGAGAAAACCCTACAGTTGCAGCTGAAGCAGTAAAAAAGGTTGAAGAAGAGGCTCACACCGACGGACTGACTGACAGAATCGGTGAATGGATCGATGAACAAATTGAAGAAAGAGGTGAGAACTAAAGATGGCAGACGAAGAAATAGAATGGTTTGATGAAGAAGGAAACCGTGTAGACGGCAGAAAAGCAGATGAACTTAGAGAGACAGAAATGGAGGTAGGTGTTCTAGAAGAAGCAGATGGCTCAGCAATGGTGGAGATTGGAAACACACGTGTAATCGCATCAGTTTTCGGGCCACAGGACCTGCATCCAAAGCATCTTCAGGAATCCGACAGAGCAGTCATCAAGATGCGTTACAACATGGCTCCTTTCTCAGTAGACGACAGAATGAGTCCCGGGCCAAACAGAAGGGCGCAGGAAATCGAGCTAGTTGCGAAAAACGCACTAAAACCTGCACTAGAGCTTGAAAGATTCCCAACTGCAGGAATAGATATCTCAATGGAGGTAGTTGAGTCGGACGGTGGAACACGAGTGACCGGTATTACAGCTGCATCACTCGCTCTTGCCGACGCAGGAATTCCCATGAGGGGAATGGTTTCAGCGTGTGCAGCAGGGGTAGTCGACGACACACCTGTACTGGATGTAAACGGCAAAGAAGACAAGAAGGGTAACGCCGACATCCCGATCGCAACCATCAACAGAACCGACGACGACACCGAATCCACCCAAGACGACAGGGTAACACTTCTGCAGATGGACGGAGACCTGACGACAGAACAGGTCGATGAATGTGTGGAGCTGGCGAAAAAAGGCTGTGAAAAGCTCTACAGGCAGCAACGCAGAACAATACTTCAGAAGTACAATGTATCAGAAGGTGATCAAGAATGAAACTAAATCAGAGAGACATAAAACAGAAAGCAGTTGAAGGTGTCAGACACGACGGCAGAAACCTTGAGGAGTACAGAGATATAGAGATTGAAACAGATTACATTAACGAGACCTCAAACGGCTCAGCAATGGTATCAATCGGTGATACAAAGGTTCTGGTAGGGATCAGTATAGACGTAGAAGAACCTTACCCAGACCGGCCTGAATCAGGCACCATCGTCACAAACGCAGAGCTTGCTCCAATGGCAGACAGAGAATTTGAGTCAGGACCGCCAAGAGAACCGGGAGTAGAACTTGCAAGGGTAGTTGACAGAGGAATAAGAGAATCCGAAGCAATCGACCTGGAGGAACTCTGTATAGAACCAGGGGAAAAGGTTTACACAGTATTCATAGATGTCCACGTGCTAAACAACGACGGCAACCTGATCGACTGCTCTAGTCTGGCAGCGATGGCAGCTCTGAAGAGCGGACACCTTCCAGAGTATGATGAAGAAAAGGGATCACTGAACAGAGACCAGAAGTGGAAGGATATTGAGCTTACCACTGAACCCGTAACAGCAACAGTCTGCAAGATCAACGGACAAATGGTTTTCGACACCACAAGAGAAGAGCAGGAAGCACAGGAAGCGCGCCTAACAGTGTCAATAGACCAAGACGGCCAAGTAGTCGCAATGCAGAAAGGAGGAACAAACTCCTTTACCAGCGACGAGATATCACAGGCCATGGACAAGGTCAAAGACAAAACCCAAGAGTTCCGTAGCTTGATAGACAAGTCAGTGGAATAAAAAGAATTCCCTGTTTTTTACTTAATAAGGTGAATAAAAATGGCATCAAACAGGTCTTCGAAACGGTTCGGAGCCAGATACGGAAACAGAATCAGGAAAAACGTAGACGAAGCGGAGAAGGAACATGACGAATACGAGAGAGTTGCCGCAGGAATATGGAAGCACAAAGAGACAGGAGAAAAGGTAGCCGGAGGAGCATTCAACCCGGATACAGGAGCACAGGAAATACTGGACAAGGCTCTTGAATCAGGTGTCGAAGTTGAACTGGAAGAACTCAAAGAAGCTAAGGAAGAACTTAACGAATAAGGTGTAACCAAGAATGACAGGATATGTATGTGTAAACTGCGAGGAAGAAGTTGACATAGAACCCATCGACGAAAAGGTAATATGCCCTAAATGCAGCCACAGGGTTCTATTCAAGAAGAGGCCGGAAACACCCTCAAAGGTAGAAGCAGTTTGATGAGATCAGAGCTGGAGGTTGAAACCAACTCACCCAGTCAACTGAAGACAATCCTAGAGCCAAGCCTTAGCGGAAACAACGCGGTCAATCACGACGTAAAGACATCAGATAGCTCAGTAAAGATACAGACTGAGGTGGATACGATAGGCCAGCTCAGAGGAGGCACGGACGGAGTACTAAGGCTTTTATCCCTTTCAAAAAAGATATTAGAAGAACAATAATACGGTGATTTAACATGACAGACGAAGAAGACGCACAAAACATGATGATGGAGATGCAGCAGCTTCAACAGCAGCTGCAGCAGGTAACAGTTCAAAAAGAAGAAACAGAATCAGAAATGCAGGGAATCGCAAAATCCCTAGAGGAGCTTGAAGACGAATCCGATCAAGAAGTATACAAGTCAGTAGGGGAGATACTTGTCAAGAAGGACAGGGACCAGCTTGTTGAAGATCTTGAAGACGAGCATGAGAAACTGGAGAGCAGGAAGGAAAGCCTTTCAAAGAAAGAGGAAAGACTTCAAGAGAAGATGCAGGAAACGCAGCAGAAGTTCGGCGAAATGCGGTGAATACCGTGAGCTCAGTAGAAGAAGTAACTAAACAGATGCGCGATCTAGCCGAACAGGGATCAGTACCCTCAAACGTCTCAGAAAAAATAGAGGAGGCTGCGGAAGAGCTGGAGTCAGAGGACAGAGAACTAAGTGTAAGGGTAAATACAGCCTCATCAATTCTCGATGAAGTATCGAACGATCCTAATATAAGACAGCACACACGTACAGAGATATGGAACCTTGCCTCCAAGACAGAGAGCCTTGAATAGAGACAAAGTATAAAAACATCCCATATAGTATTATTATCAAGAGGTAACCAATGCTGATGCCATTTGACTTCCTAAGAGGAGAGGGCGAAAACGACGATTCTTCAGACAACTCAGTAGGAGATGACTTCGTGGAGCTAGACGCAGAAGTAGAGAACAGAGACGAAAAAGTAGTAATCAGAGCAGAAACACTACAGGAACTGGACGACATCGAAGAAGTCCAAGAGCATCTGAGAAACGACCATATAGTATGGGTAAACATAGGTCCTCTGAAAAACAGGGATATGGCCGACCTGAAAAGAGCTATCAAACGTCTAAAGAAAACTATAAGAGCCATCGACGGAGACATGGCAGGAGTCGACGAATCCTACATACTGACGTGTCCAGAGTATGCCGAAATAGCAAGAAGCACCAAAGAAGAATAACACCTGGCAGACAGATATGTTAGTTTAGAGCTAACTGGTGTCTATACCTTCTGCTTTGCTTATTCCAAGGGCATCAAGCACTTCCTCCATCCTATCTTCCAGATAATCTATTCTATCCTCAATCTCTCCGATACCGAAGATTACAAACTTCTCAACGCAGTCTTTACAGTACCAGTTACCGTCAAACTTCATCACGTCATCAGGATAGTCTTCTCTCGGATCCATGGATTCTTCCGGCCGTGTACCTCCAAAATCCATTATCTCTCCGCAGTTATTGCATTTTATCTCATATACCATCTTATCCAGCTCCTTGGCCTATCTTAGTTTAGGCGTATGGCTTCCATGTTTTGAGGTGCCGAGGTATCAATATGCAGGATTTTATGCAGCGATGAGGCAAGGCTGAAGCA
>CAYMJB010000018.1:0-2819 GCA_964391005.1 uncultured archaeon | reverse complement strand
GGATAGGCAGTATGCAGTGCATTGGCGTCCCTGATCATTCCATCAATGAAAACAGGGTACTCAAAGTAATCCCTGTCCATCTCGTCCGCCAGAAGACCAAGTATCTCCTGAGATCTTCCAACAGCAAACACTGGAACTATGACCTTACCGCCCTTGTTTAGGGTTTGCTTCATCTTCGACAGGAACTTCTTGTTTGACTCATCTCTAGAGGTTTGTTTATCGTCTTTACCTCCATAAGTTGACTCAGTGATCATTGTTTCAACGCGCTGAAAGTTGGTGTCAGCGGTTCTCAGCATCTCAGTGCTGTCGTAGTTATAATCACCTGTATAAAGTATATTGTGTAGTCCCTCTCCTACATGGATGTGGCAGAGTGCGGAACCGATTATATGACCTGCGTTCTTCAATGTCAAACGCATATCCGGGGTGATATCAGTTACCTCCCCGAACTCAGGTGTAATAGTTCTCTTTACAGCTTTTTTGATATGTGAAGAATCATAAGGTGCATTCCCTCCCTCTCCGTGTGCCAGGCCAATATAATCCAAGGCCAGCATAATCATTAGATCCCGGGTAGGCTCTGTACAGTAAAGAGGACCATCATAACCCATTTTGTATAAGTATGGAATCATTCCGCAGTGGTCCATATGTGCGTGTGAAAGCACTACAGCGTCCAGCTGCTGAAGATCAAGCTCCGGCGCATTAAGGTAAGGAAAGTTTTCCGGAGTTCCTGACTCCGCACTAGGGTTGATCCCGCAGTCCAACAGAACGTTTGATTCCTCAGTCTGCAACAGGAAGCATGACCTGCCTACCTGTCTGCAGCTTCCAAGGGTTGAGATACGGATCCATTCCCCTCCAACAGACTTATTCAACCTGATCTCCTCACCAACCTCATTGAGGAAATCCTTTCTAAAATCAGGATCTTCTACTGTAAGCTCCCGGGCCCTGTCAACAACCTTCGAGTCAATCGCAGGAACTCTCTCAACCTGCGGAAACCAGAGAGTCTCCTCTTTTATATCCTGAAGGCCTTCACCTTTCTTCCCTATTACAGCTCCAGGTTTCTCAGCACGGATCAACATCTTGCCAAGACTTGGCTGAAATATAATTTCATCGATATCAGTATCATCAACCATCTCCTTAAGACGTGACTTCGCCTTATCAGGATCCTTTGAAAGCCGCTGTGTCGGTCTTACCTCCACCCTCTTCTTTATCTTTGAAACAATCTCCTTGACAGTCTGTGAGTTATCCAGGAAAAAGTCCTCGCTGTCAGTATACAGTATTACGTCTGATCCCTCATACTTCAACTCTTCTACCTTTGAGTCAGGTGGAAGAAGATTCTTTACATCATCCAAGTCTTTCATATTATACTTCAATCCTCTTCAAGTAATCAAAGAATAAATACGTTAGCCGGAGTTTTACTCCAGCTCAGATTGCTCCTCAAGGTCTTCAATCACGTTGTAGCCTTCTTCCTCTGTGATCTCAGCGACCATAATACCGTTTCCAGAGGCTGTATCTCTTTCCATGGCCGACTTTACCGCGTTCATGGCAAGCTCTTTGCCTTCTTCATGTGATATTTCATGTTCAAAGCCGTCCTCCAGAACTCCGAAAGCCATCTGGCTACCTGAACCCGTAGCTGTGTAATCTTCATGAGGCATCAGTCCTCCTGCCGGGTCAAGGCTGTACAGAATACCTTCGCCTTCCTCAATACCTCCGAGGACAAACTGATTCATAAACGGCATCATCTTGTTTGCATGAAGAATGTTAGCCAACAAAGTTCCTGCACCCTTAACACTTAGCTCTCTAGTCTCAAGCTTCTTCATGTTAAGCTGGGATCTCATCATCCTAACCACTTTCTGTGCGTCACCTACGCTGCCTGCAATAGTCAAACCTATCTCATCATCCAGCTCGTAAATCTTCTGGGCATGCTTATTGCTTACAAGTCTGCCTCCTAGAGCCGCTCTCTTATCAGCTGCCAGGATCACTCCCTCGTCCGTAGTCAGACCTAGAGTGGTTGTACCGGTTTCAAACTCTTCCATATCTTTCTGCTCCTGTTGAATGTTATTTTCCATCTAATCACCGAGAATTGAATTTCAACAAAACTAAACTAATAATACATACTTCGTAAACCAAATTTAAATATGTGATAGCCGTGAGGGGCTGACCTTAGAATCAGAAAACCTGAAAATTCGTCATCGATGATACAGGTATTTAAATTATGATGGTATTTGTTAAACATGTTCCGTGCAATTAAGGGTGGACGTTTTATTGAAGGCCTCCAGAAGGGTGGCCACGTTCTGCAACAGCGCTAATTATTTCCCTGAGCACGAGCCCACATTTTACAGAACTCTTAATCTACCATTTGTATCTATCATCCTGCTGATTGTGCAGTTATCTGTATAAACGAGGCCCTTTACCACGAGTATGGAACCAAAGGGGCCTCGCAAAAGCAATTCCTTTGCTTCTATACTCACCACTAAGACACAAAAAATGGTGAACCAGAAAATGTCTACAACACAAGACGAAATCGGAAGCGTACTTGAACCGGATGCAAGAGAAGAACTAAGTCAGAGATCACTCCAAAACCTAGTAGAAAACACATTAGAAAACCCTGGATTTGGGATGGAGGAAGAGGCACAGGTACTTCTGCCCGATCTATCAACCATTGACAGAAGACACCAAGAGGCTATTTACACCGAGCTCCAGGAAATGGACGAGGTCGAGAAAAACGATGAAGGGGAACTGGAGTTCCATATAGGGGAGCAAAACCACGGTGTAAAGCCAGCAGTTGTCTGGGACATGGGAGCCAACGAATACGAATCAACTAT
>CAYMJB010000017.1:0-9709 GCA_964391005.1 uncultured archaeon | reverse complement strand
AGTTTGAAAACCTCAGAAACCTTGTAAGGCTGAAAGAACGTAGGGTTGAAGACCAGGAAATTGAAGACCGGTTGATCGATCTAGGAGAAAGTGATCTTATTAAGCCATGTCTAAACGCCGAAACATACGAAGACATGGTAGAGCGCATCAAAGAGTCAAGCTGGAGTATTGAATCAGGGAACGCCGAGGGGGTCGAAAGGCAGCTTGAGATCGAGAGAAGGAATAAGGCGATGAAACTTATGAAAACCAATTCCCTCGGCCTAGCATCAGTTCTAGCGTACATACTGGCAAAAACCATCGAAGTAGAAAACCTCAGACTCCTGATACAGTCAAAGTCAACGGGACTTCAATCAGGACAAGAGATACTGGATAACATGGTGATCAGCAGATGAGCCAAGAACACGATGAGAAAAGTATCGCAGTAATCGGAGGATCTGACCTCAGGTTGGGGTTCAAGCTTGCCGGGGTACAGAAGACCTTTGAAAAGGAGAACTACGAACAGAAGATACAGGATCTGATCGACAGAGAAGACATCGGAATACTTATTACGGAGAAAAAGGATCTCAATCTACTAAGCAAAAGAATCAGAAAAAACGTAGAGTCAAGTGTAAACCCTGTAGTAGTATCTCTTTCAGAGGATGCAGAAAGTGAGAAACTGCAGGAAAAAATCAAGAAGGCTATAGGAGCAGACATAACAGGATAACAAATTCAACATTAAGAAACTCATACTTAGGTGACAATCAAAAATGACACAAGCAGATCTTCAGCACGCAGAAGCTGACGGAGAAATCTACAAAGTAACAGGACCGGTGGTGGTAGCAACCGGTATGAACCCACAGATGTACGACGTCGTACATGTAGGCCAGGAAGGCCTGATGGGTGAAGTAATACAGATAGAAGGAGAAAAATCATACATACAGGTATACGAGGAAACAACCGGTGTAAAACCGGGAGAACCTGTAGAGAACACAGGAGAACCGCTTTCAGTAGACCTGGGTCCGGGCCTACTTACGTCAATATACGACGGGCTTCAGCGTCCACTACCTAAGCTGGAACAGATGACAGGAGAGTTCATATCACGTGGAGAAGACGCACCTGGAATCGATCTAGAGGAAGAATACAACTTCCAGCCAACCAAGCAAGAAGGAGACCAGGTAGAGCAAGGAGACGTGCTAGGAGAAGTCGAAGTAGAGTTCGGAACTCATAAAGTGCTAGTTCCGCCTTCAGCGGAAGAAGGAGAAATCAAAGAAATAAAGGAAGGAAGCTACACTGTGGAAGAAACCATAGTTGAGCTTGAAAACGGCACAGAAATATCCATGAGACAGGAATGGCCGATTAGGGAACCAAGGCCGACAGAGGAGGACCTGAAGCCGGAGGTACCTCTTAAAACAGGTCAGAGAGTGCTTGACGGACTCTTTCCAATCGCAAAGGGTGGAACGGCAGCTGTACCAGGAGGATTTGGAACAGGAAAAACAGTGACACAACAATCACTAGCAAAGTTCTCCGACGCAGACATAATCGTATACATCGGATGCGGAGAACGTGGAAACGAAATGACAGAAGTACTTGAAGAGTTCCCAGAGCTGGAGGACCCACAGACCGGAGACAAGATCATAAACCGTACGGTATTAATCGCAAACACATCCAACATGCCTGTCGCGGCACGGGAGGCATCCATCTACACAGGAGTAACCATCGCAGAATACTTCCGGGACATGGGATTGGACGTTGCACTAATGGCAGACTCTACTTCCCGGTGGGCTGAAGCCATGAGAGAGATCTCAGCAAGACTGGAAGAGATGCCTGGAGAAAGAGGCTACCCTGCATACCTTGCCTCAAGACTCGCCGAGTTCTACGAACGAGCAGGAAGAGTTGAGCCCCTAGGCCCCGAAGACCCTGGCTCCGTCACGATAATCGGAGCCGTCTCACCACCAGGAGGAGACTTTTCCGAACCGGTCACCCAGAACACTCTACGTGTAGTCAAAAACTTCTGGGCCCTGGATAAAGACCTAGCTGAGAAAAGGCACTTCCCATCAATTAACTGGAACGACTCATACTCAGGATACGAAAACACTCTATCAGACTACTGGCAGGAAAATGTCGACGAGGACTGGAACCAAAACATTCAACGCATGAAGGATTTGCTGCAGAAAGACGGAGAATTACAGGAGACGGTCCAGCTGGTCGGAAAGGACGCACTACCGGACCGAGAAAGACTAACACTGGAGATCGGAACACTGATCAAACAGTTCTACCTGCAACAAAACGCATTCCATCCTGTAGACCAGTACTCATCACCTCAAAAAACGTTCGAGGTACTTCAGCTTATCCTAGACTGGGGAGATAACGCATACAAGGCGCTTGAGGATGGAGCGATAGTAGAAGATATAATCTCCTTAAGCTGCAAGAACGAGATCAGCAAGGTTAAAACCTCAGAGGACTACGAACAGAAGATTGAAGAGGTCCGTGAACAGATGCAGGAAGAGTTCACGGGGCTTGACAGATAAAGGTGAATCAAAGAATGACACAGGAAGAATACAAGACAATCAATCAGGTCAAAGGACCCCTAGTATACGTTGAAAACACGAAAAACGTGGCATACGGAGACATAGTCGAAATCGAGGACTCAGAGGGAGACGTCAAGAGAGGAGAAGTTCTTGAAACCTCAAAGGACGTTGTAGTAGTCCAAGTATACGAGGAGACACAGGGAATAGGCCAGGATGCCAGCGTAAGATTTATGGACGAAAACGTCAAGATGCCCTGCACCGAGGACCTGCTTGGTCGGATACTTGACGGAACAGGAAACCCTATGGACGACGGACCAGAAGTAATTCCAGAAGAAGAAAGAGACATACAGGGAGAGGCAATTAACCCATACTCCCGAGAACTACCAGAGGACTTTATTCAAACGGGAGTATCCACAATTGACGTAACCAACACACTGGTTAAAGGTCAGAAGCTTCCAATATTCTCCGGCTCCGGACTACCACACAACGAGCTTGCAAAACAGATCTCAAGACAGGCCGACGTCAAGGGAGAGGACACAGACTTCGCAGTAGTCTTCGCAGGAATGGGAATCACAGAAGAAGAGTCACAGGACTTTATAGAGGAGTTTGAAAGCACAGGAGCGCTTGAAAGATCAGTAGTATTCCTGAACAAAGCCTCTGACCCCGCACCGGAAAGGATTATTACCCCTAGGCTTGCATTGACCACAGCGGAGTTCTTGGCGTTCGAAAAGGGAATGGATGTACTCGTCATCATGACAGATATGACAAACTACTGCAACGCCCTGCGTGAGGTTTCCGCAGCAAGAGAAGAAGTACCGGGAAGACGAGGATACCCAGGATACATGTACACCGATCTTGCTGAACTATACGAGCGAGCAGGACTAATAGAAGGGGAAGAGGGCTCGGTAACACAGCTTCCAATCCTGACAATGGTCGGAGACGACATTACACACCCGATTCCCGACCTTACAGGATACATCACCGAAGGACAGATCGTGGTCGACAGGGATCTGGACTCCAAAGGGTATAACCCACCTATAGATATCCTGCCAAGTCTCTCAAGACTTGAGGACAACGGAACAGGAGAAGGATATACAAGAAAAGACCACGGTGACGTAGCCGACCAGATCTACGCCCTTTACGCAGAAGGAGAAAACCTTAGAGACCTTGTATCAATCGTTGGAGAGGATGCACTCTCAGACAGAGACGAAAAAATCCTGGAGTTCACTAACAGGTTTGAGGAGAGGTTTGTCAACCAGGGATGGCAGGAAAACAGGAGCATAGAGGACTCACTTGACCTAGCATGGGAACTCTTGGAAATAGTGCCTAGAGAAGAGCTTACACGCATCGACTCAGAAATGCTTGACAACCACATGCCGGAAGAGGGAGAGTAATGGCCGAGGACGCAAAACCAACACGCAGCGAGGAGCTAAGACTTAAGGAACAGATAGAGCTCGCGGAAAACGGCCATGACATCCTAGAGAAGAAAAGGGACGGCCTGATCCACGAGTTCATGCAGGTTATCGACGACGCAAAGAACGTTAACGAAGAGCTTGCAAACCTGTTCAGCGAGGCCAGAACCAAGCTCCACAAGGCAAAAGTGTACGACGGAGAGGCTTCAGTCCGTTCCAACGCAGTAGCGGTTCAAGACGAACCCACGATAAGGTCCGAGAAACAGAACATCATGGGAGTGGTAGTACCTGAGATAGAATCAACAGAGATACAAAGAGAGATACTGGACAGGGAGTACGGAATAGCAGGTTCTACATCAAGAATAGATGCAACAGCAGAAAAGCATGAAGAACTCCTGGAAAAAATTATAGAGGCAGCCGAGACACAGACAAAGATACTCAACCTGCTTGAAGAAATTGAGAAAACAAAGAGAAGAGTCAACGCCCTAGAACATAAGACAATACCTGAGATGAAGGACTCTCTGGACTATGTTTCACAGACACTTGAAGAGAACGCAAGAGAGGAAACATTTAGAATGAAGAAGATTAAGGAAATGCAGGATGACTAAAGCCTGTTACTTTTCCTCGTCTTCATCCTCCTGATTAACCTTCTTCTCTGCCTCTTTCTGCAGGTTAGGTATTATATCCTCGTCCGAGGCATTCTTTGCTGCTTCGGAAGGATCGACGTTCGGGGTCATTTCCTGAGCTTTCTCCTGTTTCGCCTTCTGAATATCCTTACCAACACTTGAGACAAAGTCCTTAGTCTCTTCCTTCAAGTCGTAGAGCTCTTTGTCATCTACCTCATCCATCGACTCATTCTTGACCTTGGATACAACATCTTCCCATCTATCAAACATCTGGATGTGATCATCATCAACATCCAAGTTCTGCTCCACTACCTCAGGCAGATCTTCCTTATCCTCAGGAGGCTCTACACCCTTGGACTTCAAAGCCGCGACGTTAGCCTTCAAGAACTTCTTATAATCCTCAACAACATTCTTCACCTTCTTCCTAGAGCCAAGCTGAGATACAAGCTTATGCATCCTCTTAACAAACCTGTCAGCCTTCTCAAGGTGTTCGTCAAGCATCTCACCTGTAACATCTTCAGGGTTCTTCTCACCTACGTCACCAAACTCGGCGAGATCCTCACCGATCTCAACAAACTCTTCCTCAAGCATATCCTTCTCAACAAACATCTCTTCCAATACGCCTGGCACCTTCTCCTTGCCAGGGGGAGCCTTCCCAACAAGCATAATAGGTGCCTGACCGGCGTTGGCCATAACCTGCTCCAGCTTGTGGGGAACAGAAGACTTTACATTTTTCTCAGCTTTCTTATACCCTGCAGCAGCCGTCTTCAACCTTTTTTTGACCGACTCCTGCGTCCCGGAGATTTTACCTCTTTCCAGAAGTCTTTTTGACGGCATGAAGATGCCTGCATCGTAGACAGGTTCACCATTTCTGACTGCTTCGATCGCAAGCGGCTCACCTTTTCTGAGAGAGTTCCAGAACTCGGTAAGGAACGGAAAGTACTGGATAGTAATTCTTTCATCAGTTTCATTTGCCAGAGAGGTTACCTTCTTCCTAATCTTCTTCTTTGCATCATCCGGAACATCTCCCTTTAATTTGGTGTCATCAAGTATGACAAGAGTATCAATATCACTTTCAACGCTGTGCTCTGCCTGTGGTACCGACCCCCAGACCGCAACAACTTTTACTTTTTCACCGAGCTTTTCTCTAAGCTTCTCTGAGAACTCTTCAGCAGATTCCATTCTTCTCTCCTGAGACTTCTCACGCATCTCCTCCATCTTGTCCTTAGAACTCATAAGTGTCTATAGGCCGACCACCTTTTTATATCTTTCCAAGATTTGTTACTAGACAGTAGTATCTATATGTGGACCTGACTTCATCTGTACTCCTCGTTCTGATACTGAGCCGGTCTTGTGCCGTTATCTGTAGCTGCTCTACCGGAAAACGTAAAGTCAAACTCTTCTGCCTCCAAAAGGCCGTCAAGAGGATCAAAGGCATGTTGCTCGATCTTAGCCCACTCCGCGGCCGTACTAGACTCATCAATACCAAAGAACTTCGCAATCAAAGCCTCCTCTCTACTGTCATAGTCACCATCAGTTGAAACATTCACAGGATCCACATTCTCAGGCTCAATACCAAGCTCAATCATATCCATAGTGATTCTGGCCATATACGTGGTTTCCGCCTTTTCATCGCCCTGCTCATACATGACGGTGGCTCTCTCATCAGGATTACGGGCAAAGCCAGCCTCAACAAGCTTGTACAGCCACCTGTACAGTATCATATCACCTCTGTCAAAAGGTCCGTGTCTTGAACCTCTCTGCGACTCAACACCGGGCTTCATAAGGTGATAGTTTCTGAGTATCTTTGCAAGAGGCTTATCCTCATTCACGGCCGCATCAAAATCATTCCGTTCGGCGATTCTAGTTTCCTGTTCAATCAAGTCACTCATCTCAGACCATGGATTCACCCCAAAGGATGCAGTATGCTCCATGTCGATAGTGAACTTTGCAGGACATTTATCAAGCACAGGATTAATTTCATCTCGTCCACCCAGTCCCTGATTACGTGCCTGCCTTCTGGCAGTCATATTAATGGCTCTGGCACCTGCTACAATATGACGTGGCTTCCAGACCTTCAAACGCTGCTGAGGATCACCATCCATCGCCTCAAAATTCACACCAATACCGTACTTATTCATCCACTCGACAAACGTGTACTTCCCGGAATCATCAGCCACATGATCCTCGCCACTGATCTCAAAATCTGATTTCTTCTGAGTGAAGTGACCCCAGACATAACATGCTCCTACAGCACCAGCAACATCCTCCCTAAACTCCCTGCTGTTTTCCAGAGCCTCAAAGTAACCGTTCTGCTTTCCTGGATTCTTCAAATCAATGTCATACTCATCACCCCACCGATCCAAAACCAAAGTCTTCCAGATAAACTTCGGAGAATCCCATCCACTGTGCCTATCATTACTGTAGTCGGCAGACGTCATCCAACTAGGGATAATAAAGTAGAAAAGATTGGACTCCATCCACATCGCCTGCTGAAACTGCTCGAAGATAAACTTCAGCATCTCATCATACCTTTCACTTACCTCAGCACCCTGGATGTCCTGAAAGAACTCAGGGTTTCCTACCATAACCTCCTCAGCTGCCTCATCAAGAGTCCAGATCTTACCGTTATCCCTATCAAAGTCAACAGCCTCCTTCTGAGTTGCCTGATCCACAATCCTCTGCTGATTAATATCAAGATAGTTCTGCAAAGACCTGATCTTACCCTGAACAGAGATCAGAAACTTGTCTCCATTACCACGCCACAGCTTGTTCAATCTTTTGTCAATCGCTTCAAGAGCCTTTTCCTTAATCTCCTCTGCAGTATCATCATCTTCTATGGCTTGACCAACTCGGGGGATATTAAACTCTTCATTTTCTATTCTGTAAACAGCCTCTGAAAGCCTCTGAAGTGTTGTAAGCCTAGCTCCGCGGGGAATTATTTCATCGACATCATTCAGATTCTCTATTTCGTCTTTGCCTATGCCAACCTCTTGACTAGCTGCTGGCTCACCTTCAATATCTATAGGTTCATCAAACTCATCTTCCAAGATATCCAGCCAAGCACTTTCAATACCAACATCCGATCTTCCTGCTGTCGTGACTAGAGCTACTTTAGTTTCTAGCCTTTCATCCTCTGATTTTCCCTCTAATCCACGAGTGTAGAAATTGTCCGCAGCCTTTCTCTTAGCATCACGGAAGATTCTGTCAAACTTGTCGGAGTATCTGGAGAAAAAGCTGTTAAATAGCTGGAACTCCTGATCTACAGCTCTCTTCTTGATGAAAGTATAGTACATTCTCCTGAGAAACTCGTTGTTTGCATAAATATTCTGTGACTCCCTGTTTCTCTGCTCACGGGCGCTCTCATCGTACTCGTTTACAGGATAGCCAAATATATCTAATCCTACGTCTGAAGCCATTCTCTCCTGAAGAGCCGGGATCGGTGAAGTGGACATGTGAGGGTTTATTCTTGTAATCTCAAAATCCAGGTCGTCTCTGTTATCTTTCTCCTTTTTGAAGATCGCCAGCTGGTTCAGATATCTTTTAAAGTAGGCCTGAGCTGTTTCAAAACCCTGAGCTTGCTGGCCTCTTGTCTTGTACGCTGAGGCAAAACCAAGGTTCGGTTCGCTATGAAGAGAGATATCCAATCCTAGCTGCTGCACAGAACTGTATATCTCCTCCTTCTCTATCTTGAAAGTAGATGGATTATAGATCTGCACCTCCATCACGCTACCTCCTAGCTGTGCCTGATCACCGATTCTCTGACCTAGAGCGGTCGGAATATTCCCAACATCCATCCCAGAGGTGTTGCCTACTACGTAGTTCATGTCAGGAAATCCTTCAGTATCGTCTTCGTCCTCTTCATCAGGTTTCAGGTTCTCCATAAAGTCAAGTAGGAAAGACATTTCTCAATACACCTATTTCTTGGTAAACAGACCTAGGCCAATCTTAAGGTCAAAGTAATATCTTTTCTTCAGCTCGAAATCAAGGTCGTAGTGAGCCGAGCTTGCGTCAATCCCGTAGTCGTCGACCTGGCCTGTAAACTGTTTTAGCTTTTTGTTGACACCTGTGACAAACTCTTCCGAGCTCTGACTTTCCGGAGTGAGAGAGGTACCAAGAATCTCGTCGATCACCTTAATCTCCTCCTTTGAAAACTGCTGCTCTATATTGTCAAGCCCATCTTCAACACGTCTTATCTTCGCTGAGACATCAATATCCATCTTCCTATCTAGTTCATCTCCCATTTTTTGCCTTAGATCCGCCACAGACATGCCTTTCTCAGTTCTTGCGTTTGAAAGCTTTTTACCTTTCTTAGTATCCATCTCACCTGTATACTCCTTGATCTTCCTGTGAATATCTTCCTCAACTTCATCTATACGGGCCTTGAAAATCCTCTCAAACACAAACTCGTCTACAATAGCAGGGTACCAGAAAACCTTCACCACATCAGGACCTCCTTGAGGCGAAGAAGGATCATCTCCAGAAGCCAAATTGGCATGCGCCATAAAAATGTATACAAGCCTGTAGTGAGTTATCTCGTCTTCGTCATCAGTAACCACTACATCATCACCTGTATTCTTCAGTCCCCTGTAAGCGATGTACTCTCTCGTAGTGAATAAGGAACTGTAGCCTCTGAGCTGTATTACCCTTCTGAGGTCATCAGCCAGCTCTGACTGGGACTTGTTGTTAATCATCTCCATATCCCTGACGTAGGGCTCCAGATACTCCTCTGTTTCCTCTATGGCTCTTTCAATCCCTTGGAGTTCACCTTTCAGCTCATCCAGCTTTCTCTCAATCTCACTTCCAAATAAGTCCTTCCACTTCTCATACATCGCGTACTTCTTCTTAAGAACAGCCTTAATATTTTCTGGAAGATGGGAAAGCTTTCCAGTACCATCTTCATCTTCCGGCTTCAAATCATCCAAAGACTCCATCTCATTGAAATTTGCTACAATAGAAGGGTAGATATTCTGATCCCTCAAGAACTTGAGGGCGGCTCTGTCACCTCCTCCTTGGCCGGAGGCGCCGGCACCGTCAACGAGCTCAACGAAATCTGCCTTAATACGGGTCTCATTACCCTCCTTGATGTCCTCCACTCTTGACCTCAGTTTCCTGATATCATGTTCAAGCATATGCTTCTGCTTAAGCAACTCGGAAAGATTTC
>CAYMJB010000016.1:0-11088 GCA_964391005.1 uncultured archaeon | reverse complement strand
CTGACAAAACACCTGATGACAGACTGGAGAAAAGGCGCAAAAGTCTTCAGAAAACACCTAGTCGACCACAACGTACCATCCAACAACGGAGGATGGCAATGGAGTGCCTCAACAGGAACAGACTCCATACCAATCAGGATATTCAACCCCATAAAACAGGGAAGAGACTACGACGAAGACGCAGAATACATCAAGAGACATGTCCCAGAACTCAGAAATTTAGATGCAGAACAGATCCACAACTGGGTGGAAATGGGACAAGAAAAGAGAAACTCTCTGGACACAGAATACCCTGACCCTATCATCAACTTCAATAACAGATACCATCAAGGAAAGCAAATGTTTGAAAACGCTCTAAACAAGTAGAGAACAAGGTCTTCAAACCAAGCTATGTCTGAGAACAGGGAGATCACACCCCTTATCAAAAACATAGTCAGCTCAGCCAACATATCTTTTACCCGTGAAAGGAAAATCTATTCAAGCCTGCTCGGGCTTGTAGGGTTCTCTGCCCTAGTTTTCAATGCCTCAGCAAGCATCGTGCTCAGCCTACTGTTTGTAGACCTTCTCATCTCAAAATGGATGGCCAGATCAGGTCCAGCAGGAATAGGAATAGAGACCGCCAGCGCAGCAACAATACTGGCAGGATTCAACATCTCACCGATAGCAGGAGCTTTAGTGGGTATACTGGGGATAGTACTGAGGATGGGTGTCGGCCTATCAGGAGCATTTATACTATGGAAAATACCGGGATTCGCCGCACTGGGCTTCCTCTCAGGAACCATAATAAACTCAATAATACCTCAAGGGATAATCCTTCTGGCATCAGTAAGAACATTCTTCATACTCTCCAGCAACTTTCTCGAGAACTCAGGAATAGCCTCAAAGATAAGCTTCACAGTAACCAACATACCCCTAGTTTACTTCATATCACTAAAACTTCTAACAGCCGGGATAATATGACGGAAAACAGGAACAAACTAAAAATCAAAATATAGACTTCCAGTATGAAAGGCGTAGATGGAACAAATCAAGGATGGGTAATAGCTGAATACAGAGACAGATCATGGGAGATCAACTTTGAACAAAGCCTAGAAGATACAGAAGATGAAACCCTAATCATAGACATACCAATAGGGCTTCCTAAAAACAAGGTTAGAGAATGCGATTCTAAGGCAAGGAGACTTCTATCACCTCAAAGACATTACTCCGTTTTCAACTGTCCGACACGAGAGGCGGTATACGCCGAAACCTACAAACAGGCATGCAACATAAACGAAGCTAAAACAGGCAAGAAAATATCAAAACAATCATGGAACATAACACCGAAAATAAGGGAAGCAGACAAGCAAGCACAGAAAGGTAAAAACCTGAAAGAAGGTCATCCGGAAGTATTCTTCAAAGCTCTAAAAAAGAACTCAGTCAAAAACTCAAAGAACAGTAAACAAGGACTGAGAGACAGGAAAAAGGTTCTAAAGAAGTACGGAGATATATCAGCTCTTGATAGTTTCGACGCAGAAAATGTAACTGAGGACGATATCGTTGACGCCATGGTACTGGCGCTCGGAGACAAGCTCGACTTAGAGACAATTCCAGAAAACCCTAGAGAGGATGAAAAAGGACTGAAAATGTGCATAAACAAACCTATTACTGAATAAGGCTCTCTACATCAAATCATCGTCCCCAAGCAACATCAGGTAAATAACTGTAGACAGAGATGTAATAGCCATCATTGGAACTGTGATGTAGCCGTACATCCGGGTATATGTCATATCACAGGAGGTAGCTACTGCAGAACACCCGCTTGACGTCATAGCCGTTAACTGAACCGGATAATGATATATCGCAATAGCCAAGCCTATCAAGGAAAGAGGAAGAACATAATCCTGAACATCACGTTTATCCAGCACTAAAGATGTAAGCAGGAGTACAGGCAGAGGATAGATAAAGATTCTTTGAAGCCAGCACAGCTTACAAGGAGTCCAGCCCAAGATCTCCGAGAAGTAAAGTGACCCCGAAGTCGCTGAAAGAGATACAAAAAGAGCAAACTCCCTATAACGATCCTCAATCAGCCCTTTCAGCTTGCTCAAATACTCGGAGTTCCTGTAATCAAATAAACCGGTCTTTCTCAATATGAAAATAACTAGAGCTGTGACTAGAAGCATGTCCAGCAGAAGTATTCCGGTGGCCGACAACCATACAACAGGATCAGTAATAACATCTAATAGCAACCGAGGATTCATATTTCCTTGCCAGTTTCCAGAATAATAACTAAATAGGTTGGTCACCAAATCATGTTCTATGACATCGATTATTCTACCAAACCAGTTATTTCCAGAGCCTGTGGATGAAGAAGAAAAAGTCATGGTGGAGCATCCAAAATACTTTACAGACAAGAAATTCCACAAGCAGAAACTGATACTTCACAGGGCATCAATGAAAGCCTACAGGGAGAAAGTAGATGCAGAGTACGTGGAGTTCTCAGAAGCAGAAGACAGGATCAAGGAACTATTCGAGGACAGCGAAGAAATCAAGATGTACGACCCTGTCGACCACGAGATAAGAGAAAATCTGGAGAATCTTGCCGACCAGAATAATACGGATCTCAAGTTTCTGAAGACTCCTGGATTTTTCGTCTCAAGATCATGGAACAAAAACTACTTTGAAGACCATGAATACTACCAGCTGAGCTACTACAAAGAAATGCGGAAAAAATTTGACGTCCTAATCAAGGAAGAAGGAGGTCCTGTCGGAGACAAATGGAGCTTCGACCCGGAAAACCGCAAAAAAATGCCTCAAGACATGGAAAAACCAGAAATACCCAAGTTCTCATCTGAAAGAGTTGAAGAGGCAAAAGACTACGTGGAAAAACACTTCTCCGACAATCCAGGTAAAAAAGAAAACTTCTTCTGGCCAACCACCAGAGAACAAGCCCTAGAAAACCTGAACGACTTCCTGGAAAACCGTCTGGAAAAATTCGGAGACTATCAAGACGCAATAGACTCTGACATAAGATTCGGATTCCACGCACTACTTTCCTCATCACTAAACACAGGTCTCTTAACACCTCAAGAAGTCGTGGAAAAAACCTTAGACGCACACGAAAAACACGACTATCCTATGAACTCTCTGGAAGGTTTTCTAAGGCAGATCATCGGCTGGAGGGAGTTTATGCGTGCAATGTACGAACTTGAGCCAGATATGACGCAGGCAAACTTCTGGGACGCAGACAACGACCTTCCAGAAGAATTCTACACCGCGGAAACAGGTTTACCGCCGGTAGATGACTCCATAGACCACGCAGTAAACAATGCGTACTGCCACCACATCGAGCGACTGATGGTTCTCGGAAACGTAATGCTTCTACTGGAGATAGATCCCGACCAGGTCTACGACTGGTTTATGGAGATGTTTATCGACTCATACGAATGGGTTATGGTTCCAAACGTCTACGGGATGTCACAGTACTCCTACGAAAACATGATGACCAAGCCATACATCTCCTCCTCAAACTACATCAACAAGATGAGCCACTACGACGGCGGAGAATGGGAAGACTACTGGACAGGGCTGTACTGGAACTTTATCAACGAGTTCGAAGACAAGATATCAGATATCCAGAGAATGAGCTTCATGACCTCAACACTCAACAGAATGAACGAAGAAACAGTTGAAGGACATATAAACAAGGCAGATGAATTTAAATCAGAGCTAGGTATCGGAAGCTGAAGCTTTAGTATGACCGATTTCGACCTACATATACACGGCAAACACTCCTTAGGCGTATCACCAGATATGGAGATACCTGTCATATCCGGTGAAGCCAAGAAAAAAGGGTTAGACCTAGTCGGGACTGGAGATATACTGAACCCTGAATGGCGGAAACATGTCAAAGATACTCTCAAACACACAGAAACCAGTTTCGAGTATCAAGGTGTAAAGTTTGTTCTTACAGTTGAAGTAGAAGATGGGGACAGAGTACACCACCTGATTATATTTCCAGGTTTTGAAGCAGTTGAAAATGTTTACAGAGCCTTTGAGGAGTTTAGCAGCGACATAGATTCCGAGGGCAGGCCCAGACTAGATCTGGATGGAGAGGAAATCGCAAAAATAGCAAAGGAGAACGGATGTCTGATAGGCCCTTGTCACGCATTTACACCCTACACCGGAATATACGGCAAAAAAGACTCTCTAAAACAATGCTACGGAGAACAGACATCCAAACTGGATTTCCTTGAACTAGGTCTATCAGCAGACTCAAAGATGGCATCGAAAATATCAGATCACGACGACCTAGTTTTTCTCTCAAACAGCGACGCGCACTCACCATGGCCACACCGACTAGGCAGAGAATTCAACCGTGCAGAACTAACTGAAGAAAACTTCACAGGGTTAAACAACCTGTTTAACACCGAGCAAGGTGAGGTAACTTTGAACGTAGGTCTGGATCCTCGAGAAGGAAAATACCACTGCTCAGCCTGCAACTCATGCCATCAGAAATACACACTAAAGCAGGCAAAAGACTTCAACTGGAATTGCCAGGAATGTTCAGGTAAAATCAAGAAAGGGGTAACGGACAGGGTAAAAGAGCTTGCAGATAGAGAACCTGAACTCGAGAACAAGTACCTTAAACTGCCGCCACTAGCGAAAATTATCCAGTACACGGTTGGACACGCCTCACCCACAACCAAAACGGTAGAGAGGAAGTATGAGAAGCTAATCGAGGACGTGGGTACAGAGGCAGACATACTCGTGGATAGAAATATTGGTAGAATTGCCGAAGTTGATAACGATGTGGCTGAGTCAATAAGAAAATTTAGAGAGGACATGATAGTGATGGTTCCTGGAGGGGGAGGAAACTACGGTGAAAGAATTATACCTGAAGACAGAGAACACATGCAGGATATAAAGGAAAGAAGAAACTCTGAAATCCAGTGCAGATACAATAACTAGGGGTTAATACTTTTTCTCCTCATTAACTGCGCATTGATCGCCACTATAACAGTGCTGAGAGACATTATACCGGCTCCGACCGCCGGTGAAAGCATAACACCTACAGGAGCAGCTATTCCTGCGGCCAGAGGGATTGCCAACGCATTGTAGCCTGTAGCCCAGAAAAGATTCTGCAGCATCTTACTGTAGTTCAAATCTGATAGATTCAGCAACTTGACCACCGCCATAGGATTATTTTTCACCAGAATTACGTCAGCGGACTCTACAGCAACATCAGTCCCTGATCCGATAGCAATACCGACGTTGGCACGTGTCAGTGCAGGAGCATCGTTCACGCCGTCACCCACCATCGCAACCTTCTTGCCCTGGTTCTGAAGCTCCTGAATCTTCGAATCCTTATCCTCCGGTAAAACCTCGGCAAAATGCGTATCTATGTTTAGCTCCTCCGCTACCGAAGCTGCGACATCCTCGGAGTCACCTGTCAACATCGCAACTTCAACACCTCTGTTTTGAAGCTTCTTCACGGCTTCACGGCTCTTATCTCTTATCCTGTCAGCCAAAGCCACAGCGCCTCTGACCTCACCGTCTTCAACATGATAAACCACAGTACGACCTTTCCTGCCGGATCTATCGACAAAATCCTCAAATCTTTTCTCAACCTCAAGATGATCCAACATATTAGGCCCTCCAACATGGACTTCTGATCCTCCGACTTTCGCTCTAACTCCTTTACCTGAAATACTGTCAAAGCCTGAGGATTCGGGAATATCGATGCCCCTGTCTTCAGCCTTGTTTCTGATAGCCTCTGCAATCACGTGTTCGGAGTCAGATTCTGCGGCAGCCATCTTACCCAATACCTCATCCTCTTGACTTACTGCCTTCATACCTACGACGCTCTGCTCACCCTCAGTTAAGGTGCCGGTCTTATCAAAGACAACTGTGTCAATAGTTCTGGCCTCCTCCATTGCAATACGATCTCTTACCAGTATTCCGTTCTGTGCCGCCATAGAAGTATTTATCGCCACTACAAGAGGGACAGCAAGACCAAGGGCATGAGGACATGCAATCACAAGCACGGTAACAACCCTTTCAATGACAGTTAATCCAAATCCGACGGCAAGGGTCCAGGCCACACCTGTTACAAGCCCTGATCCAAGTGCTATATAGAAAAGCCATCCTGCAGCCCTATCAGCAAGCTTCTGACTCCTTGAATCGGACTTTTGTGCCTCTTCGACCAAGTTCATGATGCCGGAGAGCGCTGTCTCATCACCTGTAGCCGTGACCTCGATTCTAAGGCTTCCTTCATTGTTTACAGTTCCTCCTATAACTTCATCACCCTCCGATTTGTCAACAGGCTTTGATTCACCTGTAACCATAGATTCATCCACAGAGGACTCGCCATCATACACCTTACCGTCAACAGGTATAGAGTCACCAGGCCTTACAAGCACTTTATCTCCCTCCTCAAGCTCTGAGACCTTAACTTCGTCCGTTCCGTTTTCAGTTATCTTCTCAGCGGTATCAGGCATCAACTCCTTAAGTTCTTCAAGAGCACCTGAAGCCTTTCTCACAGACCTCATCTCAATCCAGTGACCCAGAAGCATAACATCAATCAAAGTAACAAGCTCCCAGAAGAAACTGGATGAACCGGACAGAAACAATGAGCCCATACTATATGTGAAGGCCACAAAAATCGCCAGAGAGATCAAAGCCATCATACCAGGCTCTCTGTCTTCAAGCTCGTCTCTCCCCATTCTAAGGAAAGGAATACCTCCGTACAGGAAGACAATAATTGAAAATACCGGCACTATTAGACTGCTGCCCTCAAACATAGGCATGGAGAAATTAAGGAGTTCTTGAATTAGAGAACTATACAGAAGAACCGGTATAGATAGGGCTGTGGACACAAAGAACTTCTGACTGAACACCTCTTCATGGTGCTTGTGTTGCGAGTTGTGATTCAAGAAATTCTCACCCTTGTGATATCTATATCTACATATTCGACTGCAAGTTACTAAAGGCTGTAGGATACTCCCACAGATATGATCCTGCGCGATGTCATGGCTCAGATATTCGTGGCATGAATTCTGACGGTACTCATATTACTAATATTTGTATTACTGGGTATCGGATACTCGGGGGGTATGTGCCAAAAAAAATGTGCAAACTGTTTAACTAGAGCATCATACCAAGTTTTCTGGAAGCGTTCAATGAGTGTTACCAAGCTCTTCGCTATCCTATTGCGACTGAGCATGCTTGGGGTTGGACAGTCATTCGGGCTGAAGGATGTTTTCTCTAATGTGGTTGCCGGCATCTAACTGGAGAAGGATCCGGGCCCCAACAACGATAGCCGCGTCAAGCTAAATGGCTAAGAAGGAAAGACGACACATATGGATCTCAAAAAGTTCCGTCTAAGACTTGAGATCAGCGACATTTTTGTAGCTGACTATTCTGATATTATGTTAAATAGTTTGGGAGTTAAACGGCAAGAATAGAAGTTACACTCTCTATTTCAGATTAGCCTTGTTCACCCAAATATGTAATGATCTCAGCCAATCAGCGGAGAAACCAATAAAAGATACAGAATAAAAATTTTTATCTCATGAGAAAGGTATTTGTTTTGTGTCTCATCCTTTTTCTCTTCGAAACCGTTGTTGCTCAGCCTCAAACTGAACTACAGGTTCAAAATAGAAATCCTATTTTTCCAGCACCAGGAGATACTGTTGAACTAAATTTGCTTGTCTCGAATGAAGGTACCTCAGAAAAGGCATATAGGCCTCTTGAGGTTGAAACCGTCAAAGGCATAGATTATAGGGGAACGACCTCTGGCTTTGGAGAAGCATTTTCACTGTGTGGCGGGTGTCAAACTACAGGGACTCTCTACTTTCAGGTAAGCAAGGATGCTCAGTCCGGTGCATATCCTATCGATATCAAAGCAACAGGTAATAACGGAATAGGAATTGTTGAAAAGACAGAGGTAGACGTGGATGGATCACCTAACCTGATTTTAGAGACGGATACAGAAGTTACGCAGGGAAATACCTCCATTTCAGAAATTAAAATTGAAAACGTTGGTACAGAGAAAGCTTCAGACCTCTCAGTGAATCTTGAGCACCCATTAATTGCTTTCCAACCATCTAAAATATTTTTTGGTAATCTGGAGGTTGGAGAGTCTAGGAACGCTAGTATTGAAATTAAAGTTGATGATAATCTCGGTTCCGGCCCTGAGTCCATTGATGCTTTAATAGAGCACAGGGAGGGCAGTGTTAGAGCCGTGGAGAATAGTTCGGTAAATCTGGATGTCTTAAAGAATGTAGATTTAGCTATTTCTCATATTGAATCATCTGCAGAGATAGGATCAAGCTCCAAAGTCATGGTTGAACTGGAGAACGTTGGGGATTCAGAGGCTGAAAGAATTTCCACAGATCTGAACTGCCAAAATGAGGTTGTTAGCGATGGTCAGGATTTTGTAGGATCACTAGATGCAGGTGAAAGCCTTCCAACTGTTTACTCCGTGACCCCAAAATCAGAGAGTACGGACTGCACGTTGAATGCAGATTATACTGGTGAATCAAGAGAGACTCTAGAAGAGTCCTTTGAATTAAATGCAGAAGCTTCAGTGAATTATCCGGTTTATGTCTCAGGTATTCTGGTAATTATAGGAGGACTAATTTACGTTAGAAGCTATGCTAAGGGGGATTAGCCAATCTTGAAATTGAGTAAGGCTCGTTTTGTCGGAAAGCTGGCGTTAAGAGATATTAAGGAGGATAAAAAAGTCTCCGCTATTGTAATCCTCATGTTAAGCTTTTCCTTCCTGAATCTTGTCTTCTTCCCGGCTTTTATTAACGGTCTTAGTTTGACGTTCACAAACAGTATTATAGAGGCTCAAACTGGTCACGTGTCTATAGAAGCTGAAAACGGGAGACTCAGCAACGTTAATTCTCTCGTTAAAAAGATTTCAAGGCTTGAAGATACTGAAAAGGTGGAAAAAGTAATCCGTGTAAGGTCTACGGCTAGCTATGAAGGTGAGTCAACGCCAGTTACCTTAGTTGGGACATCAGCCAACCAGTTCACAGGTTATACTTCGAAGATGAGATCCGGAATGTTTCTAAAGGAGGACAGTTCTGAAGCAGTAGTAGGCCAGTTTCTCACAGATGAATCCTCTATCAGCAGGGTTAACACAATAGAAATTGAACAAGGGCGCGTCTTAACACTCCGTTCGGAAAATTACTCACAGGAGTACAAAGTCAGAGGGGTTATAGGAACGGATGGAGGGCTTGGAGGCCTTTCCGAGCAGGTATATCTTAACTACGATAATCTAGAAGAGCTTACAGACAACCAAAATGAAGCTGATATACTCAAGATTTTTCTCAATAATAGGGGTGCCGCAGAGGATTTCAAAAATCGACTACAAGAACTGAATACTCGAGGAGAAGTCAAGACATGGAAAGAACAATCCAACTTGGCTAATGCTATAAACTCGACCTTCAGCATCGTAATTAGCATACTATCCTTAGTAGGTTATATAGTGGCATTAGCAGCTACTGGAGTTGTAATATTTATTAATACCACTAAGAGAGTCCGTGAAATGGGTATAATCCGTGCAATAGGAGCAAAAAAGAAACAAGTAATCCAAATATTTGTGCTGGAAGGCTTAATGTTTGGTTTAGCAGGGGTTCTAATCGGAAATTTAATGACAGCTGGAATAGATTCATATCTATCGGCAAATCCCATAGGCTCGCCTGTAGGCCCTATTTCTACACAGATATCAAGTCAGCTTCTACTTAGTAGAAGCACTGGAATGTTACTGACCTCAATAATTGCAGGATTCATCCCTGCATATATAATATCAAAAACCGAGATAATCAGGACAATAGAGAATCGGTAAAAAATGAAGATTATAGAGGCAGAAAACCTGACAAAGACCTACCAAATGGGAGAAGTAGAGGTAAATGCGGTCAAAAATCTAAACTTAGGGATCGAAAAAGGTTCTTTCGTATCCGTGATGGGTCCTTCAGGCTCAGGAAAATCGACTTTGATGCACCTTCTTGGACTTTTGGATATGCCAACTGATGGAGAGCTTGTTATTTCAGGGAGGAAAACATCTGATTTAAATGAGAGACATAGAGCTGAAATGAGGTTGAAGAGAATAGGTCTTATATTCCAGTTTTACTCGCTCTTAACTGGTTTTGATAGCTTACAACAGGTAATACTTCCACAGATGCTTGATAACGTGAAGGAAGAGAGAGCCAGAGATAGGGCCAAAGAATGCCTAAAAAAAGTAGGACTTGGAGATAGGATAGATCACAAACCTTCAGAGCTTTCCGGAGGCCAGAGACAGCGAGTAGCAGTTGCTAGAGCACTAGCAGGGAATCCTAATATTTTACTTGCTGATGAATCTACTTCTCAGCTGGACACGGAAACCTCAAAGAAAATAATGGAACTATACAGAGATATATCAAATCAAGGTAAGACTGTGATAACAGTCAATCACGAAGAAGAACTTGGAGAAATGGCAGACAGGAAAATATGGCTAGAAGACGGGAAACTAAAAAAGAGGAACATCTAGGGACGATCCAAGTATATAGAATACACTTAATTTAAAGAATTTCTCAGTCCTCAAGATATTATGAAGCTAGAGGAGATAGCTCGTAAATATGCTTTAAGAAATGCTGTCGGACACAACGGAGAATGCAGCCCGGGAGCAGTAATTGGAAAAATATTTGCAGAGGAAGAATTTGAAAACAAGGGCAAGGTACAGCAAAAAGCACGGGAAATATCCCAAGAGGTCAACAAACTATCTCTAGACAAGCAAAAAGAAAAACTAGAACAGTATGAGTTTGACATTCCAGAAAAGAAAGAACACGATCCTATACCCGGCCTCGATGTTGACGATGACGAGGAGGTGGTTGTTCGTTTCGCACCGAATCCTAACGGTCCGCCGCACATCGGCCATGCACGAGGAATGACTATAAACGGAGAGCTGCGGGACAAGTATAATGGAAAGCTTATTCTAAGATTTGATGATACTGATCCCGTCACAAAACGGCCTATGGAGGAAGCCTATGACATGTACAAGGAGGATTATACCTGGCTGGGATACGAGCCTGACGAAGTTAGGTACAGCTCAAAGAACTT
>CAYMJB010000015.1:0-11116 GCA_964391005.1 uncultured archaeon | reverse complement strand
CACTTGACAACTCCTTCAACGTAGAAAAAATAAACAAGTTTATACAGGAGGAGAAGCACTGGGCACTGGTTTCTGCGGGAGAAACAACCATACTTTCAGAAAAAACCGGCAACACCGAAAAGGTAGATGAAGTAAACACCAGAGTCGAAAACAAACAGAAAAAAGGAGGATACTCACAGGACAGGTTTGAAAGAAAAAGACAGGAACAGATACAACAACACAAAGACAAAGTAAAGGAAAAACTTGAGAACCTGACAAACCTCAAGCTGCTTGGGAACAAGAAAATATGCAAAGAACTTCCTGGAGAATACCTAGGAGGTTTTGACAGTTCAAGAAACAAAGATGCACAAACCCTATACAACTTCAGGCTGAGAAAAACCAAGCCAAAAACTTGAACCTCTGCAGAAACTCGTGGAAAAATGAACCCAAAGAACATAGAAGAAAAAGAAATAAACGACATTCACTCAAAGCTTCTAGACAGGTACGGACAGCCGGAAGAACCTAAAGACCTGACAGGGACAGAGTACCTGGTTGAAACAATTCTATCACAGAACACAAACGATAAAAACAGGGATAAAGCCTTCAACAACCTACAGGAAAAATACGATAACTGGGAAGAAGTCGAGGGCAGCTCAGAGGAAGAACTTACGGATACAATAAGAGTCGCCGGATTAGGACCTACAAAGGCGGAAAGAATACAGAAAGCCCTGAAAATAATAAGAGAAAGCGATAAAGGAGACAGGACCTACTCAATAGAGTTCCTAGAAAAGATGGATGTGGAGGAGGGAAAGAAGTGGCTGACAGATATACCAGGCATAGGTCCTAAGACTGCAGCCGTTATTCTGTGCTTCCACTTCCAGAAACCTGTAATACCTGTAGATACACACGTACACAGGATAGCACAGAGATTCGGCCTTGTACCAGAAAAATGTTCAAGAAACAAAACCCATGAAATCCTCGAGACAATAGTTCCCGACCAGATAAAGTATTCACTTCACATACTTTTGATCACACACGGAAGAAAAACATGCAAGTCAAGGCACCACGCCGACAACCAGAACTGCTTTGAAAGATGCAGACACTACCAAGAAGTTGTCAAAGGCGACAAGAACCCGGACGAAGTAGTATAGTCATATAGGTTGAAAAAGAACTGTAATATGTGGACCTGTTTTGCAACAGGTGTGTTTTAGGATCGGCGAAGAAGCTTATTCTTCGTGATCGTGGTCGTGATCAGGCTGTCCTTCCATTTCGCCTTGCTGTTCCTGCATCTCCTGGACGATCTCCTGTGCTCTCTCGTTGATCTCATCCTGAGATACAACATCTTCCTCGTCTAGAATGTTAAGCAGAGCCTGAACCGTAAGCTCAAGATTACCTAACTTCTGCTGGAACATCTGCATAGCCTGCTGCTGATTCATTTCAGGTTGTTCTGGCATAATTAATTCACCTATATAACACAAGCTTACCAAACCTTTTAAATACGATTTAGATAATACCCTAGAGCGGATTTCTTGCCCCACACGCCTGACACTTCAAAATCTCGACACCTTTCTCCCTAACTATCTCAGTATCAGGGCTCTCACACTCAGGACAGAAAACATACTCCTCAGCAAACTGCTTGACCTTAGCCTGGACGTTCCCACGCCTAATCTCACCGTTCAAAACCATTTCATCGCCTTCAACACGGGCAGAAGTACCAAGCTCATCCTGCAGATACTTCGAAAACCTGTCCTGATCACGACTGATAACATCCGCAATCTCACCAAAATTAGTTATCACAGTTTTAGAACCATCCTTACGGGTATCAGCAACAGGCAACTCAAACCTTTCACTCTCACCAGCCTCATCCGGAACCTCACTCATACCCTTCTCCAACAAATCTTCGTAATCGTTACTCATAGATATGAGATGTAGGGTGAGATTATTAATTGCTTTCAAAAAAGGGCTTTACAGATTCTCTGAACTCAGGCTTTCTCAGTACATAGAGCACAAATATGGTGAATATTAACATTGCAGGGCCTATTAAGTTGAACAATCTATGGGGGATTTCAGACAGGACTACAAATTCAAAGCCATACATCACCAAGCCGAACGCTAAGGTTAGACATATTGTTTCAATAATCGTTCTGGAAAAGTTAATCCGTGAGACTTTCACCAAAATTTCAAATTTATTCTTCTCATTATGTTCCAAAAGCTCCTTCATTATTTTGCTAGAGGCTATCAAGGGTAAGATTACGGCAAAATCAACAACAGTATTACTCAAGTTAGAATAAAAGACGGAATCTGTGAAGTATCTCAAAAATCTGATCACCCCTAGCACCATAAACGCGTTCACTAGCGGATAGGAAATTTTTTCAGCTGATTTGAAGTTGGCTTCACTAAAATACAAATTGACATGAAAATATCCTGCGAGGACAAAACTAGAAATACTGAATAGGAGTCCAAATCGCAATAAGTTTACTAGACTGAAGGTACTTACAACCTGTATGTCAATAAAGCCTTGTAGAATAGGTAAGGAGTAGGTGTAGACAAGAAATAGAGAAGCTAAAGGCAATACGAATAGTAATAGAAAGAGAAGATTGGTAAATAAGTGCCTTACAGAAGAGAATAGGCGAGACTTAGCGGAATTATGTACCATACTAAAGCTTCTTTATTTTACCAGGCTTTGGTTCGTAGCATGTCCCATCACTTAGAAGGGAATTAATTGTGTCTTCTAGCTGGTCTTCGTCTGCGTCTTCAACTTCCTCGAGTATCTCCGAGTAGTCTGCGCCCTCTCCTTCATCAAGACTCTCAACAGCCTCCAGAACCTCTTTCTCTAGGTTCTCCCTGTCTTCCTCTGTCTCAGCTTGGTCAAAGCTTTCACCAAAGCTCTGCATTACGGCATCAACTTCATCTTCATTAAGCTTCCCGGTCATCTCCTTCTCTATCTCGTCCTGATCTTTTCCACTTTCCTTAAGCTGCTTAACGGTCTCGCGCATCTGCTGCCACTCCTCCATAGACTTCTCATACCTCAATCTATGCAGCATCTCCTTCTCCGGCTCACATTCCTGGAGAATCTCACCGTTCAGGTAGATCTCACCTTGGTACTCGCGGACCTTTCCAACCACTTCTATTATATCACCGGCACGGAAGTCATCCATCTTATTCAGCTCGTTGAAGAACTTAACCTGTATCGTGTCAGTCCCGTCATCCAAGGTTATAGATCCGTACGTCTCATCATCGTTCTGAAACATATCAACTACAGTCGCGACAAGTCTTGCCCGTGAAAGCCGTCTGCCTTCAGGTGTCAGCAAAAAGTTTGGTTCAAATCCTTCTCTCTGAAAATACTTTCCGGAGTTAAGTTCCTGTGTATTGGAAATTTTCGCTACCTGTCGGCTTTGCTGTGGCATACATATGAATCTGTTCTTAATCTTAAGAATCTTTTACGACACAAAGTACAAGCCAATAATTTTTCTAGCTTAGGTTCCTGCACTGGTATGTTATGGCCTCTCCCTCCAGCACCAACGCAATCTTTGACTCATCATTGATGGTAGGAGAATCCAAGTCAAGAGTGAAGCTTTGCTGTGGATCAACTATAGAAGGGTTCATATTGTAGTCACCGTCTTCCAGACTAAGAAATGTTGTATTTACGCTGACAGGTATCTCCGAGGCGTTTATTGCAGACTGACCTGTGTTCCTGATACTGAAATTTGCGTCGCTTTGAGTTCCCCAGCAGCTTTCAAATTCAACGGTACTTGGGTTAATGTTTAGCCTGTCAGAAGGGTTTTCAGCCTGCTCCATAGAAGCTGTTACCATACTGTACATCGCGCCACCTCCAGCAACAACTATAGCTATCAGGAGGACAATTGCTACAACCGGAGTTATACCTTTTCTTGTATTCATGTAACTAGTTTATTTGACTTTCTGTCTTTGTTAAATCTTCTGTATATAGCCCTGTTTAGGTTCGTACAGTTCTCCATCTCTCTTCAGTCTGTCGATAACGTCTTCCGCCTGTTCCTTATCAAAACCTTCCTCATCAGCTTTCTCCAGCACTTCCTCTATCTCGGCTTCGCTGTCCCCTGCAAGATCATCTATTATTCTTTTCACGGACTGCAGACGGTTTCTCTGCGAGCTTGATACACCTGACTCAATTATATCAGCATCAAACTCTCCTGTCTCAGGGTCAACCCCAACCTGCTCCAGAGAGTACTTAAGTATATCTATAGCCCGCTCTGCGTCGGTTTCCGTAACCTTATCACTCAGTTCCGCTCTTGCGGAGGCCTCAGATATTCTTACAAGAGCCTCAAGCTGTCTGGCTGTTATAGGCACGTTTCCGTTTTCTTCGTCGCTTCCACGAGACCTCATACTTATGTAGAAGTCCTGTATCTTGTCAGCTGCCTCCTGAGTAAGATCCGGTCTTAGGTTTTGGGCATAAGCCACGTACTTTCTAAGCGTTTCCTGGTCAATCTCCGCCTCTGTCTGCTCCGGCTCTATATGATTCTTCAAAACCTGTGAAGAGAGCTTGGCATCCTTTTCCTCGTCTGGCTCATCTTTGACAGGGAAGATAAAGTCAAATCTGGAGAGCAGTGTGTCACCAATATCTATCTGCTGAGGTATAGGCTCATATGGATCAAAACGCCCTAACTTAGGGTTTCCCGCCGCAAGTATAGAGGTCTCAGCGTTCAGGGTTGCCTGTATATTTGCCTTTGAGATCGATATCTGCTGCTGTTCCATAGCCTCATGTAGGCTTGAACGATCCTCGGCAGCCATCTTATCTATCTCATCGATCGCTGCCATACCTTTGTGGGCGAGAACAACAGCTCCAGCCTCCAAAGAAAACTCTCCCGTGGATTCTTCTTTTACGACGGAAGCCGTAAGACCGGCTCCTGTCGAGGACTTTCCTACAACGTATCTTCCCTTAGGTGCGAGCTCTCCTGTGAACTTCAAAAGCTGTGACTTACCTGTACCTGGTTCTCCTATCAGCAGGATATGTATGTCTCCTCGGCTCTTGACCCCGTCGTCTCGACCTTTCTTTACACCGCCGAAAAGCTGCAGGGCGATAGCCTTCTTAATCTGTCTGTGCCCGTAGATTGACGGAGCAATTGAATCTACTATCATATCAAATACGTCGTCTCTGCTTGCAAGGCTCTCAATCTCCTCTTTTTCCTCATCAGTTGGCTCAATCTTCTCAAACTCCTGTTCAGTTGGCTCTACGTTGTTCGCCTCCATGTACATATCATATTTCTTTGAGTCCTTCTTCTTCGGACGCTCACGCAACACACCGGTTATATGGACTACGTTTCCGGGCACAATCTTCTTCTGAAAATCAGGATCAACCAAATCGCCTTCCAGTCTTACAGAAAGGCTTTGAGGCTGCTCAGAGCCTTCACGTGACTCAGGGTTTTCCTCAACGGTTACAACCTGAGTATCTGTCATTATCTTGTTATATACCTCAAACTTTCTGGAACCACAGGAATCACACTTGTAAGGTGACTTAAGCTTGGATGAATCCTGCTCTTTCTCCACTATCTCACCGCAGTTGGTGCACTGAAACTCCGCGGATACTACCTCAGGGTTTACCTGTGAAGCCCTCTTAATCATACCTTCAACAGGTATGAAATCCCCAAGATGCTCAGACCTGAGATCTCTCAAAAGTACAAAGTCTTCTTCAGGCATGTTACTGAAGCGGACGTTCAACTCCTCATCAGTTATCAGGTCAACGCCTTTAATACCTTCCTCTGCCGCAGAAAGCCCTTCTGAAGGGTTCTCGGTTAGGAACTCCGAAAGCTTGAACTCAAACGCATCCATATCCTGAAAATCAATAACAACGGAGTCCTCTCCATCTCTTACCGCTTCATCAATCTCTTCGTAGCATCTCTCATAGAAAAACTCCTCAAACTCATTTACGGCTTCACCGTAATCCATGTATTTGAAGCCGAAATAAAATCATAAATAGCTGGGACGAATCCCAGTCAGAAACACATGATTCAATCCATTGCATCTATCTCCTTGAGATCTCTCTCAAGGTTGGAGATACCGTTCTCAACGTCGTCGTAAGTACGTCCTCCCGTACACACCAGGTTTCCGGAACTGAACAGAAGGAAGACAACTTCCGGCTCGTCAAGCCTGTACACAAGACCTGGGAACTGCTCAGGCTCATACTCCGTTCCAACAAGCTCAAATGCTATCCTGTTCAGATTCAGGGTTGCGTCAAGTTCTGATGATGCAACTATGTTCTGAACTGTGATCTCTGGCTTGTTAGTTATCTCTACATCAGCCTCCTTCAACTCATCAATAATCTTGTGAGTCGCCTCTTTTGCCTGTTCAGGACTTTGTGTACCTGTACAGACTATCTTACCAGACCCAAAAAGGAGCGCTGCCGCCTTAGGTTCCTCAAGCCTGTAAACAAGCCCTGGGAACTGCTCAGGCTCGTATTCTGTGTTTTCCAAGTATATAGCGATTCTGTCCAAAGGAAGTGACTGGTCAAACGTTGCTGATGCAACCACGTTTTGGATGTCAATGTCGTCGTCTTCAACCATTATTTTACACACCTCATTTACCTGAAGAATCTTCAGGATATATAAACCGTTTATAAATACACTCTTATAAATGACTCTTATAAACAGGACTTGGTCAGGCAGATGAAAGATACCTACAGACAGCTGATACTACTACTGGGAGTAATGAGCATCTTGGTGAGTGGTCTAGTTGCATTCAACTCAGTAAGGCAGGAAGCTTCTACACCAACGGACACAGGCCCAAAAACCGGTCAAGGGGAAGTTGAAGCTCAGAACTCATACGTAAACCAAAACACTACCGAGCCATTTGAGAACGCTTCAAGCTCTTCCAATATTCTAGTCCAGTCTATTGGAGGTTTAATTACGCTGTGGGAGGACTTCCAGGCAGGTCAGAAAGCCATAGCAGGATCAACCGGCGGCTCCTAATCAAGCTTCTTCAAGGTTCCTGAAACATCCTGAGTCGAGAGAAAAACATCTTCACCCTGAACCTCGTCTATTAAGATTAGGGAAGTTCTCAGGTCATCTTCAAAACCACGGTTAACTCGAATCACTCCTTCTTGGTTCTGCCTGCTGAACTTATTGGCTATAAGCCATGGTTCCGCCTGACTGGCATCCTTAGAACCCATATAACTATGCACCGAGCTCCAGAATTCCTCCACAATATCTGAAAGAGAATGTTTAATGTCTGAGTGTATCTTGAACTTGATGTATCTCTGACTCTTCCTTTCCGCCGGTATCTTCCTCTTCATCTCTCCCAGACACCTGACGGAGAATCACTATCTAGTTTCCTTCTGTTTTTCTCGATAATAGTTTCGGAGGTATCAAATGCTTCGCTACCTGGAAAACCCAGTGACTCTATCATAGACATTAGATCTCTAGGATGTCTCAGTTCATACTCCGTCGCGGCAAAAGTAGAAACTGTAAAATCTGCGTTATACTTCTTACAGAGACCTAGGTTTTTTCTCCATTCACTAAGAACATGCGTTCTCTGCTTATCTTCCTCCAGTATCCGTGAGAAATCAAGGCACAGAGAGACGTTGTTTTGAGCTGCTAGCTGGGCGGTTCCCCTGTCAAAACCCGAGTCCTTTCTATCCTTTCCTGGATGAATCAGGAGATCTATCCTCGGATCGGAAACAGCCTCCCTGTTTATCTTCTGGCTACCTCCTTTCACACCTACTACATGGTATTCTTCTCTGTTTTGATCAACTTGTCTCTTTATTTTACCCCATTCTGCTTCCTCTAGAACAAGTGTATCATATTCAGAGGGGTTCTGCCAGCCCAGTTCCCTAGCCTTTGATACCAGTTCCTCGTCTTCGTCTTTCAAGCATGGATCGTAGAGTTTCAATACGCTTACCTGAAACAATTCCAGAGAAAGAAATAAGAGGTTTCTATATGTTAGGGGGCCGACTTTATTTGCCGGTGTTTCCGTTTGATGACTGCGATGGCCGGACCTTTTCCGCGCCAGTACCTTTGTTGTCCTGACCTCTTGATGACTTTGCAGCTGGTGTAAGACCTCTCTCAGCTCTATCCTTGTTTTCCGAGATCCATTTCAGGTCGTCGTCGCTCTGAATTTCAGGATGATCCGGGTCAACCATGATAAGTTCAAACCATTTCCTGTTTCCGTCTTCTGCCACCCAGTAGCTGTCAAGCACCTCTAGGTTTGAGAACTTCCTGGATGCTCTTTGTTCGGCAATCACCTGTTTCGATTTCTTGCGGGAGTATCTGCTTTGACCTGCATTCTTTGGTTTCCTCCCGGCATCAAGTCTTGGTCTCTTTGTTCCACCCTTGTTAACCTTTACACGGGTCATGACAATTCCCTCCTTGGATTTGTATCCTTTCTGTCTTGCCTTAGGTATCCTTGTAGGGTTGTCAATCTTTTCGACTGCGTTCTGTTCTCTCCACTCAATCAGTCTCTGCTGCCAGAGCTCGTCCAGCTTCTCCTTAGGCTGGTTGTACTTCTGCTGAGCATATTTGTAGTATCCCATTTATTATCTCCTCTTAAAGTGTTCTATAGACTCTAATTCAGCGTAAAATATTATAAACCCATTACAGATTGCAGTGTTTAAGTATCATGATATGTAAAATCTACGAAGTCGAAACACATAAAAGAAAAATCTGTAATTACTTTACTGTGATACCATGCATCCTGGAATAAAAGTTCTATTTGGAGCAACACTGACTGTGGCAGGTGTGTACCTGTCGATAACCTTCTCAAAACAGCTTGTTACACTGGCATTAGGAGGTGTAGGCCCACTCTTGGTTCTGGTCGGAGCCTTTATTGTATGGCTGGAGAGCGACGAATGGAAGATGAGGAGACAGAACAAGAGCGGAAACACATCAAGCGGACTTCAAGAACAGCTTCAAAACGCCCAATCGATGAGACAGCAGAACCAGAAAGAAGAAACCAATACAAGCAATTCAGAGGCTAACGAAGAAATGGATTACTCCGATATTGTAGACAGCACTGTAGAAGATGCAAAGGAGTCTATATCAGATATGGAGAATCCAAACTACGATGCGCTGGCGGCCGCAGAGAGAAGAAACAAGAGCAGAAAGACACTGCTGGAATGGCTGGAGAGAAGAAAGAACTAGAAACAATCATTTTTGATTACTGTATAAGTCAGTGATTCGCTCAAGGGTATCTGCTTCTTCCTTATCTTCTCTAAATCTTTTCATTCGGGGAAACCTGAGAGCGTATCCGGACGAGTAAGTTGGTGACTCCTGTATCTCCTCGTACTCAACCTCTACTATCACTTCAGGCCTGACCTCAACCTTTCTACCATCTTCCTCTGTAATAAGAGGCTTCAGCTTCTCTGTTATCTCTTGAAACTGCTCATCTGTAAGCCCTGTAGCCATCTTACCTACCTCCTGATAAGTGTCATTCTCCTCATCGTAACATCCTATAAACAGTCTTCCAAGCCAGTCACTCCTCCTTCCCTCACTCCACTTGGCACCTACTATAGCAAGATCCAAAGTTTCCATCACAGGTTTTAGCTTAACCATATAACCTACACGGTTACCGGGCTTGTACTCTGCGTCAAGGTTCTTCATCATAATTCCTTCATGGCCTTGACTCAGTGACCGCTGCTGCATCTCCTGAACTTGTTCCGGGTTCTCTGTTTTCTCATGGTCAACAAGCTCCAAGTCGTCCTCACTCTCAGTTACAACCTCCCTAAGCTTCTCCCATCTCTCAGAGTAAGGTCTCTCCAATATAGGCTCCTGCAAATAAATTAGGTCAAACGGCCTTACAGTCACAGGGATCTGTTCCTTCAGCTTCTGAATCTCATACTTTCTCTTGATCCTTTTGGAGAGCTTCTGAAACGGTATCATAGAGCCATCCTCGGGGTTGTATCCTACTATTTCTGTGTCTAAAATGCAGTTATCTGAGTCGATATTCTCTTCGACCTGAGAAACTACGTCCGGAAACTGCTTGGTTACATCTTCAAGCCTACGTGTGAACGCCTTTACTTCCCCTTGTTTGACATGTATTTGACAGTTGTGGAGTGCGACAGTTGTGGTGCAGTAGCTTTCATCTCTCTCAACTTGAAGGTTATAGACTTTCTGTCTTGGGTCAACTTCTCTGGGTGAGTTCCTGGATAATTCATTCTTTTTGAGGATTTTCAGTTTCATTTTTCCATCTTCTATCACCGCGTTTCTGTCCGAGACTGTGAACATCAGTCTGTAGTACGTCTCGTCTTCTATCCTCAGTTTTCTGATACCGCAACTTATTCCGTGTTTAGCAGCTATCAATTGTGCTGTGGTTGCCATAGCTCGCTCTTTTGTAGTAATATTTTTCCTTAGGCCTTTTTTATCTCTCTGACCGTCGGCGTCCGTCCATCCCTCAAGGAATTTTTCAAAAGATTTTTTCTCCAGATTCCAGAACCATTTGGGTATTTTCTTGTCCTTCCAGCCGCTCTGATCCTGCTTCCGGAAGTTCTGCGAAAGCCAGTTAAGCAAAGGTGGATCGGTCCAGTAAAGAGTCTCTGCCCCATTATGGATGTGAGTAGAGAACTCCTCTTCTGGTACTTCAAGTAGTTGCGCAAGGAAAGAACTGTATTCTTCAAATAATTGTTCTTCCTCTTCATTAAATACGAGTCCTATTCTCTGATTTCCATTTGCCCTGTTTGAGTATCCATCACCTACCCAGAAGCCGACAAATCTCCAGAAATCTTCTTCTATTCCAATTCTCTTATTGTATCCTCCCTTCCTTTTGAAATTAAGCTCCTCAGGTACTTTATCGGAAACATCTACTTCCGGAATAGGAAATATAACATTATGCTCTTTATCATCTATGTTCTCGACATTTACCCATCCTTGCTCAGTTAGAACCTCATGACCCTCTGTAATTTTGAAATCATTTCCAAGATAAGTCGAAAACTCGAAAACTCTCTCATCTTTGTCTATAGTTCTTCTATTCTTTGCTTTTACCTCTCTGAAATTTCCTTTATGCGTTAAGACTTTATCACCAACTTCGACGTCACGTACTGAAACAATACCCTTATTTTCGACGTATATCGGCGTGTATCCTGAGATACATCTCATACCGTCGTACTTATAATCTACTGATGCAGGCTTTCCTACTTCCTCAAACCCTTCTTCAGTCGTATTCACCTTCTTAGCCA
>CAYMJB010000014.1:0-11285 GCA_964391005.1 uncultured archaeon | reverse complement strand
GTGGAAACAAGGACTGGTTTCAGGACTTCAGGGAGATGGAACACGAAATATCTAGGAAGTATAAGCTCAGGTACGGTGGCTCTCTTGTAGGAGATTTCAATCAGATGTTGCATCACGGCGGAGTATTCGGGTACCCGGCCAAGAAAGGCTATGAAAGCGGAAAGTACAGGATACTCTTCGAGGGCAACCCGATGGCATATATCACCGAGGCAGCCGGAGGAAAAGCCACTACAGGAGAACAGAGAATCCTGCAGGTAGAAGTAGACGATGTTCACCAGAGAGTGCCGTTTATCGTAGGACACAGGGACATAGTGAACGAGATAAAAGAGAAGACGTGAAATTCCAGAAGATTAATTCGCTGAATCTTGCAGGTTTATAGAGCTCAATCTTCAGGATTCAGCTTTCTACAATCCTGTTTGATACCTCTGTATTACATCAGAGAATCAAGCTCAGGATCGATTAACTGATTATCCCCGTTTTGCTCTTGGACGTCATCCTCAGAAGATTCAGAGCCAGTAACAACTTCTAACTCGTCATTCTGCCATTGCCCCTCTTCTGCGTTAGATGCTTCAGGCTCTCCTTCATCTCTTGCTGGACGCCATGCCTCCATATGCAGGTCTGTCAAAATGCTGTCGATCTGTTTAATTTCACCTTTGTATTCATCTCTGGTTTCATAGGATATGGCATCCTCGCGATATTTTTCAAGGTCGTTTAGAGCTTCTCTGGAACTGATCCAGTCTTCTAGAGTATATTCTTCATCTTTTTGTGGTAGCGAGCTTGCAAAATCGTTTATAGCGTCTTTTACATCTTGGCTGTATTCGTCAAGTTTTTCTGCTTCTCTGTATGCGTCGATTATAGCTTCATCGACAGGGTCATCAATTTCTGTAAATTCGTAATTCTCTTCATCTTGTAACATGGATATGTACTCTTCAGTAAGCTTTTTATCACAGACATATTTTGTTACCTCTGACTGACAAACATTCTAGGGTCCAATCTCTGAGCATCCAAAAATTCAGGTACTCTATATTCATTCACTGAATCTGGTCCAGAAGCAACGCTCCCCTATATTTACAAGCAAAGTAACATTCAACCCAATAGCCCTCAGGAAACTACGTCGTTCAATCAAAGTAATCTGTAATGTTCTCTCTGTCAAATATGTTTTCTTCCCCAACCTGCTTCTTGAGCTTTTTTCCTGTCTTTTTTCCGATCAGCTTCTTCAGTTTCTCAAAGTTTACCTCCCGGATATCTTCCTGATCTCTGATTCCGTGATCATAGAGTTTTCGTGCACGGACACGCCCGATCTGATCGTATTTAATCAGGTTGAGTAGCTCCTCCTTGATTCCGTGTTCAAGCCTCAGTCTCAGCTTCTTTAGGTCGTTCTGCACTTCGTTGTTTTCTGTATCCATTTCTTTGGTTCTTACGAGTTCTTTGGCGCCGTAGAGAAGCCAGTCAGCGTTCTGCATCTTGGATCTTATTCCGCCAGGTGCAATATTGTACTTCTCCATGATTCTTTCCTCATCAAGTTCCGATATCCATGCACGCATCATCAGAGAGTTTTTCATGTTCTCTACAAACGATTCAAACTCCATGTCCCATTCCTCGGGAACAGGTTCGAGAATGTATTTTTCTGCGTCCATAAGCGCCTGAGATATTTCCTCAAACTCCTTGTCCTTGACACGTGGACTTGGCTGCATCTCCGTGGTGTTTGATAACATGAAAAGATACGATATAGGTTTGACCGATCTGTTGTCGCTTTCCTTCAGGTTTTTCGCCTTCTCCAGGTTTTCAATCATGCTGTGGGCAGAGTCCGGATCAATGTATAATTCTGAAACCCTTTTACCCGTCTCTGTAGCCTTCATCTCATCCTCCTTCAGGAACTCATAGCTTCTAAGCTGCTGGATAACCTGTTTCACCTTCTGATCTACCTCATCCATTGTACCGTACTGATGTGCGTAGAAGGTTTTCCTGTAGAACTCCAAAAGCTCATTCTCAGTGGTACAGTATCTAGAGGCTACCAGAGACAAAGTATGCATTCTCAAAATCGGCTCCGCAGCCAGCTTTGACTGTATCTTCTCAGGCTCACCTTGGATATATCTTTCAAGTATTTCATTCTTCATCCCTGGGTTTTTCGCAAGGGTGATTGCTTCACCTCTGTCATCGTACTTTGGGCGGCCTGCCCGACCCGTCATTTGCTCATACTCCAAGACAGGTATAAACTCCATACCGTTTCCTGTATATCTTTTCACATCTCTCAGTATCACTCTGAAGGCAGGAAGATTTACACCTGCTGCTAAAGTTGGTGTGGCAGATATGGATCGTATTAAGCCTTGTTTGAATGCGTCTTCGATAGTTTCTTTCTGCGATTGCAAAAGACCAGCATGGTGATAGGCTGCTCCTTTTCTAACGTTTTTTGCCAGCCTCTTGCACTGTGAGGTCGGGTTTCCTAGTGCGTTTTCTATGTCATCGGCGATTTCCTCAAGTTTTTGTTCTTCCTGTCTGGTAAGGTCTTGTTTGGTTACTTTGGCGCATCTGTCGCTTTCCTTTTCGGCGCCTTTACGTGATGAGCAGAAGATTATACACTGTTTCTCCATGTCTAGAGTGTTTTCTACTATGTTCTGTGTCGGTCTTCCATGCTTGTCCTCGATGAAAAGTTCTTCGTCAGCTTCTTCATCAGTCTCCTGCTCTCCCTTATCCTCGTTTAGCAGCTCGTTTCCTGTACTGAATCCTGCGTTACCGCCTGAATCGTCGTTCTCGGTGCTCTCATCTATATTTTCTGTTTCTTCGGCGTTCTCATCCCCCTCGTAAAACTCAACCGTGTTTTGCTGGTATATTCCTTCTTCAAGTTCTACTGGCCTGTAGGTTGATTCTACTAGTTCGGAGTTCAGCCATTCTGCCAGCTCATCTGAGTTTGATATTGTAGCAGATAAACCCAGTAGCTGGAAGTCGAGAATATCTCTCAGTCTTGTGATTGTTACCTCCAGTGTTGGACCACGGTTTGGCGAGGTCAATAAATGTATCTCGTCTACTACAACCAGTCCGATCTGGTGTATCCAGGAGGGGTTGTGGCGGAGCATTGAGTCCAGTTTTTCGGAGGTTGCGATTACGATATCAGCGGTTTCAAGGTAGTCCCCGGAGTCGTCTTCCTTTCCTACGCTCATCATTACATTCAGGTCTTCGTATCTTTCGGTGAAGTCCTGATACTTTTCCGCTGCCAACGCCTTCAACGGCACGATATATACCGCGGTTTTTCCCTGCTTCAGGGACTTGTTCGCCATCGCCAGCTCCGCAATAAAGGTCTTTCCCGAGGCTGTAGGAGATGCTACAATCATATCTTCTCCCTCCATAAGACCGCTTTCCACGGCTTTCTCCTGCGGAGGATTCAAATCCGTAATCCCCGATCCAGTGTATTTCTGCTTAAGGTCTTCAGGCAGGTCTAGATTTTCTACTTTCATATCAACAAATTTTCAGTTCCACTCTTATGATTGTAAATCATACAGATAAAGTAAGATCGCCGACCTGTACATCGGGAATTCACATCAGGCTCTAATCAGCGAAAGTTGAGGGTTAAAATGTTCTGTGAGTACTAAGTCAGATTCTAGTGCTTCATTATCAATTTTCTGACCTCAGCTCAACCGGTAATATAAGCGACCAGCACCAACCCCTCATTTAAAACTTAGGTTAAACAGGGTATACAACCTTAGTTACGTTACTGAAATCAAGGGGGTTTACTTGAGTACAATGAAAGCCAAAGAACGGCTACAAACTACTTTTGAAGCATCTTACCGAAAATCTACAGATCAACTCATCAAATTCTCGGAAACTGTCCGGAGGTGAACTTTTGAATGAAAGAACACGCAAAGAAAGCACTCAAGCACGACACCAAAGTACTCGGCAAGACAGTACCAACCATGCTCATCATCGGACTCTTCCTAGTCGGAGGAGGATCTGCAGCACTGCTCTCAACATTCGGAACAGTGACAGGAACAGCAGATGTTGAACAATCCGTCAAGGTAGAAGGACCTGAGACCGTGAGTTATCAGGGAGGCTTTGTCGCGGGTGCTACGAAGATCGACACATTCAATGTCACGAATGATGCAACTCAAAGCGCAGGAGTCACTTATTCGACAGACTGTAGCGCTACGATAGAAGTCTCTGATGATAGACTTCAAACTGATTCTTCAAACTGCGATGGAGTAAATAGGAGGGCAGTTGCTTACTATGACAGTGCGGGCGCAGATTTCACCGGCTACTCTTCGACGAACTCACCAGATCTTGAAGTAGGTGAAGAAAGAGAGTATGAAAGCGTAGGTGCCGCAGTCGCAGATGCCTCCAGTGATGATACCATTTTGGTTCATGGAGGAGAGTACGATCCTTTCACTGTGAACAAGAGTGGCCTCAAGGTGGTTGCAGCAAACGCTCCTAACTCAGACGCTTCTGGCTCAGAAGGAAGTGCAGATGTCCGCGGTGCACCAAACGGTATAGAGGTTACTGAAGAAGCATCCGAAGCAACTGTCAAAGGATTCAACATCGACGTCAGTGAAGAAAAAGAAACAGACAGTCGTGGAATCCTAGTGAAGGCTAGTGATGTAACCATTAAGAGCAACTATGTCAACGGAGTCAGAGCAGAAGACAGAGCAATCGGCATCTACGTCTTCGGACATCACAAGGACGATGAGGAAGGAAATGATCTACACGCTTACAATGTAGACGGCACCACAGTCATCAACAACAAGGTTGAAGATGTCAAGGCTTCAGGACTCACCGCAAGTGATACTTCAGGTCCTTCTAGAGCTGAAGGCATAGCAATCAACGAAAACGACGGCGATGGTAATTCGGCTGATTCGGTCACGTTGAGAGGAAACACCATCACAGATGTGGGAGAGAGCAATCCCGGAATTTCTGCTGCAATCGCAGTCTACGGTGGAAACGCTCAAGACTTTGTCATCAAGTCCAACGAGATCAGTGACATAGAGCATAAGGATGCTCCAAATTACCCTTACGACCTAGGAATCTATGTCACCGGTTACGGAGAAGATTCTGTGGGATCAAACACGGTTGTCGAGAAGAACAACTTCCTGATGTCGACGCCAAATGACGTGGATATTGCAAGCGACACTCCACTAACTGCGTCTGACAACTGGTTCGGTGAGAATGGAATCCAAGTTTTAGCTGATGATAATACCGTGACAGCATCTTATGAGGAAGTCGAGTCTGAGACTCTGAGTGCTGGAGAGACTGATACAGTTGGTATCAAAACCAACTTTGATGTCGCTCTTGCACCTGGAGACTACACAGTTGACTTCGACGTCAGACCTCAATCAGCAAGTTAACTTCCATTTCCTCTCCTTTTTTATTTAGAGAGGATCTTTGAAGCGGTGCTGGTGTCTTAGTCCGGTGTTCGATTCCCGGAACCGCTTTCAACAATGAAGTATGCTAAAATCCTTGCGTTATTCGGAGCGTTTGTATTAGTTGGAGCAGGTTCAGCGACGTTGCTGAATGTTTACGGTGTTGTTAGTGGCACTGCTGATGTTGAGGCTGCTGTGGATTTCAGTGGAGATATCAACACTGGCGATGAACAGATTACTCTTGAGAAGAATACTGATCAGAAGATTACTGAGGAGTTGAATCTGGAGGTTTACAATGCAACCTCTGGGAGTAGTGAGGAATCTGTAGTTGAGAGTAAAGGAGATATTGTTATTGAAGCTGATACGGGACAGAAGACTCTGGATGTGAATCTCTCCGGAGTTGAACAGGTTGGACTGGAGCTTGATGATACTGTTCTGGAGGTGGAAGAGGTACAATGAAAAAGATGATTTTGACTCTGGCTCTTGTAATGTTTGCGGCTTCTGCCTCGGCTCAAACTCTTCAGGATTTCGAGTCGAGTTTCGATGATAACTTCCAGAAGAGCCTTGCTGGTGGAGAAGGTTTCAGCGGCTATATTAACTTTAGTTCAGGTGTTGATAGGTCTGTGCCTCTTGTAGTCGAGGTTACCGTTGAGTCGGATGAGACATCCTTTGCGACAGGCGATATGAAAGGCGCGGAGTTCGATGTCTCAACTATTTTGAATTCTACCGGTTTTGATTGGAAATCATTTGTGTGGGATAGAGTTCAGAGAGGAGAGGGCGAGATTTTGGTGCCTGATGACTCGGTTCGTGAAAACGATAGTATTCCGGAAGCCGTGTATGTTTCCGAGGAATCAGAACCTGTCTTTGCAGAGGATCCCGCTAACATTAGCGAGGATGATTTCCCCGGATTCACGTTTGTTGAGAGTCGTTCAGAGTTAGAGGATCTTGATCTGACCTATGATCCGGAAAACACACCAGCAGCTTACGTAGTATCAAAATCCTACAGTGGTGATGATTATCTTCCTAGGACAGAGGCCTATCCTGAGGATTCGATTCTACAGGGTGATCGTGCTAGGGAAGAGTTTGCGGATGGTCTGAATGCATCCGATTACTCCCTGAGGCCTGCACAATTTAGATCTGGAAGTGAGGGTGCATCTATAGAGGACGATAGTCTAGTTGAAAGTATCCAGAGACCAGCTGGAGATACTTTGGAATACAGTTTTGTTCTTCAGGAAGGTGCTATTTATACTGGTTCCCAAAACTCTGTTTTGATCCGGGTAGGTGCTGATCAGAGGATCAGGCCTGACTCCTTTGACTTCAGCTTTGAGGTCAGGTCTGAGATCGGAGTTATAAGTGAGAACAGGACTGAAGAAGTGAGAGCTTCAGAGCCGGAGACTGTAGAGACAGGAGACACAGAAGTATCAGTAAATGCCTCTGCTGATGCCAATGTAACTGTTCAGACTGTTGAGCAGACTTCGTTGCCGGATCCTTCACCTGAATCCGACTTCGTTGGTGGAGTATCAGTAGATGTATCTAACAGGTCGGGCCAGGTTGAGGCTTCAGGTAATATCACTGTCTCTTACGATCAGAGTGTTGTAGATAGTAATGATCTTGATGAGGATTCTATGAGTGTTTACTTCTTCAACGAGTCTCGTGGTGAGTGGACGAGTGAAGGTGTTGAAGTGGTTGATAGAGATACCGGAGAAAACACTGTGACGGCAGATGTCGCTCATTTCTCCACTTATGCAGTTTTTGCAGAACAACAGGATGATTCTACTGACACAGATGACGGTAGTGGTGGCGGCGACGTTATTCCGTTTGACCCTGCCGAAGACGAAGAGGAAACCGAGCCCGATACACAGGATCAGACAGAGGAGTCAAGTGAGCAGGATGATAGTTCTGGTGATCAGCAGGAAGAAACAACTCAGGACGATGGAAGCTCGGATCAAGGTGATACCGGTGTAGAAGATTCTGAACAAGATGCTGAAGATCAGACAGACACCCAACAGACTCCTGATACGCCTACAGGACAGTTCTTCACATCAGATACGGGTATAGCTGGTGGACTTCTGATTTTACTCGTCGTACTGGTTGTCTACTTGGAATATACGGGCAGAATAGAGCTGAGAGAACTGAAGGAAGTGATCAAGCAGAAGACCTCAAATTAATTCATAGGTGTTCTGTTTCTTCACTGGATACATACGTGTTGGGGTGTCTCTCACACCTGTAAACTATCTTGGTTACTTTCTTTCCCTCAGAGTCCAACATGTGTGAATCCTCAGTGTATTCTATTACCTCTGGACCGATTTGAGGTGATATATCTTCGTCTATCTCAGCATCTGTAACATCATCAAGGCAGTACGGGCAATACGGATTGTGGAAGAATCCTTCTTCCTGAACTTTCGAGCCGTCCTGGTCGTTGTATAGAAAGCTGTTCCTGTCTGCGTACCTGCCTATTCCAAGAGCGAATTCGTACACCTCCTCTCTGGATTGAAACTCTGTGTCGTCTAAATTGACTTCTTCGATCCGCTGTTCCAACTCATCCGGGTTCCAGCCCTCTACTGCTTCTAGCCCACCTAGGGCCTCACCGTTCAGGGCTCTGTCTATATTTTTCCAGTTTCTGTGCATCAATCCTTTCTCACGTATTCTATGAACGAGAATCCTTCTCTATCATCTCTCTTGTCTTCTTCCCACTCCGTCTTATCTATTTCCGGGAAGTATGTATCTCCTTCGTATTCTTCGTGTACACGGGTTACTACAAGCCTGTCTACCTGGCTCATGGCTTCTCTGTAGACTGATTCGCCTCCGGTTATGTATGCTTTGTCGCTGTATCCTTCAGCGGCTTTCCAGCCTTCTTTCAGACTTGAGGCTTCGATGACTCCTTCTGGCTTATCCTCGAGACCGGATCTTGTAAGCACAATGTTCCTCCTATTTGGTAGCGGACGGTAGTTTTCGGGCAGTGATTCATAGGTTTTTCTTCCCATTATCACTGAGTGCCCTGTTGTCTTCTCCCTGAAGTGCTTCATGTCTTCTGGTATATCCCAGGGTATATCTCCGTCTTTCCCTATTACGTTGTTTTCTGATACCGCCACTATCATCAGTTTTTCCATAGTACTTTGTGTATCGGTTACTGTTTTTTGTCTTGTTTGAGTGCGCCTATCATGTAAAGCGAGCCGGTTGCCATTACGCATCCGTCTCTGCTGGCCTCCTTTCTCGCTTTCTTGACGGCTTCGGAGGGAGTTTTCTCTATCTCGCTCTGTTTATCTGTCAGTTCTGCGAGTTTTTCTGCCTTCTGTGTGGCCCATTTTACGTTTGATTCTGTGAAGTAGAATTTGCTAGTCTTCTGCTCCAGTATTGAGATCATTTCTTCGGCATCCTTGTTCTTGGAGGCGTTAAATACACAGATTATGTCTTCTGGAAGGTCTTCTATGATTTTCTGTATTGCTGAAGGGTTGTGTGCTCCGTCCTGTATGTACAGAGGCTTCCTGCCTTTGACCTCCATCCTTCCAGGACACTCTAGGTTTTGAAATGCCTCTGTCAGGTTTTCAGGTATCTCAGCTAGCTTCTCCGCTGCTGCCAGTGCTGTTCCACAGTTCTCTTTCTGAAAGCTGCCTCTTACAGGTATCTGAAACTCTTGCCCTCTGTACTCTAGTTTTGTGTTGGCGTTGCCGTCCAGGGCTTTCTTACCCTCTATATTAGCTTCTCTGTTTTCTGCTCCCTCGATTAACTTTTCATCCATTTCGCCTAGAATTATGGTTTTTCCGGACTGAGCTATTCCTGTGAGCTCTTCTGCTCTTTGCTTTCTTGTCTCACCTAGGTACTTGCTGTGGTCTTTACCTAGGTTTGTAACTACAGGTAGATCTGGTTCTACTACGTTTGTAGCGTCCAGTCTTCCACCCATACCTACCTCCATAATGGCGTAGTCCACATTTTTCTCTGAGAAGTAGAGGTATGCCATACATGTCGTAAACTCAAAGAAGCTCAAATCGGTTTCAAGAGCCTCTATTTTATTGTAAAGCTCCAAAAACTCATCTTTTTCTATGTTTTCTCCGTTGTATTTTACCCGTTCTCTTACTGTTGTCAGGTGAGGAGATTTGTAGATTCCAACGTCTTTTCCTTGGTGCTGGAGAAGCTCTGACACCATCTCCACCACAGAACCTTTGCCGTTTGTACCCCCTACCAGCACTACTTTGTACTCTTCTTCTGGCTTGTCAAGCAAATCTAAAGTTTCTCTAGTCGAGTCCTTTGCTGGATTTTTTCTGTTTGAGTGTCTGGAGGTTACGTCCTCTACTGCGTCTCTGTAGTTCATTTCCATTTTATGAGAGTTCATTTTGGCTAGATTTTCCAGTAATAGGTCTTTGGCTTCTCTGACCTTTCCTACTGTCTAGGAGTTCTGTCTGTGGTTTACTCTGCTACTGAGAACTTTATTCCGGGGTGAGGATTGTAGCTATTAAGTTCGAAGTCCTCGTACTCCATCTCGTCGATCTTCTTATCTTCTATCGTCATCTCGGGTTTCTCCCGTGGCTCTCTGGATATCTGTTTTAGAAGACCGGGGACATGGTCGTATGGCTCTTCCTGTTCTGGTGCCTCTTCCTCTATCCATTCTTTAACTTTCAGGTAGTCTTCTGAGCTGTCTGCTTTTGTCATCTTCTGTCTGAGCTGGTCAAGGTTTTCCCTGTACCACTTTCCTCTTTCTTCTTTTCCGCAGTAGATGTGTGAGTCCACTATTGTGTGGGAGAACTTTCCAGGTTCTAGGTCTGTCTGTTTTGCTATCATCTTTGTGATTAGCGCGTATGCAGCGATATTGAACGGTATTCCCAGTGCTGTGTCTCCTGAGCGTTGTGTCAGATGTGTGTTGAGTTTTCCGTTCTGGACGTTAAGCACCCATGTGAAGTGGCATGGAGGCAGTTTTGAGACTGATGCGTTGGCAGGGTGCCATGCGCTTATGACTAGTCTCCTAGAGTTTTCGGATCTGTACGGATGTTTACCGTTTAAGGTGTCTATTACGTACTGTATCTGGTCAAATGTTTTTCTGCCATCTTCCTCTTCGTTTATCCATCGTGAGATTCCTTCTTTGATTTCCTGTTCGCTGAGGTCGTACTGGTCTTCTGCTTTTTCCATCCATTCTTCCTGGTTGGTTGGCCACCATTCTCCCTGTAGAAGGTCCTCGTTCTCTGGTATAGGGTATCGTCTCCAGAACCGTCCATAAGCTGTAGGCAAGAGGCCTTCGTCGTCTGCCCATGCATCCCAGATTTTTGTATGTTCTCTCAGGTTTTTGATGTGTTCCTCTCCCGAGAAGTACCAGAGAAGCTCATGTATTAGAGACCTCCATCTGTAGCCGGAAAGATCTTTTGTAGTTAATAAGGGGAAGCCATCCTGTAGGTCTATCTTGTAGCTCTGTGAGAATGTGCTTAGTGTGTCTACTCCTGTACGGTTTTCCCTGTAGTTGGCGTTTTCAAGTATGTTCTCTACAAGATTATGGTACTGTTTCATACTCTTGGTATCTATTTATTGACTAGGTCAGTAGAATTTAATATTTGAGTGTATCCTGAATAAGACTAAACCATTTATTACTTTTATATAGTAAATAATAACATGTTGTGGTTTCACGTAAGTCCGAAAGAATGCTTGGCCGGCTTTTTAGACATGATATTGGTGGTATGATAAATGTCTCGCAGGCATCTTTGCGTCCTGATATAGACATAGATACAGTTGGAGCAGAACAATTAGATCTAGGCGACAAAGACTTTGAAAGCATCAGTGACATTGAGGAAGGTGACATGAAAGACCTAGATGAGACGTCAGAGCTTGGTGCCTTTGAGGAGTTTGTAGGTGTTGCTGAGGCTGCCAGTGAACGTCTTTCCGCCAACTATGCCTTAGGTACAGTAGAGGAAGAGATTGAATATCTTAAACAGTTTGATCTAGGTAGAGTCTCACCCG
>CAYMJB010000013.1:0-11351 GCA_964391005.1 uncultured archaeon | reverse complement strand
GCCTTGACTTTGCCACAGCTCCGAGAAGGTTTGTAATCACCCATAGAGCGGGAAGTACCTTGTACCATTCTAGGCTGATCTCTCTGGACTTCATTAGATCGTTGAAATGCATGTAGACTAGGCCTGAGAGAATTATCACTGAAGCTGGTAGCAGTGCATAGGCGATTCTGGACCCTCCGAAGAAGAGCACTGTCTCGAGACCTATGATAGAGACTAGTATCAATGTTGTGAGCTTGAAGACAGACTCGTTGTCAAGATACATCGTGAAAACTGTGAACACTGCCAGCACCACTAAACCGGATGCTATACCGAATATGAATGACTGCTGGAAGAAACCGATTAAGATTAGTGACCATGCTACGAAGGCAGCTTCCAGCCCTCCGAAGTAAACGTAGTCTGAGATCTCCTCTTCAACTATGCTGTATTTGCGCATCAGCATGAATCCTATGCCTGTGAGTAGAAGGCCTGTTCCGATCAGCATCATGGGCCAGCCTCCCAGTACGTTTGCTACTATTGTAAGCGGGGTTGCGATGCTTCCGGCGTAGTTTGCTCCAATGCTGCTGATTATCGTGTTAAGGCCGGGAGCTGTGTTTTCAGCTACTGTGCTTCCTATGACGTCTCCGCCGACGCTCTGTGTTGCTGCACTTATCAGGCTCTGGACTTTTGAGGCTAGGAACTCGGAGTAAAGAGGTGAGAGTATTAGAGCTATCAGCCCTAGACCTGACATTGCTGGCGTGAAGTACTTTAGATTATCCTTGCTTATGATTTCCAGTTTTTCTACGAGGTACCTGTCCCAGACTAGGAATAGTAGACCTAGGTTGACTATGAGGAATGTTGATGTGAATGAGAACTTTGCGTGGTTGAGGGATGCTGCTACTCCGCCACCGATCAATACTGTCGGTGTATATGCAATTAGAAGATTTTCGATGTCTTCGTCGATAAACAGCACTGACCCTACGACTAATGGCATTAGAAGCCAGAGCATCTTTGATCCTCCCCATGATATTGAGAAGAATGCCAGTGAGAGCCCTGAGAGAATTCCTGACAACCTGTCTTTGTATTTCCAGCTTCTGGTGAAGAAGAGTAGTGTAAGCATCATGAAGAATGTTCCTGTAGGCTCTTTTTCGAAGAATCCTGCGGATGTACGTCGCATTACTCCGGGTATAACGGCGAGGAAGAATGCTGCAAATGCTCCGGTCTTTTTATCGAATAGCTCTTTTCCTAGGAAGTACATTCCGACTGTTGATAGTGCTCCCATAAGAGCAGGATAGAACTGCGCCCATTCTAGGTAGTTGCTGAAGATCAGTGATCCACCAAGCCAGTATCCTACTGCCGGAAAGATTATCTCGCCTATATTATGTAGGTAAAAAGGTGAGTTGTATGGAAAGTACATTAGAAAGTCTGTCTGCGGTATTCCGCCTGTGTAAGCAAGGTGCTGTGATGCCCTGTAAATATAGTATGGATCAAGTGCCTGAAGGTACTGCATTCCCTGCTCGGGCAAGTACCTGAGCCAGAGAGCAAGACCGAAGATCGATGTCACCGTCAAGACAGCCCAGTTCTGCTTCAGTCCTTCGACGGTGAAAAACTCGTTTACTTTCTCAACCTGGCTCTCTAGATTCATGTAGGTTCGGTTTCTTATTCATCTTTTTTATTTCACTGGTTCTCCGGGGTGTTTAAAATGCTTACATGGGTAATTTTGCCTCAGTGAATCCGAAAAACCTGTTCAACAATGTATATGAGGACTATGACAGGTATGTGTATGTTCCTGTTATTCTGGTGTTCCTGTCTGTAGTTGTCCTGTTAGCCGGTTACTTGACCCCTGGCTCGGCCTTGAACCTTGGTCAAGACTTTACAGGCGGAACCACGATAAAGTATGAGCTTCCGGCTGACTATGACACAAACCAGATCAACCAGATTTTTTCCACCCAGGGGTATCCTGGTTCAAACGCAATTACTGTCGGTGAGAACCAGAGTATTCTTCAGGTTACTGTTCCGCCCCCTGAGGTAAACAGGACGGAGGCTGTTAGCATACTTTCGGATAACTCTATCCGTACATTTGACGTCTCAAGTGACGATATTTTGAGTAGAAACTTTTCGGAAAAAGAACTTGGTGATAGACTGCTTACGCTGGCTGTCTGGACGTTTGTCCTGGCGTTCTCGATAATGAGCTTGGTGATCTTTATCTCGTTTAGAGATCTTATTCCGTCACTTGCTGTCATATTTGCAGCTTCCGCAGATATACTGTTTGCTGTAGCGGCGATGTCACTGCTTAAGATACCTTTAACCCCTGGCTCCCTTTCAGCTCTACTTATGCTTATAGGTTACTCGGTCGACACGGATATCGTGCTCTCTTCACGTGTCCTAAAGCAGAAGAAGGGCAGTATCAAAGACAGGATCTGGAGCTCCACAAAGACAGGTGTGACAATGAGCGCGGGAGGTATCGTAGGTTTTATTTTACTTTACAGTATCTCAATGCTTACCGTAGGTCCTTCAACCCTCTCAGAGGTATCTTCAGTAATGGTTATAGGCCTACTTGCGGATATACCGTTTACATGGTTTGGAAACGCCGTAATAATAAAGAAGTACGTTGAAGGAGATATTGAACTAGACAAGTATCTGGAAAAGGTGATGATATGGAAATGAAGAAACTTGCCAAGGAGTGGAGGATCTGGGTACTAGCTATAGTCTTGATTCTATCCTTTGTTAGTCTTTCTCCTCAGCCGGTTGATTCTGACAGTGACGGCACGTGGGATACTTATGATTTAGAGGGTATGAATGGAAGCTTGGGTATTGATTTTACAGGCGGCTCTCAGCTTATACTAAGGGTTCAAAACAATGATTCTCGGGAGATGACTCAGAAGGTTGCGGAGACTCTTCAGTCCCGTCTTGATAACCTGGGTTTCAGCGGAGCAAGCCTTTCAACGAGAAACATAGGTGGTGAGTGGAGGATCAGCCTCACCACGGCAGAAACTGATCCTGCAAGGGTTGAGGAGCTTATAGCTCAGGAAGGAGCGTTTGAGGCCACCATGCCCTTTATTTTCCGTGATTCTGCCAACTTCACATTAGACGAAACCTACAGACTCGAGGAATCAGGTAATAGTACGATCTCCATCTCCTCATTTGAGGAAGGAGATACCGAAACTAAATCTCTCAGTCCTTCAAACGCCACAGAGCTTGGTGGAACAAGGCTGACTTATCTTGGAGATTACAAGGGCTACAGCATGGTTGAGGTCACGGTTTACGATAACACAGATATTGAGTCTGTTGATACTGCCAACTCTGTTGTCCGTCAGACAGGAACAAACTCTAATCAGGCGGTGATACCTCTGATTGTAAGCCAGGAGTCGCAGGACAGGATAAAGCAGACGGCGAATAATTTCCAGGTATCAGCCGGTTCTCTTGTAATGTCTAACGGGGAGAACGCAAATCTGACGATTTACATCGATGACGAGAAGATCAGAGAGTTTACTGTTTCAAGTGACTTCCAGAGAGGTTCTATCTCTCAGCCTACAATAAACTTGAACGGCCAGGACGCAGGCGAGTTGAGGCAGAGGATGAACAATGTTCAAGGGTTGCTTCAGTCCGGAAGATTGCCTGAGCCTGTCAGCGTTGTCAGTACACAGCAGATTTCCAGCAGTATTGGATCTCAGTTTGCCTTGGCTTCATCCCTGTCAATCCTAGGTTCTCTGATAGCTGTAGGGATTATAATATTTATCAGGTATAGAAACCCTAAGCTTGTATTCCCGATCGTGTTCACGGGTGCATCAGAAGTGTTTATTTTGCTAGGTCTCTGGTTTACCAACTTTGCTACTTTAACCCTGTCAGCTGTAGCTGGTATAATTGCCGCGGTCGGAACCGGCGTAGACGATCAGATAATTATTACGGATGAGTCTGAGACTGAGTCTATTAAGGGTTGGAAGGATAAGATGAAGACAGCGTTTTTCGTTATCTTCACATCTGCGGCTTCTACCATCGGAGCTATGACCCCTATACTGTCTCCAAGGCTTTCAACCATGATGGTGGGAGCAGCAGGTCTCGGTCTTCTAGGATACTCTTATTACAGCTCCAAGGCTGGAAACCACTATATTGCGGTTGGGACAGTAGCCCTGATAATATCGGCTGTAGCATACACTGTTCCTTTGTCGCCTCTGCAGCAGATACAGGAGTTTGCAACCACAACTATAGTCGGAATTATGGTAGGTATAGCTGTAACAAGGCCTGCGTTTGCAAAAATCCTTGAGAATATGCAGCAGTGAATTAATTTAAAGTGAGAAATAGGTTTACTGAAGCTCCATTATGGCGTCAGCAACCTCGTCGTTTTCCTTCAGGGCCTGCTTGGCATCTTCCTTGTTGACACCGGTTTTTCCCATTACCAGTTCGATGTCTTCTTCGTCGACTTCAGGTTCTTCGGTGTTTTCTTCCTTTGAGTAGTTTCCCTGGAGCTGGAAGATTTCATTTCCCTGAGCATCTATTTTTGAGATTGAGGGGTTGCTGAAAACTAGTTTCTGGTCGCCCATATGGACTTCTACTTTGTCTGCGTCCAGTTCATCCATATCAACGCCCATCTGCTTCATCATCTTAGACATATCCTTGCCGCCGAACATGGATCAAAAATTGTTTGCTGATCTTTTTAAATCGCAGCAGAAACATTACCTGATACAAACCATGTTTTCATGGGTTCTTGCTGCTCTAGTAGGAGTCATATCAGGTATCGTGACAGGTTTAATCCCTGGTCTTCATCCTAATACTGTTATTTTCACGTCTCTTCCTGCGTATCTGAGTACGGAGATTCAGAAGATGGTGTATATATCGTATGTGACAGGTCTATCGGTTTCACATACGTTTCATGATTTTCTGCCTGCCATATTTATTTCGGCGCCCGAGGCAGAGTCAGCCTTGTCCGTGGTTGCTTCTCCTGAGCTTGTTGAGAAGGGAAAAGGACTTGAGGCATTTTACTCTACCGTTAGAGGTGGCTTGAACTCTGTACTCGCTGTCGGTATCCTCATTCTACCTATGCTCTTCTTCTTGAAACCTGCTTATTCTTTTATCTCAGGTTTTATGGAATACATTTTAGCTTTCTTCCTGTTCTATATTCTCCTGAGCTCTGATGACTTCTTTGTAAGCTTGGTTGTAGCGATCTTTTCGGGTTCTCTTGGCTTGATAGCATTTAACACGCCTGTTAACCAGCAGTTTGTTTTGATTCCTGTCTTCTCAGGTTTGTTTGCGGTTCCAGGTGTCTATTCTATTCTTAATCAGGATTTTGAGGTTCCGGAGCAGCACCAACCTGGTGAATCAGTATTTTCACTTTCCCGCCATGGTTTTGCGGGCTCGGTTTCAGGCCTTCTTGCAGGTACTGTCCCTGGTATCGGAGCGGCTGTTTCAACTTCTTTTGTGTCTCCTATAATGGATGAGTCAAAGAAGGGTTTTCTCTCAGCGATGGGAGGTGTTAATACCTCGGATATATTTTTCTCTCTGATATCCCTTGCAGTTATAGATAAGGCTCGTTCAGGTGCATCTGTCGCTATCCAGGCTATAGGCACGTCCTCTAGCTCCAGTGTTTTCTACCTGCTTCTGCTGGCTTTTCTTGTGGCACCTCTTGCGGCTTACCTCTCTGTCAGGGTCTCGAAAAGGTATGTGGATCTGATTGAGGGATCTTCAATTGAGTATATTGCATATCCTGTCCTGGTTTTGATCCCTTTGATATGTTTTCTTCTCACCGGATGGAGAGGTATGCTTGTATTAGGTGCGGCCTCGTCTGTAGGTTTTGTAGCGCAGCGCACTGATTCAAGAAAGGCCTGCATGAGTGTTTTGATTATTCCTACCTTGATCTCCTTTTCAGGTATCACAATATTTATTTAATCTGATGTCGCAGAGGTTAGTTGTGAATGATCGAAAAGGATTTCTACTGGTTTTGATAACTGCATTATCTCTGGCTGTGGGCCTTATGCTTAGACCTTTTACAGGTTTTCTGCTGGGGGCTTTGATTCTCGCATTTATACTTCGGAAGCCACATCTGTACATACGGGATAGGATTGGTCCAAATGCCTCTGCGTTCTTGCTTACCTTGTCTTCTATTGTATTAGCGATTTTGCCGCTACTGATTATCGGGGTTGCGGTGGCAGATGACGCAAGAGACGTTGTGAAGGGCATTAATACTTCTGAAGTTGTTGACCTCAGCGAGGTAGAGCAGAGGGTTGATTCTTTTACTGGGACTGAGACAGAGCTTCAGGCAAAGCTTGCCAGTGCGGTTACCTCTTTCACTTCTGGTGCCCTTGGAGGTGTTTCACAGGCTTTGGACGTTGCTGCAAACCTGTTGATAGGTCTCTCATTCATGCTGTTTTTGACGTATTATCTTGTCAGGGATGGTGGAGATCTTGTCAGGTGGCTGAAGGATCTTTCCACCCTGCCAGAGGATATTGAAGACAGGCTTGTGGATGAGATGGCGAACACGACTTCTGCTGTTTTGAAAGGTCATATACTTGTTGCTATCGCCCAAGGAGCTATCGCAGGCCTGGGGCTATGGATTTTTGGAGTTCCAAACGCTTTGTTCTGGACGTTTGTAATGGTTATACTAAGTATCATACCTATAGTAGGGAGCATGGTTGTATGGATTCCTTCCGCCATTTATCTGGGTCTTTCCGGAGAGGTTGCTTCTGCTGCTGGACTGGCTGTTTATGGCCTTGTAGTTGTAGGTATGACTGATAATATCTTGAGACCTCTTGTTGTAGATGAAAGCGCTGATCTTCATCCTGCGGCGATAATTATAGGTGTGCTTGGAGGTGTCTCAGTCTTTGGAGCTGTAGGCCTTTTTATAGGACCTATAGTGCTTGGAGCGTTTAAATCAGTGCTTAAGGTATTTATGAACAACTATTCAGAGCTCTGACACAACATTTTTAACTGGCAACATCATGTTTGGGCATAATGTCATCTAATCTAGAGACTGTAGCCATGGCAACTCTCCTAACTGTTCTTGTCTCGTTTCCGACAGTCTCCCAACAAATCGATTACTCAGGTCCTTCAAGTTCTCAGTCACCTGTAGTCTCCTCGGAAAAGGATCTTGATAGAGAGATCAGTATCTCAGATGGTGAGGCCTCAAAAGTTACTGTGGAGCGTCATGACTCTATATATACGTTAAGGGAAGTTCCCAGCAAGAGGATTGAGGTTCTAGAGACGCCTTCAGCCGAGATGAGGGCCGAGCTTACTGAAAATATTTCCATGTATACGGTGGACTCACCGTATGGAACTTTGAGAAAGGGTATGGTCAACGGCAGAAAAGTCTCAAAGTTCAAAGGAGCCAATAGATCCAAGGTGAAGTCCAAGCTGCTGAGTCTGAAAGATGAGATGGAAAGGTACAGGTCTATGGCCAGACAGGAAATGCTTCCGAACATAGAGTTGAGGATTACCGAGAGCAAGACCTCAGATCCGGATGAGAGAGTGGTTATAGACAACGATGAGACCCAGTCGGTAAACCTGAACAGCTGGACTCTCAGAAACTCCGACGGCGACACCTATGAGTTTGACTCGTTTGAGGTGCCTGCCTTGGGAACAGTTATGGTTTACACAGAGCCAAGATCGGAGATTAACGTAACGGAAACTGAACAGAACAAGTATGTTTATGCAACAGGAACAGACTGGGACAGTTACTCTGAGGAAGCAACCTTGTTCAACTCAAGAGGTGTAGAGGTTGCGGAAGACAGGATAGATTAATTTAAAACCTCAAACTATGGTTTAACCTTTTTGATACCTTCTATCTCGTACTCTTCGCCTGTGAAAACCTTCTTTATACGCATCTCCTCTCTTTTCACCCATGTAATGTTTTCCAAACTTTTGATGTAGGAAGCTGCTTCCTCCGCATCAAACCTTGAGACTATGCCCAGTAACACGTAGATGTAGAGAAATACCACAAAAGTTTCTCTGTTAAAGCCGTTTAGCTTTGCAAAGACGAAGGCTGCTGATGCAAAGAAGGTTCCTGTAAGGGCACCGATCTTATACTTCCTCTGCACACTGGAATCTGCGACTTAAAACTCAAAAAGAGTTGCGGATTCAGATGCTGTTTTTAGTGTTGAGTTTGATATGTAATGTATGGCGGTGTATTATACTTGCCCTGACTGTGGCTACAAACAGAAGAGTAATGCGGAGAAAAGGGTCAAATGCCATAAATGCGACAGAAGCTATCTGAAAAGAGATGCCAAGAAGACCAGTAGGAAGGCACCTGAGGACGCAAAATCAGGTTTTAAGAAGTACTCCAGAAAAGAAAAGGATAAGTAAACAGACATTATGCATAGTATGAGAGATGTTTAATCGAGATGAGACGGTTTTCTATTCCGGTAGTGGACTTTGACCTTGAGCTTACCTTGACTTGTGGGCAGACGTTTTGCTGGCACAGGCTTCACGGCGATTTATTTGAGGATTCATCTAGGGAAAACTCTTGGTTCTACACGTTTAGAAACGGAAAACCAGTTATGGTTAGGCAAGACCAGCCTGACGAACTAACTGTTAAAACTGATTTAGAGCCATCACAAGTACGACAAGCTCTAGGTTTGAATAAGAATCTTCAGAAGGTTTTTTCTCGGTTTCCTGATGATAAAGAGCTGGAGAAGGCTGAAAAAAGCTTGTGGGGTCTTAGAATAGTTCAGGATGAGTTTTTCCCTTGTCTGATTTCTTATCTTTGCTCCCCGCAGATGAGGATTCCACGCATCAAGAAGATGCATAACTCCATATCACGTGAGTACGGTAAACCGGTTGAGGTAGAGCAGAAATCTGTTTACAGGTTCCCTATGGCGGAAGAGCTTTCTAGGGCTTCTGAGAAAGAGCTGAGATCACTAGGTGTCGGCTACAGAGCTGAGTATATATCAGAGACTGTTGATATTATTCAGAATGACTTTGACAGCGATAAACTACAAGATTTTGGGTATGAGGAAGCTAGGAAGTATCTTAAGCAGCTTCATGGTGTTGGTGACAAGGTCGCTGACTGTGTGCTTTTGTTCTCGTGTGGATTTCATGAAGCATACCCTGTTGATACCTGGGCTGAGAAGGCTTTGAAAGCTCTTTATCCTGAGCTTCATTCAGAGGACTATGATGAGCTTTCCAGAAATGTACGTGATTACTTTGGACAGAACGCTGGCTATGCTCAAGAGTATCTCTTTCATGCTGCCAGGAATGATGTCATTGAGTTATGAGGTTCTTTGCCACTGATTTAAAGTTTCTTTGAGAGGTTTTGATGTATGAAGATCGGAGTTGTTAGAGCTGAGTACAATGAGGGAATTACTGAGAAGATGCTTGAGTCTGCCTTGAATAGGGCAGAAGAATTAGGTGTAGAGGTTCAGACATTGGAGGTGCCTGGGGCTTATGATACGCCGCTTGCTGCTGATAGACTTGCCCGTAGATCTGATATTGATGCTGTAGCTGTTATTGGTGCTGTAATTAAGGGGGATACTGACCATGATGAGATTATAGGTCATGCGGCTGCTTCAAAGCTCTCCCAAATAAGTCTTGAAAGAGATACACCTGTAACCATGGGTGTAACCGGTCCTGGTATGACTGCTCCTGAGGCCAAGGACAGGGTTGACTACGCGGCTCAGGCGGTTGAAAGCGCGGTTGAAATGTTTGAAAACCTGTCAAAAGGCGGCCAATAATCCTAAAAGAGGAATTCGCAGATTACATCGAATGTGTCCTGTGAGTTGCAAGATTTTTTACTCTGACTGTTAAATCTGTTTGTATTGATGAGTGTTCTTGACTTGGAGGGGAAGGACTGTGACGATCTGGTTTTTGAGGTTTTTCAGTTAAATGATCTTCAGAGAGAGATTTTTCAGGTAATCCGTGACAGGCAGATGACTGTCAAGCAGATTAAGGAAGAAGTTGATAGAAGTCGTTCAACAGTTCAGAGGGCTCTTCAGGAGATGTTGGATAAGGATCTTATACTCAGAGAAGGTAAAACTGACAAGACTGTCTATTATGTATATACAACTCTTCCATGGGAGGAGATTAAGGAACTGACTCGTGAAAGTATTGAGGAATGGTATAGACAGGCAGATGAAAAGCTTTCCTAAAATGTTAATATACCCAGAAAAGGTATCCTAACAGAGCCGTTGCAGCTACCTGACTTGGTAGCTCGAGTAACGGTGTGTAAGAGAAGCTTGAGAACACGAGCGGTATTGAAGCGATCCCGGATCCTAGGACTGAAAGCTTTCCGTAACTCCTAACTTTATTGTCAATGCTTTTCACGGTAATATCGCGTCTGTAAATTAACTCGCCAAAGATCAGTAGAAGAATGTACTTTGCCGTTATTGATAGAACAAGCCATGTTGATTTGACAACTTCGTATCCAAGCCCTACAAAGGTGTTAATAGCAGCCATATAGCTGTTTGAAGATTATCTAACGTCTATTGAGTAAGGTTTTCAAGCCTCTTCTGCCGGCGCTGATTCTTCGGCGTCACTTGTCTCGAAGTCCTTCATTATTATGATGTCGTCTATTGACTCTATCATTCTGTAAGGTATTACGACGTTTTTTGCTCCGCCGACCTTTCCTGCCAGGTAGCTTCCTTTTTCAGCTGCTACTACGACTGCTCTTACGGCAAACTTGTCAAGCTGCATTTCTATGTCCTTGATTTCTCCACAGTAAGAACCTTTCTCTGTGAATACTTCTTTGTCAACGATGTTGGAAAAATCTATTATGTTTTCAGCCATGATCAGGTTTACCTATCAAAATTGTCTTGGTAGAAACTTAAATACCTTGTGAGGATAATTGTCAACAGTTAATAGGTCTTTTCAACAAAGTGTATTTGAAGAGCGACCAGATAATGAACTTAGATATAAAGAAGAGAATGGCGGAAGGGTTCACCCACTCGTATCTCAGGATAGAGCAGAAAATGGTTGTAAAGTTCCTGAGAACGGGTAAATTAGCTGAGGATACGTGGCATGATTTTGTGGAGAGGCTGGATGGACTAAGAGAAAGCTATGAGTCAGGTGAGCTGGAAGGCAGAGATTTTCTGGCAAAGAGGCAAGACATAACCAAAAGGATTAGAGAGGTTGAAGATGAAGGTGCCTCAGGCCTGACAAAGGAAGAGGCTATAAATCTTTACAAACCTATTAGAGATAGGCAGGAAGAGGCTTTGAATGATGCTCACAGAGAGTCATCCTCGGTATCGAAGATATTTTACAAGACAGTATCAAACAAGTTTTCGTTGACGCTGACTCAGTTAAAAAATATTTAGTGTGTCGGGGTGGCAGAGTCTGGTTTAATGCGGTAGCTTGCTAAGCTACTGGGCTTTACCGCCCTCCCGGGTTCAAATCCCGGCCCCGGCGTTTTACTCCTTTACCTCTGCTACGTCTCCTAGAGTAGCTTTTCTGGA
>CAYMJB010000012.1:0-12623 GCA_964391005.1 uncultured archaeon | reverse complement strand
GAAAGGGGTTAACAATGAGTCTGAAGCTGTACAACACGATGGAAGATAAGAAACAGGTTTTTAAACCGAGAAACGATGACAAAGTAGAGTTTTACAGCTGTGGACAGACCATCTACGACGATCTGCATGTAGGAAACGCCCGAGCATATGCTGTATGGGATACATTAAGACGTTACCTAGAGCACAAAGGCTACACGGTGCGTCATGTCCAGAACATTACTGATGTGGGGCATCTTACAGACGACGGAGATCAAGGCGATGACAAAGTAGAGAAAAGGGCGAAAAAGCTAGGCCTGGAGCCTATGGAGCTTGTCGAAGAACAGATCAAGAGATACTTTGAGGACACTGAAGCGTTGAATATAGAGAGACAGGACATAGTTCCGAGAGCAACAGGTCACATCAACGAAATGATAGAATACGTCCAGAAAATATACAATAATGGATACGCATACGAAGTAGAGGGTAACATCTACTTTGATCTGGAATCATTTATTGAAGACTATGCCTATGGGGAAATGGCCAATAAGAGCATCAACCAGCTTAAGTCGGAGGCTGAATCAAGGGTAGAACCTGACGAAAACAAGAAAAACCAGTACGACTTTGCTCTATGGCTGAACGCAGAAAACACAGATCATGCAATGAAATGGAATGCCAGGTTTGAACTCAAGGATGGAACAGCAAACCTTAAGGGATATCCTGGATGGCATCTAGAATGCTCTGTAATGTCACAAAAATACCTCGGAGAAACCTTTGACATACACGCCGGCGGAAAGGACCATATATTTCCCCACCACCCAAACGAGAGAGCTCAGTGCCTTGCCGCAACAGACGAAGAACAAGCACGCTACTGGCTTCACAACGAATTCATACAGGTTGAAGGGGAGAAGATGAGTAAGTCAGAGGGAAACTTTTATACGGTAAGAGACCTTCTAGACAGAGGATTCTCTGGGGACGCAATCCGGCTGTACCTAATGAGCTCCCATTACAGAACCGAGACAGATTTCTCAATCAAAGGTCTGGAGAAAGCGGAGTCAGAGGTCAAGTCTGCCAGAAAGGTCACTCAAAGAATAAGAAAAAATCCCGGCGAAAACAAACTGGATACAGTAGCATTGACAGAAAAGTTCGAAAAGTTCATGGACGACGACCTAAATACCGCCAAAGCCAAACAAACACTGATGGAGTTTGTATCTGAGGCTAACTCAGAACTGGAGAACGGTATTGGCTTGGATGAACAGGTCGCGGAGAAAATCGAAGAACTCTTCCAAATCCTGGGAGTAAACTTAGGTTCTAGAGTCTCAGATACGGAAGCCGAGATGGCGGACACACTTCTCGAACTGAGAGCAAACTCCAGAAAAGAGGCAGACTATGAAACCGCCGACATGATAAGAGAACGCCTTCAGGAGCTAGGATTTGAGGTCGAAGACCTTGAAAACCAATCATTCTGGGTAAAATGAAGATATACGTAGGGCACTCAACAGACTTCAATTTTGAGCAGGAACTTTATCAGCCGTTGATGCACAGCCGAATAAGTGACAAACATGAAGTGATCCTGCCTCACAGATCAGAATTCACAAACTCCAAGGGAATTATCAGAGAGTGCGATTTGATGATGGCGGAGGTTTCATATCCATCAACAGGGCTTGGAATAGAGCAGGGCTGGGCAGAGGAATTCAACAAAGATGTAATATGCATCCACAGAGAGGGAGAAAAACCTTCAAGCGCCATCCAAGTTGTAACTGGAGACGTTAAGATTTACAGAAATGAAGATGAAATGATTGACGTTGTTGCCGATGCCGTATAGGTAGTTAGCTCATCTGGCCGGCTTTCTCTTTTTTCTGTTTTTGTGTACGGCTTTCTTCCTCGTTGAAAAGTTCTTCAGCTCTCTCGTCTCCAATACCTAGCATTTCCTTGGCTTTCTCCTTCTGTTTCTCAGCCTTGTTATCCTGATCCATTTCCATGTACCAAAGTTACACATGCGGATTTAAACCTATTTTGGAACTCTAGGCTACTCAACAAGCTCCAGAAAGTTGTCTTTAAACTGGCTGTAATATCGTTCAGGCATCGAGGCTCCTGCCGCCTTTCTATGGCCTCCAGCCTCGGCACCTTCGTCAAGAGCATCATCCGGCAAGGCTTCTTGAAGTCTCTCACCAAGATCGACCCTACCTGACTGACACCGTGCACTTATGTTCACCATCTCATCCGTCTGCACGACCAAGTGAACCCAGTCCGGAGTCTTGGTGGACATGTTCGTGGCTATAGAGGAAGTGATATGAAACTCTGACTCAATCTCAAAGAAGATCACACATTTCTCTCTATCAATCTCTCTGTCCTCTTCATAGTCTTCCACGAGCCTGTTAAACTCGTCCTGCATCTCAAGGTATACTTCATACACCTGTCTGTACTCCTCCTGCGCCTCCAGCTCCATCAAGTCCTTGGAATTCATTAAAGCCCTGTAGGCAAGTTTTGCAAAGTGCTCAGAGTCTCTATACGGCTTAATATTCAACACGGAGGAGTAACGGCCAAACTCACAGTTCTTCGCAAGCTCCTCCTGATTGAGATCTTCCGGAAAGTACTTGGAGTACTTTTCATCCAGTCTCTCAAAGAGCTCTGGACAGGAATCTACGCCAAAGTCCTGTATGACACCCATTCCGGCAATCCACTGAAGATCCTTAGAATAACCCATATCTTCAGCTATATCAAGGCAGATCTTGCTGCATGGAATATAGCTGTCGGAATCTGACTCACGAGGATTAACAAAAGGAACATCAGGTACCCTGTCAAAGTTGTGGTGGTCAACAACCAAGACATCGATGTCGTACTCCTTCTCCAGGCTTTCAAGTTCGTCAGCCTCTAAGTTAAAGTCAAGAACTATCAGCTTGTCGGCCTGCCTGACTTTTTCATGATCTTCTTCAACGAGGTGGTAGGCTCTCTCGGCGGGAATTGTTACCTCTTCTACAGACTCGCCTCTTGACCTTTTCAGAAGCTTTGAGATAATAGTCGAGCTTGAGGTGCCGTCCATGTCCCAGTGATGAATAATCAGGACATCGTCTTGTTTGCTGATTTTATTGAGATAGTCTATGGCTGGCTGAAGTTTTTCAGTATCCATACCTGTTTTTACACCTCAGAAGTCAAAAAGGCTTTCCGTCTATACAGGTTCTGAAAAGCTGAAACCGATTTTCTCCTGCTTGAATTCAGCTTCGCCGGTGTACCTCTGAGGCTCCTCTACGAACTGGGATACATTAACCCTGTCCAGAATCTTTTCTCGGTACTTCTCAAACAAATTCTGGTCCTCTACATGAAGCTTTACCTCATCCTCAACTTCCAGACCTGACTCCTTTCTAAGGCTTTGTATAGCACGGATAAGCTCATTTACAAGAGCTTTCTCTCTGATCTCATCGGTCATATGAGTATCAAGGTAAAGCTGGCCGCTTGAGAAGCTCTTACCGGACACGTCATCAGTGGTCGAGCTCATGATCTCCATATCGGCCTCTTCAACCACGTATCCATCAACCTCGATCTCACCTACATCCTGAACCTGAGAGATCTGGTCGTGATTCAGTTCCTCAATTTTCTCAGCAACCTTATCCGCGTCCTCGCCGAACTTAGGGCCTAGAGCAGAGTAATCAGCCTTTGCTTCGTACTCTGAGGATACAGAACCGTACTCCAGAGCTTTTACGTTCGCCATATCCTTGATTAGGTATTCAAGATCTGAGAGCCTCGATTCTAGCTGGGTATCCGAGGATATCACAAGCCTCTTAACAGGCCATCTCAAGTTATACTGCTCCTCGTCTCTCAGCTTCTGGGCCTTCCGGACAATCTCACGTACATCAGACATACTATCCTCCAGCTCCTGATCAATCATTTCCTCGTTAACGGAAGGATACTCTTCCATATGTACGGACTCAAGCTCTCCATCAAGGTCGTTGTATATACTTTCAGTTATGTAAGGTGCAAACGGCGCAATAAGCTTGTTTATCTCATTAATAACTTTTCTGAGTGTCCATGCAGCTGCAGAGTCTCCTTTCTTGATTCTTTCTCTAACCCTTTTGACATACCATCGGGAGAGATCTTCCAAGATAAAGTCCTCTATCTCACGAGTAAACTCGTGGAACATACAACCGTTCATCTTCTCAACAGAGCCTCTCTCAAGAGAGTTAAGACATGATAGAATCCATCTATCCTCAGGCTCAAGCTCATCATACCTCTGTTCCTCTACTTCTTTGCCATGGGTTTCTAGGAAGTTCTTCGTGTTCCAAAACACCGAAAAAAGCCTGTAAATCTCGTTCTCTATCTCGTTTTCGTCATAATTTTTCTGTTCCCATGGCGGCGCAAGCCGAAGCTGGTAAAACCTTGGCAGATCCGCTCCATACTTTTCAAGCTGGTCAGCCGGATCAACAACATTCCCAAGTGACTTGGACATCTTCTCACCTTCTGCATCCAAGACATACCCCTGGAATAGGACTTTCTCATAAGGCGCCTCGTCAAATCCTAGGATTCCTGTAAACATCAATGAGTAGAACCATCCACGAATCTGGTCGGATGCCTCTGTGATAAAGTCCATAGGCCACATATCCTCGAAAGGCTGCTCTTCAAACGGGTAATGCATCGAGGCAAAAGGTGCGATACCGGAGTCATACCAGACATCAAATATATCAGGTATTCTCTCGTAGGTTCCGCCGCAGTCGCAGCTCCAGGTTATATCATCCACGACGTGCTTATGAGGATCAAAGTCATCAGGCAGGTCACCCGCTTTATCCTCCAACTGGTCAAAGCTTCCAATCACCTGATTTTCTCCACACTCATCACAAACCCATATTGGTATAGGTATACCCCAGTAGTTCTGTCTTGTTATACACCAGTCAGGTGACTCGGAAACAAAGTTATGGAAACGTGTCTGAGTGGAGTCAGGAATCCAGTCCACCGACTCGTTCTCCTCAAGCATTCTCTCCTTGACCTTGTCATTCTCTATAAACCACTGGTCGGCAGCCCTGTAAATCAGCTCTGTCTTGCATCTCCAGCAGTGAGGATACTCATGAGTAAACCTTTCGCTGTAAAACATAAGATCCTTTTCTTCAAGCATCTCAATCACTTCAGGATCCACGTCCAGAACATTCTTGCCCTCGAAAACACCTGCCTCTCCGGTGTAATCACCTTCAGAGTCAAGAGGAGAAAACACAGGCAATCCTAGTGGACGTGTCTCCTCATAGTCCTCCGGTCCATGTCCTGTGGCAGCGTGAACCAATCCTGTACCATCCTCAAGAGTCACCAGTTCATCCGAGTTATGCACCATATGAACACCCTGCTCCTCATCCAACTCCCTCTGCCTTGGTATGTCATCTTGGAACGGTGTTCTGTACTCAAGACCTTTGAGATCGGATCCAGGCATAGTTCTCTCTATCTCGTACTGAGACTCATTCAAGTCCTTCTTTGCCATGACCTGATCAACCAGCTGCTCAGCCACAATCAACTTCTCATTCCCAGTATCAACAACTGCGTACTGGAAGTCAGGATGAGTAAACACAGCCATGTTACTTGGGATTGTCCAAGGCGTGGTGGTCCATATAACCAGTTTCTCATCCCTGTTCTTCAAAGGAAACTTTGCATAAACAGCGATGTCCTCAATCTCCTGATACTCATCTGTAACCTCATAGCCTGAAAGAGATGTCTGACACCTTGGACACCAGTAAATCGGCTTCCTGCCCTGATAAAGCAGGTCCTGCTCATCAGTCTTCTGCAAAAGCCACCAAGCAGTCTCAATATACTCAGGATCATAGGTCATATACGGATCCTCAAAGTCCTGCCAGACAGCAAGATCTTCCATAACCGTCTGCCAAGGCTCCTTCGCAGAGGTCGCCCTCTTCTTACACTCCTCAATAAACTTTTCAGCGGATATCGAATCACCTATCTCATTCTTATCCTCTATACCAAGTTCCTCCTCAGTAGCAAGCTCGTTCGGAAGACCGTGAGTATCAAAACCGGCTTGATCATGAACATCAAAACCCCTCATCTGCTTGAAACGCAGCATAACATCCTTGATTATCTTACCCTGCATGTGACCTACGTGAGGACTACCATTCAGGTACGGAGGTCCATCAACCAGGAAGAAAGGCTCATTGCCCTCAGTTGACTCACGAACCTTCTGCTTTATGTTATTATTTTCCCAGTATTCGGAGACCCGATCTTCTAATGTTTCCGGATTATAGCCACTCATGAACATAGAATCTGGCTCTGAAAGTTATAAGCATTTCAGGTCACTTATCAGCAGATGTAGGTAACATAAAACCCCAGAAAAATTTTAGTCACATATTATGACGGATGTAAAGCTATCGTATTGCAAGGTTAAGTCGGGCAAGGCCAAAGAGCTACGATCATGGTACAGAGAGCTGGAGCAAAGATCTGAGGAAGTTGAGAAATCGCTTAGACACGAGAAAATGTTTACTGAAACTGCGTTTATCCAAGAGCACGGTGAAGATATGTTTCTGTTTGTTTATATGGAATCCGAGGAAATAAACAAAGCTGAAAAGGCCGGAGACGAAGAAAAATTTGATATAGACGAAGAGCATCATGACGTATTAGACAACTGTCTAGAGGGAAGCTGGTCGACACTCGAGACAATCGGTCACCTGACCAATCCGGAGAGGTAAGAGGCCTCTTTACTGCTGCAAAAGCTGGTTAATGCCATTCAAAGCTTTTTCCTTCATGTTCAGGGTCTATCCTAACTTCGTCCTTCTCTTCAGCCTGACTAGAGTCATCTTCCTGCTTCTCACGTTCACCAGAACTTCCATCAGTGTCCTGGCTTCCCAGAGACAGAGGTGTTGTACCAGTTCCTGCTAGATTGCCTCCTATCTTATCTATAGCCTCGTCCTTACCACCCGGCTCATCATCAGGAACGTCATCGGAACTCTCACTATTTTCACTTTCTTTGAAGTTCTTGGACTCTGGGTGAGCCTCCTTTGTGGTTACACCAAAATCTGATTCCACAGATGACATCTTATCATGTATCTCATCCAAGTTCTCCTTGGCCTCCTCATGAGGCTGGAAAACAGCTCCTGTAGGAGTTCCTGAGGTCTCCTCGTCCTCAAAACGCGGGAAAACCTGTATATAGGCATGTGGAACCATCTGACCGGCAGCCTCATCAATATTCATAGTAACAGACACTCCATCCGCATCGAGACCTTTCTTCGCCTTATCAACCACCTTCCTGACCAGGCTCATAGCCTCCTGATACTCTGAAGGAGAGAGATCTTCAACCGAATCCTTATGCTCCTTTGGAACAACCATGGTATAACCTCTGGCACGAGGATTAATATCCAGCCACGCGTAGAAGTTATCTGTCTCCTCCACGACCTTCAACTGTTCAGGGTTTGCGATCAACTGGCAAAAAGGACACTGTTCACCTGCGGCAGGCATAAAACCAGAATTTTGCTAGAAGCAACTTAACCGTTATGGACCCGGTGACTATGCTCAGCTTTTAAAGATGTGAGGACATATCAAATAATGTGTTAGCAGATATTTGCAGACACGGTGAATTTACCTATGCCAGAAGATTCTGAACTAGACGACGAAGACTTTGACGCACAGTTTGACCAAAACCCTGTTGAAGAAGAAACAGAAGAGACACAGCCCGAAGAAGAAACTGAGAGTGAACCAGAACCGGAGACAGAAGAACAGTCTCAAGACGACGAAGAGGAAGAGCTTGACAAACCGGTCAGCGAAGGAGAAATAACAGAAGTTGAGATAGAGGATCTAGGTAGCAAAGGAGATGGAATAGCTCGAAAAGAAGGATTTGTTATCTTCGTACCAGGAGGAGAAGTCGGCGAAACATACGAAATAGAGGTAACCTCCGTCGGAAGAAAGTTCGCGTTCGGAGAAATAAACGAATAACACCTCTCATCCACAATGAATATCGCTATTTTTTCTTACATTTTCTCATTTTGTACACTGGTGCAATACTTTAAATCCCAGCTGATTCAAGCATAGTATATGTCTGATTCTGTACTGCCGTCCGTGAACGTAAAAGACAGATATGTTGAACTGGACGTAAGAAAACTAGGCACGGCGGCGCTAATTATTTTACTGACTGCGACATCAGTCTTCTATTTTCAACAAGCACAGTCGGAGGATATAAGGGCGGACAGAGCGGAATTAGACGCCGCAAGGCTTGAATCACAGGTCGAAGAACTTAACACCACCCTAAACAACGTCAATCAGAGCCTGCAGTCATTCCAACAGAGAAGCGAGGAATTACACGACATAAACGGCGATCTCAGATTAAAGCTTGGAAGACCACTGGTAAAAATGGAGTACGAGAGTAGATCATCCTCCGGAGGACAGGCACAGGTCAGTCTAACAGCCGCAAACTATGGAAACACGACAGCTACAGGAGTCCAGGGATCATGCCAAGTATACAGAGAGGGTGCAGATCCTTCTTATGATAGTTTCGAAGTAGATGTAGGTACGATAACAAACAGAACGCTGGAAGACGTACAGACACAAGCCTCATTATCGGAGCAACCTAAAAACTCTGATCAAGTTCTGTGCAGGATTGAGTCGTGTGAAGGTACTTGCCAGATACTACACGAGAACCTAGAAAGATTCCAAGCATCAAGTACCGTCAGAAACAACTTCAACTAAACCTAGGAATCGGATTCTGTTCTAGGTATTGAAGCCACTGGTAGACACCAGAACAAGTATAGAACCACAAAGCTGACATTAATTGCCTCTGTTGATACTCGGTAATGATTGAAGCGCACCTAGAAGTTTGGGTCTAAAATATCTGTATTAATGTTTTATTTCAGACAGGAGCAATTTTTAGCGTGAATAAAATACTTCATACAGTTTCGTCGTTTGTGAAGAGCTATCCAGAGAACATACTCGGCAAGATATTTGGAAGACTGTTCTGGCCTCCTGTAACCGTAGCTGTACTAGCTCACGGTGAAAACGATGACATAATGGCTCTAAGGTTAGACGGAAAGTATCACATACCCGGAGGATTCCTGAAGAAAAATGAGGACATCCGTGAAGCTGCCAGAAGAGAATTCAAGGAGGAAACCGGGTTTGAAATCAAACTAAATGACCTGATTGATATAGGTGAAAACGGAAGCGGAGGACCGGAAATGTTCTTTGAAGCCAAGGTGAAAGGAGGTGAAAAAGATGGTTCGTGGGAGGGCGAACCTGAATTCGTCAAAAAAGATGAGGTAGAAGGCCTGAGCTGGAGGCTAAAACACTCACACATCCAAGAATATTTGTTTCCTGATGATGAAAGAACTCAGTCTCACTCTTCCTCAAGTGAGAGTTCTTCTACATAGCGATCAAAGTCTGATTTTCATCTTTGTGAACATAATCTCATGTAATACAAACTTAAGAAAAGGACAGCTCGGTACTTCAGCGAGTTCTTTTTCTATGAGAGAGGATCTGAATCCTCATATTTATATTCTAGCTCCTTGAGCCAGTCCATGTCAACTTCTGCATCATAATCGGGATGTATATCTTCAAGCCTGTGCAACATCCCATCTTCGTCGTCCGTCAATTTCTCTTGACCATTGATCAACTTTTCTTCTACCTCTCCTAGCTTTGTAATATTCTTTCTGTCGCTCTCATTTTTGTCCTGTAGATCTCCTATAACTGCTCTGGCATTATCAATATCTTTTGCTAGTTGATGTAAATCGGAAAACATGTCTCTAGCTATGTCTTCTTCACCTTGTTTTAAACCTTCTTCTGCACTCTCCTCAAGTCTTTCCAAAGCGAGATTTCTTTCTTCTAGGTTTTCAATTTCTTTAAGGCAATGAGAGAGTAAATGTTCCATTTCTTCTGCTTCTTCAAGTTCTTCGCTCAAATGATCCTCATAGTTGTGGATGTTCTCAACCATATCATGTAGATCTCCTTCCATGGATCTAAAGTCGTTTCTCAGTTGATTATGAATTGATGTGTCAAATGTCATATTCTCATTATTCAGATATGGAAATAAAAACGTAAGGTTACAATTGCAATCAATTACATAATTATAATCGTTGCATTAATATTTTGGGTAAGTTTGACAAGAGTGAGATTGAGAGTTCTAGACCTCAGTCAGAAATAATCCTCCATGGTTTTAGAAACGTCCTCTAGGTAATCCACAGTGTCTTCTAGGTCTGAGATTTTGAGTACCTCTGTCGCCGAATGCATGTTTCTCAGTGGAACACCTATTGAACCGGTAGGTATACCCTCCTTCGCAAGGTAGATTTTGGCGGCGTCAGTAGCTCCTCCTTCCCATACCGCCGGTTGATAATCATGATCCATATTCTCGGCCGTCTCCCTAAGCCATTCCTTCACACTTCTAGGAGTTACTAAGCCCCTACCTTCAGACTGAACCATCGTTATCTCCACACCCTCACCCATCTCAAGAGAGGACTCATGGCTCTCAACTCCGGGAAGATCTCCCGCAATAGAGACATCTACGGCTAACGCGACATCAGGGTCAATCTTGAAAGCAGAGGTTTTTGCACCCTTCAAACCAACCTCTTCTTGAGTGGAGAACACAACAGCTAGCTCATAACCCTCGTCAAACCTCTTCAAGGTCTCAACCGCCGCCGCACAGCCTACACGGTTATCCATGGCCATTGAAGTTACGTAGTCATCTCTTAGCTCGGAGAAATCCCTGTCAAAGGTGATATAATCGCCTATTTTGATTTCAGCTTCTTCGACGTCTTCATCGTCTTCAGCACCGATATCAATGAAAAGCTGTTCCTGCTCAGGGAGTTCATCTCTTTTCTCATCATCCATAAGATGCGGTGGCTTCATACCGACAACACCGGTTACATCCCCTTCTTCAGTATGTATCTTGACCCTCTGATTCATCAAAGACTGTGTAGTAACGCCACCTACCTTTGAAAACCTGATGTAACCACTCTCATCTATAGTCTTAACCGTTAGACCAATCTGATCCATATGTGTTGCGATCATAAGAGTTTTTTCTCCAGAACCTTTTCTGGCAATCAAGTTCCCCATGTTATCAGTTTCCAGAGAGTCAACATGATTCTCGACTTTCCCTCTAATTTTCTCTCTTATTCTATGTTCATCTCCCGAGACTCCAGGTGTCTCAACCAACTCCTTCAACAAATCTTTCATAAATACAGAATTGAATTCAATGGTTTAAACAGTTAACGCTGATAAGAGGTAAGGTAAGTGTGAGAACGACTCCATGGACTCCAGCTGCTCATCACAGGGCTCCAGAAAATGTAAGTGATGCCAGAATCACTTTTTGAGCAGAGTAAAGTAAGACATGAGATTGATTACAGCATTAATGACGTTGATGAAAGCTGAAGGACCTCAAGAAGCTTAGATTACTGAAGTACGGCCGGCACACTCACCAGTATCGGATCACGGGCAAAGATATCGAGTGGTTGAGAGCTAAGGAGTTAAAGCATGCAATTGAGTAAGTGGAAAGAGATACTAATTTCTCCTTCCATGACAATCCTTGATTCTATCTGGGGCTCTAAGCTTCCATCTTCTTGTCTCAGCTTGGCTTTAGAGGCCAGAGGCACATCAATAGTATAGCGTAGCTCATCTCCTTCCTGTCCTTCAACAGCTAGATTTATATCTGTTTCACTACCTTCTTCGCCTCTGTCTGTCATAAGGCGGTCGCCATTATTGAGATTGTCTTCGGCGACATATTGGAAATCAAGTCTGCGGTCCTCCGGCTTGAATTCGTGAGGATATGAGACAGCTATTTCAAGCATGAGAGCAGCAGTCCCCGAACCAAGCTCAACCGACTCATAGTTCGGGTAATCGACACCCAGCTCAGGGACCTCAATTCCACGATTATGATAATATCGCACATCTACATCGTTTCCCACTTCATTGATGAGGTATTTTGCATTATCGAGATCTGTCTGACCAAAGTATTCTCCCCTATCTGCATCTGCTTGTTCTAAGACTGTTTCAAATCTATTTTGTTCTTCGCTTCCATAATCATTAGTCATAATTTGTTACTTATACGTAAACAACATAAGTGTCTGGTTTTAATTCAACTGACTCCTTCACATCTTTCTTTCATATCCTCTACACCAATTTTTACTCCAAAACCAGGTTTGAAGGGCTTTTCTAATCTTCTTACAGAATCCTTTCCGGGCTGAAAGGACGTACCTATGCGATATAAGAGCAAGACCAGACATGAGTTAATCGAGAGCTTGGAGGAATTTCCAAAAGCCACAAACGCTGTACATAAGCCAGTTCCAATACATTTGCCTGTTTCTAGATCAACATCTTTGGCCTTCAGGCTACGTACCATATCTTATCTAAATGCCGTCTTCTAACATAATTACTCTCTGTTGCTCTATAAATACTGTCCAGCTATGTTAAGACTCACCCGCCAATACAAAGTATGTGGGTTAATAATGTATGGATATTAGTAACCAAGAGATCAATGTTAAGACGCTTGTCACAGGCGGTGTAATACTTGCAGTTGTAACACTACTGTTTGTAGGAATATTCGGTTTACGTACAGTTCCTGAAGGAAACAAGGGAATTCTACTTGAAGAAGGTAAAGCCATAGGTGAAGTAGAACCAGGATGGAAATGGGTAATACCAATTTATCAGGATGTAACTACTCTATCCACAAGAACCGAGACCTACACGATGAGTGG
>CAYMJB010000011.1:0-12655 GCA_964391005.1 uncultured archaeon | reverse complement strand
GTGTGTTGCCTCTAAGTCAGGCGGCGGTCCCGGGTTCAAATCCCGGGTGGAGCAAAACCAATCATTCAAATCCACAAGAATATCGGTATCTCTTGCTCATGGACTTACCAGATTCAAGCTTTATCTCTGAAAATCTTTCCAAGTATCCTGATACACAGGGCTTGGAGCCTGAGGAACTGGAAGAGTACGGTAAGAAGTTTGAGTCTCAGGGGTTTTTGACCTGTCAGCAGCTGTATGAAATTGCTTACATGTCCAGCACCAGGAGCGCCTACCACGTGAAGAAGAATCCTGAAGAAAGATGTAGGAACGTAACCTCAAACCTCCGTAGAGTTGAAGACGATTTCTCCAAAATGGCTCTGATATGCTCTCTGAGAGGGTTTAAAGCTCCAACAGCTTCCTGCGTACTGACGGCCCTAGATCCGGAGAGGCATGCAGTGGTTGATACCCGTGTATGGGCAAGCCTTGAAAGGCTAAGCTTCTTTGACGACCGTAAAGAGTCTTTTGAACCTACTGATTATGTTAAGATGATGGAAGCTATCAGAGATATATCCGATAAGACAGGTTTTTCATGTAGTGAGGTAGGTTATTCCCTTTTTGCCTATGATGCTGAGGTCAGGGATGGAACTCTTCACTGACTAAAGGTTTTTTGTGGTTTGCAGCAGGATTCTGTACTGTGAAGCTTGGGGATATACTCAGGGATAGTTTCCAGACTCTGCTTGATCAGCCAAAGATGTTCGTACCCCGTCTGGTTTCTACCTCGATCTCAACCCTATGGGTACTGAGCCTTCCAGGATTTTCCGGTACTGGAGGTATGTCTCTTGAAAGCCTGAACGTGTTTTTTTATCTTGGCTCGGCGCCGTTCATAATGTTTCTAGGGGTTTTTGTGTCGGTGATGTTGGCTGAAATGGTGGCAGAGAATCCTTCGCTAAAAAAATCTTTTTCAAGAGCTCTAAGCAAGTGGAAAACCCTTTTGTTAATCTCTGGGGGCTTACTCGTCTCAACGCTGCTTCTCTACCTGCCTGTGGCTCTAGGCCTGGTCTTAGCGTTTCTTTCAGGTCAGGTATTCTTTGTGTGGATGGGGTTTATTGTTTCTCTAGTTCTCCTGTTTGGCTTCAGTATGGCGATATTCTTCTTACCTGTCTCTGTAAGCAAGGGCGGAGGTTTGTTTGAGAGTGTCCTGGACTCGGCTAAAACCTCCAGAACCAACTCCCGTGAGGTTACAGCTTTGACCTTGTTCAGCTTCGTGTTGCTGGGAATGGCGTTTCTTATGCAGGGTGCGCTGCAGAGCATAGGAGTTATCGGCTTCGTTATAAGCAGGTTTGTATCAGCGGTTACTACAACCTATATCTTGGTTGTCAGCCCGAAGATGTATGTTGCCGATAATGATTAATGAAGAAACTTTGGGTGGAATAAGGGTTTGCGGTTGTCGGGATTTGAACCCGAGTCGTCGGCTCGAGAAGCCGACATGATTGGCCGGACTACACCACAACCGCTTTGCGCCTTAAGGTAAGGATTCGACCTAAGTTTAATATTATTGAGACCACGACATTGTTCGGAATATTTATATTGGAGCCGGAACTTGAGTAGTTATGTATGGTTGAAGTCGGTGAGAAGGCTCCTTTTTTCTCTGAGATGAAGGCGGGCGGTGAGAGCGATGAGTTTGTGCTTGAGAGAAAACTTGATTTTGGCCCTGTTGTTTTAGCTTTTTTCCCTGCAGCCTTCTCCTCGCCGTGTGAAGAAGAGTTTGACGAGCTGAAAAACCTTTCCAAGTCCCTCAGCAGAAGCCAGGGCCATGTTGTTGGTGTAAGCGCGGACTCCCCTTTCTGCCTAGAAAAGTTCAGAGAGGATAAAGAAGTGGATTTTGATCTTGTAAGTGATATGGGTGGCCGTGTCTCCAGCAGCTACGGTGTGAAAGTAGATATACCAGAACTAGGCCTTTATGGAGTACCTAACAGATCTGTCTTCGTTCTCGACGCTGAAGGAAACGTAATCTTCAAATGGAAGGCTGAAAACCCTGCACAGCAACCTGACATGGATAGAGTTAGAAAAGAGGTAAAATCACTTTCAAGATAGGAAATTTTTTGCACTAAAAATAAGGATAGGGTTTCTTTGAACTGCTGTAATATTTTAGAAACCTGACAAGTTTACTTCTGTTTCATGTGGCAGATGAACTTGTAATACCTCTCTCCACATAGTGAACATATCTAAAAATCTACGTCTACATACTGTTTTTATGGATATTGAGGAAGCTAGAAGGGATATTGATCAGGCCAATAAAAATATTGTATCGGATGTCAGGGATCGTATGGATGCTGTGCTTGAAATTGCCGATAGGAAGGGTCGAGAAGACGCTGAGATCAGGGATCGTGAGCGTGAGGAAGAGGTCAAACAGCAGTTTGAGGATCTCTATGAGTCAAAGAAGCTCCCGCCAGAGCGTGGCAGGGAGATGGCTGAGCTTTTGATAGAGACTGCTGTGGATGTGCAGGAAGAGGTACTTGACAGATGAAGGTAGCTTTACTTGGTCCGGAAGGCACCTTCACTCACCAGGCTGCGGAAGAGTACTTTACTGATCTCCAGCCATGTTTCTGTTCCACAATTGAAGAGGTATTTGAGTCAGATATTGAAGTCAAGCTTGTGCCTGTTGAGAACTCTCTTGGTGGCGGTGTACGTGATACGATTGATCTGCTTAGAGAATCGGAAAACAAGGTGACGGGTGAAAAGCTGCTGCCGATAAATCATACCGTGGTTTCTTCAGAGGAAAGTATTGAAGACGTTGATACCGTGGTTTCCCATCCTCAGGCATTGGCTCAGTGCCAGGAGTTTGTTTCCGAGCACGGCTTGGAGACTAGGGAGGCTGATTCAACGGCTGATGCAGCGGAAAACCTAAGCTCAGGTGAGGCCGCACTGGCATCAGAGGTAACAGCAGATATATACGATCTCAATGTTCTTGGAGAGTCAGTTCAGGATGAAGACACCAATACTACACGTTTTCTGATACTGAACTCTGAGATAAAGGCTGAGCCGTCAAAGACATCTCTGATTCTGGAGCCTGAGGAGGATCGTCCAGGCATACTGCATGCGATGCTGTCGTGTTTCTCCGGCCATCAGATAAACCTGACACATATCCAGTCTCGTCCAACAAAACAGGAGCTTGGGAAATACTACTTCTACGTTGAGGCAGAGGCACACGGCCAGAAGCTTGAGAAGGCGATAAAGGCACTTGAAACATACGGACAGGTGAATAAACTTGGTGAGTACCCGGAGGCGGAGAAGAAATGAAGGATAGAATCGAAGATATCAATCTATCTATAAGGAAAATCTCCTCAAAGGCATCTGAAAAAGAGGATGTTGTAAGGTTTGATATCGGTCAGCCGTCCTTTGACACACCAGAGCACGTCAAGGAGGCAGCTGCAGAGTCTACACAGGAGTTCCAGGGATACAGCCCTATGATGGGTATAGACAGTATGAGATCCTTGATAGCTCAGGAGGAATCGGAGAAAACAGGTCTTTCACCTCAGAAAGACGAGGTTATGGTTACCGCCGGCGGCATGGGCGCTATCTTCTCCGTGTTCTCTGCCAGGCTCTCTGCCTCTGACCAAGCCGTGTTTAATGATCCTTGCTGGGGTCCTTACAAGATGATATCAGAGGTCAACGGCAATAACTGGAGGCAGGTAAGTTACTGGAACAGTTCCGGAGAACTAAGAGATGAGGCCAGAGATGCAATTGAAGACGCCCAAATGGTAGTGGTCAATACTCCTGGAAACCCGACAGGCAGGGTTCTCAGTGAAAGACAGGCACAAGAGATAGCAGAAGCTGCCTCTAACTCAGATACTTTCCTGCTTTCGGACGAGGTATATCACAGACTGGTCTTTGATGGAAGACATTACTCTCCGGCTGCCTACACTGATGATTCGGCCGTGATTGGCTCGGTCTCCAAGAACCATGCTATGACAGGTTGGAGGCTTGGATGGGTGGTTGACGACCCTGAAAACCTTGAGCAGTATGCGAAAGTTTCTCGTTCCACTGTTGCATGTCCTCCAAGAATATCCCAGTACGCCGCTGAGGAAGCCCTGAAAAACGACAAACATGTATCAAAGATGCGTGAGGAGTATGAGGAGAGGCGTGATATTCTTGTAGAGTATCTTGACGACCTTGGATGGGATTACAGGATTCCGGAAGGTGCAATCTATGCTTTCCCTGATGTCGGCAGGGATTCATGGGAGTTCTGCATGGAGATGATTGATCACGGCGTGGCTATGGTGCCGGGTGAGCCGATGGGACCCGAGAGCGACACACAGGTCCGGATATGCTTTGGTTCCACAACAAAGGATGAGCTAAGAAAAGGTATGGAGCGTGTCCAGGAGTTCTGCAGCTAGTTCATCTTCCCTAATCTCTTCTCAATCTCCTCCGCCATATCAATGTCTTTTCCTGTTATCCCCTCTTGTTCATGGCTCCAGAGATCTATCTCAATGGCTCCATACTCTATAGTAACTTCCGGGTGATGAAACTCCTCCTCTGCGAGCGAAAACACTGTATTTGCGAAGAACACCGTCTCCTTGTAGTCCTCAAACTCTACTCTTGTTGCAAGCTTTCCAGCCTCAATACCCCATATCTGTAGGTTTTCCAGCGCCTCATCAAGTTCTTCTTCGGTGAGAGTCTCCGTCATACTTCATAATTGGTTTCAGAAATGTTTTACCCGTATCCGTAAATGTCTTCTCCTGTATGTTTGCGTTATGATTGATCAGAGGATTGCTATAATCGGAGGCACCGGGAAGTTTGGCCGGCACCTTGGAAAACGTCTGAATGAAGAAAACGATGTAGTTATCTCAGGTTCGAATATTAAGGATGCAGAAAAGGTTGCTGAAGACCATGGATGGGATTACGGGAAAAACAAGCAGGTTGTGAAGGATGCTGACGTGGTTATCGTGGCTGTACCTGTATCTGTAACAGAAGATGTTATACACGAGATCGGCCCTCTTGTTCCGGATGATGCTCTTTTTACTGATATTACAAGTGTGAAGCAGGGACCTGTAGAGGCCATGAGTGAGTACTCTGATCAGGTTCTTGGTATGCATCCTATGTACGCTCCCAGCAACTCTATAAAAGGTCAGAACGTGGCCCTTTGCCCTGAGTCTGGGAAGAAGTGGACTGTTATGGAGGAGTTCTGGAAGGATCAAGGCGCCGACGTAACCGTTACCGATCCTGAGGAACACGACAGAGCCATGTCTCTTGTTCAGGGTTTGATGCATTTCTCAGAGCTGGTTCTAGCAGACGTCATCAGAAAGTCAGACCTTGGTAATGATGACGCCGAGGAGTACTCTACTCCGATTTACAGTATCCTGACAGATCTCACGGCCAGGATGCTAAACCAGAGCCCAGGTCTTTACAGGTCGATTCAGGCTGAAAACCCTGAGAACGAGGAGGTTCGGCAGAAGTTTATTGAGTCCGCTGAAGAGATATCCGGGCTCGTGGATGATCCTGAAGAGTTTAGTGAAAGATTTGAGGAGATGGGAGAGGAATTTGATCTTGAAAAGTCACAGAAAAGGTCTGATAAGCTGATCGAACATCTTTCGAGCCTCTGAGGCAGAATCACATTTCCCACCTTTATGGCCGTTTTTTCTCGGCTCTTGTTTTCTGCAGGGAGTTTTGGAATCTTCTGAAGATTTCCTGTCTTAGCTCTCTGGCTTTAGCATTATCTAAGTCGGGTATGTGCGTTCTGTTGAGAATGTTTCCTGTACCTGCTGTGTCTATGTCCAGGGTTGAGACACCCCATTTTTTCTGGAGGATTGATCTTGTTTCGATCAGATTTTGAACTCTAAAGTAGGGTATGTAGCTTGTTCTATGGTTCCAGAACCCTTTTGATGTGACGACGTGTTTTTTGTTGATGCTGTAACCTATGTTCTTCCATTTCAGGTGTCCTGCGGCTGCTGAAGCTGCTGTCAATATCGTGGTTAGAGCTGCTGCCAGTACAAGGCTGCCGGTAAAGTAGTATATTACAGAGGAACTGATGAGCGATAGTAATGTGTATCTGAAAACGTATCTTCTGCGTGCCTTTCTGGTGATCGCTTCCGGAGGTGTTTTGGTTGTGTCCGCTATTTTTCTTGATATTTCTTCTATCCTTTCCTGTTTTGCCAGTGGTATTGCGGCCTCAGGTCCCTTTGTTGCTGACTGGGTTGGTGAATATCCTGCTGTATCAATCTTCAGGGTTGCATATCCGAGGATGCGCTGGGCCAGGTTTTCTTCTACGGTAAGTTTCTGTATCTTTTGTAATGGTATTTCTCCTTCAGCACGGTTTAGTAGACCTCTCTCATATCTTAAGCTGTCTTCGTTCTCGTAGAGTTTGAACTTCCAGTATCTCAGGAATGTGGAGGCGGCGCCGAGCGCCCACGTGGCTCCGATCCCTCCGATTAGCAGTATGGCGGATCCTGCTGTTGGATCTAGGCTTATCTCCTCTATGGTCGACTCCATTATTGAAGGTGCTACGCCGAAAAGTGTTCCTACCGCGGCGATGAACCTTCCGTCTATTGATGTCAGTGATAATAGTGCCAGTTCCTTTTTCCTTATCTGGTATTCTGGTTGCCTCTGGCTGCCCTCATTTGTATCCGCTGTTTCTCCTTCGCTAAGATTGTTTCTGAGTTGGGTTGCGTCCTCCGACCTGAGGTGTTTTATCGAGGCTTCTGTCTTGTTTCCGCCTGCGGTCTCTACGTTGAGCTGTGATATACCCATGAGCCTGTGAACAATGTTTCTCTTTATATCTACGTTCTGAATCCTGTCAAACGGTATTTTCCTGTCCTCTTTACTCAGTACACCTTTGGTTATCTTGAGGTTGTTTTCCTCAAGGTTTAGGTTGTAGTTCCTCCAGATCAGGTACTGCCAGACCAGGTTAACACCTATTATCAGGCCGGCTCCTATAATGATTGACAGTACGGCGATCAAGTTTACCTCCTGTATGGAAAATCCTCTTGAGAAGATGAAGATTGCGCCGAAGGATGCTGAGTTTCTGAGCGCTCTGTAAAGTATTGATGCCTTTGCGAGCTTCATACTCCGTCACTGTCTTCTGATTCAACGGCCTCATCTCTGAGTTTTCCCTGCATCTCATCTGCATCACCTGGTTCAAGCCCTGGGATGGCGACGTCAGCTCCTCTTGAGCCTGCTGTGTACACTACTATGCTTGATAAACTAAGTACACGGTCAAATACGCTTCTCTGGGTGTCCACGTGCTGTATTCTGACGAAAGGAACCATGCTGTACGTCTTTCTTAAGACACCGTGCTCAAGGTACAGGTGATCGTCCTTTATCTCAAAGCTCCATGAAAGATACCTGTAGAAAGTATGTATGCCTGCTAGAATTACTCCGCCAACTTGAGACAAGACAAACACTGTAACAGGATTGAACTCTGTAAGGAAAGTTATACCCACGGTTAGTACAGATCCAAGAACTGAGAATATCAGCAAGGCCTGAAGACTCCATATTACACAGATCCTTCTCTCAGGTTTCTTCTCCATACAAACATTACCTACAGTTTCTCATAAAAAAGAGAGGTAGTAGAGACTATTGGGTTTCCTGAAGTTCCTGAAGCAGGTTTCTACCTAGTTCTGTCTGGTTTTTCCGGTCAAACTGTTTCATGACTTCTTCTCTTCTTCTCCCATGTCTCAGTGCCTCACGTTTCTCCTCCAGGTTCGCAGGCTCTATACCTGATAGAACCGTAAGATGTTCTTTCTCGTCTTCTATTCTTATTTCCGATTCGATATCTGTCCCATTAGGTCTTGGATTTTCTATACGGGTCTGTGGAGCACCTCTGAACCGTGCTACAGACTTCTGTGTGAAGCTACCGTCCTTTTTCTCCTGCAAAAGCCTCAGAAACACCTTTTTTATAGAGAAGTAGTACTTGTGGTAGAAGCCCCTGTCTCTGGATATGTAACTCAGGTCTGCTTTATTTAGAAACGTTTCAAACCTTTCTGCTCTGTCTTCATCCATGAATTTTGCTACCTCGCCTGGTTTCTCACCTATACATGCAAGGGCTATGGATGCCCGTTTCTGTGTGTTGACAAAGCTTGAGAGTTCATCTACCAAGTATTCTTCCAGTACAGGTATTGGAGGTTTCTCCGCAGTGTTAAAGACAGGATCTATATCTTGCACAAGTATTATGTTAGTCTTTCCGGAAATAAATCGGTATGGGGAATCAGGTACTTGGTTCAATGATTATGACATCCCTGGCACCTATTCTTCCAGGATTTATGTATATTTTGTTTGTTGAGCCTGTTGATAATATCAAGAAGTACAGGTTTAGGTTTGTTAGCAGGCAGGGAAAGCTGGAGCAGTTTAACAACACTGTTTCCGTAGGTATTACAGGATATATTCTTTTTGCAGCTACGGTGCCGATATTTAACTGGTTTCTGAACAGTTTGATTGGAACCGGTATAAGATCGTCTGTTGAGTCTGCTGGAGTCTGGGTTCAGGGAATAGCCTTGGTAATTTTGACGGTAACCAATATTTCTCTTGCCTTTCTGGGTCTGGAGAAGTAAATCAGGATTAAAAAAGATTCAATGGCTAATATATATTCCGTGAGCCTGAGGATTCTTGTTACCAGTGACTTCCACGCTGATGAGCAGCTGAAGCAGGGAGCTATCAGAGAAGTCGAGGACGGCGACTATGATTTATTTGTGAACCTAGGAGACTACATGGATCAGGAGTATGCCGAGGACTTGTTTGATTCTATTGATATCCCTGCTCTTGGAACAGTTGGAAACAGGGATCTTCATTTCTCCGGGGAACTGACTGAAGGGGATACACCTGTGTATAATTTTCTTGAGGCTGATATCGACGAAGAATATCTTATGATTCTTATAGGTGCAGAGTATCCGGAGGACATAAAGGATCAGGTTGGAGAGATAATGGAGGAGCACGGTGATTCATCCAAGGTTTTGATAGGAAGCCATTATCCTCCTAAGAAGCTTGGTGATCGCGTACATTCCGGTGACAGGGTTGGTTTTGAAGAGTTTAGAGAGATTATACTGAAGTATAAGCCGGCTCTGTGGGCCTCAGGACATATCCATGAGGACTTTGGACGTGATTCGTTGTTTGATACGGAGTTTATCAACGCGGCCAGCGAAGAGTCAGGTAAAGGCTTTTCAGTGGTGTTGAACGACGAAGGCGGCATCGACTCAGTTCAGGAAGTTACACTTGTTGAATAATTTCAGACTCCAAAATCCGGTACCTTGTTGTAGAAGTTTTCTATAGCACGAGTTCCTATCTTCGAGTCCGTGTTCTGGTCAAACGCTTTGAGGTTTCGGATATGAGTCTTTCCACGTTTGACAGCCTTTAGAATACTCTTCTCGCTAGGCTTCGGAACGTAGCTTACGATTTTCGATATATCTGCTTCCTCCTCGGTTATCACTCCCTTTTCAACGAGCTGCTTCCTTTTTTTCCTGGCCTGTGGGTCGATCGGTCCTTGTTCTATGTTTTGGTTAAAGTAGCTGATGCTTTCCTTTGGAAAGCCGAGAAACTTCCCTACTTTTTTGTCAGAAGCTCCGTAGAATCTTCCGGTTCCCCGGTTTATTATCTCCAGACGTTCTCTTTCATCTGTAATAAAAAATCCTTTCTTACCTAGTTTGGAGGTGTTATCTTTTTTCTGTTCAAGTGGGTAGTTATTCTGTTTGCAGAACTTCTGAAGCCTATTTTTTAAGCCCTCATTTGGGTCCATGATCAGACATCCGGGTCTGGTGCTTTGAAGCATCATCAGTAGATCTAGGGTTTCTCTGTCCGAAAGCATTTCTGTGATCTCTCCAATCTTCTCAGTATTCTGCTTCATTGCTTCTCTTCGAAACAGTTTTTAATCGTTGAAATTATATTCCTTTTATGGATTCTAAGGATAGGGAGATACTTGATAGACTGGAGGAGAATGGTAGAGCGGCTTTTACAGAGATCAGCGAGGATATGAATGTCTCGGAGGGTACGGTCAGGAACAGAGTTCAGAGGATGAAAGATGAAGGTGTAATAGAGAAGTTTACAGTCGAGATTTCTGAGCAGGAGCAGGTTAAGGCCTTTGTATCCGTCGATATTTCAACTGAAAGGGATTTTGAAGATGTATTAGGTGATCTACCAAATGACCTTGAAGTTTTTGAGGTGGCCGGAAGATTTGATCTGTTCATAAAGGTTTCAAGGTACAGTTCTGAAGAGGTAAACAACGTCGTCGATGAGATCAGGTCTATAGAAGGTGTTAGCGACACTACTACTTACATGGTGCTCTCAGACTCTCAAAGCTAATGGATTATTGGGTTTGAATAACACGTCTTCTGCGCCCAAAGAGATAATTCCTGTGAGCATTGAGGGACTTCTCGGCCTGTCAGTGACCTCTTGTTTACTTCTGACTTACTTTATGCTTTCTGAGTATCTTCTAGAGCCTGTGAGTGTCCAAAACTTGACTCATCTGTCTTAATTAACCTCAGGTAGTCAGTTTCCATATATGTGATTCGTTAAAATAAGTTTAAATGTCTTACTATTTTCGAAGGGTTGATCCAGTTAAGCTATTTATTCTGGCGTGCTATTAATCATTTCGATAACGTATTTCTGTTATTATATTAGATCTTTGTTTCTGAGGTAAAGTTCCATTGATTGTCGGGCTTTCCATGTTGCTCCTTGACGAAGGTTGTGGCTGAGGCAAAACATCGAAAACCGGCTTTCGTCGAGCTGCCTGATATCTCCTACAACCACGCTCATTTCATCTCCATGGTGAAGATGGGCCTCTGGCTCTGGCTGCTCATCCACATGCTTGACATATGTCTGAGAAGTTGACGGAAGGCCCTGAACCTGTTCAGGCGGCTGCCAAGCTTCTATAGCATTTATTACCTGTTCTCTGTCAGTTTCCTCCGATAGCGTTACCTTCAACGACTCTAGATGTCCAAACTGTGTGGGAACTCTCGCAGTCTGAACACTGATGTCAGGTCCCTCGTTTTGAGTCACTTGTCTATCAGTGTGTCCTTCAAGTATCTGAACCGGCTCAAGTTCAGACTTCTTTTTCTCACCGTTGTACTGTTTCTCTTTATCCCAGTCGTCGGCCATGCCAACTTATGTTACCGGTGAAAAAGATTCACCGAGAAACACAAGTGAAAGAACAGCGATAAACGCCACGTCAAGAGATAGTACCGGTGCAAAACGAGATACATCCTCTTCGCTAACGCCTGAAAACCAGAGATAGTTAGCCAGTATAAACAATACACCCATTATAGAACCTGCCAAAGCATTCAAACCTAGGCTTGGCAATCCTACTGAGAGGGCTGCTGCCACCGCAATAGTGACGCAGTTAAACAAGGAGTGCATGGTTCCTGAGAACAGAGTTTCGTTTGCCTCAGAATTCAACTACAAGCTTGTTTAACAGGACCACTGAGGCTTATCCTACAGCCGAGATAAAGCCTAGAATCATCCATAACTGCATAGGTTGGGAGTTTGCTGTAAGGTTATTTAGGCTTAACCTACCCTAAAAGACTCAAAGGGCTCTTAGTTCAGCCTGGCAGAACGTCTCCCTGGCACGGAGAAGGCCCTGGGTTCAAATCCCAGAGAGTCCACTACTCTCTATATTTGAGTTAAAGTGTTCTCAAGGAGCCTCTCGACCAGACCAACATGAGGTCTGCTGAGATGCTTGAAAAATATATCAGACATTACACTGATGGCTTAGTTCATGACGTAACCTAAGCATAAGCTAATGTGACGTCTAGATCTTGTGATTCCTATGATCTTTTTTCTGAACTATTACTCTATCTCTTTCTCACGTTCAGGGTCCTTACTGTTATTACTCAATTGCTCGTCGATCTCATCGAACTCAGGTTCTGGCCTGAGTTCAAGTAACTGTCCCTCAACGGCCTCTGCTGTTTCTTGAACAGTTTCTCTATAATCTGCTGCTTCTTTCTCCGGATTTGAAGCAACATCAGGGTTCTGATTAAATTGATTGTCCTCTACAACCTTGGCGAAAAGTTCACCATAGGCTGGGCTGTAGGCCGTGTGACCAACTTCATCTACTTTGGCGGCCGCCATTCCTGCACCGATTGTAGCTGCTCCTATCTCCTCATACTCTGTATCGTCATCTCCTATCATCTTGGAGGTTGTCCTGTTTTTTCTGTCGTCACCGTAAAGCATGTCACCAAACGCCTCCTTGAGTGCTCTTTGATGGGGGCCATCCATTAGCGGCCCTGAATCTAAACTGACTGATCCTTGGTCGTCAAAGTTAGCGTACTCGGAAACCTTGTTAGCGACCCTAATTGCTCTTTTATCAGAGTATTGAACCCCGACTTCATCGTCAACTCTATCGTACAAATCGCTTTTTGTTTGGCTGGAGATCTCGTCATCTTCACCAAGTATTCTATCGAATAATCCCATAATACGTGTTGTTATGTTTAAGTTATAAAACTTTTTGTGGGTGCGGTCTCGTGTTCCCTACTTCGTCTGCATTTATCTGACGAGCCGACACTCAAATTATGCCTTCATCAAATATGAGAACATCCTCTTGACTACTTGTCTCTTGAAGTAAGTTCTTCAGGAAGGTCTCCGGCTAAAACACCACTCCAGACATATCATAGAATAGGTTCACAAACTAATAGTAAAATATACATAGAAACCAGAAGTTCCAAACCTTAGTGCAACAGTTACTGAAGAGTTCCTA
>CAYMJB010000010.1:0-15259 GCA_964391005.1 uncultured archaeon | reverse complement strand
CGGCAGGAAACTTGGTTGACGAATGGAAGTACTACCGCTGTAACGAGGCAAATGAGTGGCAGAGGATTGAATGTCCACCAGGACAGAAAGTGGATCGTGAGAGTGGCAAGCTTGAGTGCGTGAATAAGGATCCTGTTACCGTAAATGTCAAGTTCTTTGATATTTCAGGTGTTCCTCAGAGGTCAAGCGGCGACTCAATTATCGCAGGTTTCAAAATAGAGTCTGGTGAAGTGGATAAGTACGAGAACTTTATGGACGAGGAACTCAACCAGATTGATGCGGAGTGCTGGATGGGAGATGATGATCGTTATCCTGGTACACGTGATACTCCAAGCTCGGAGACAGGTAAATTCACCTTAAATTATCAAGGCTCTGGTGCTGCATGGGTTCTTGGTGAAATACCCTACAGAACAGGAGTTAAAAACAACACATATTCATGTGTATGGGGTTTCAGCGACAAGAAAGCATCGCGATCGCCGGATGATTACAACATCAAAGCAAGCACTCGCGTGGACCCATTCAGATCTGTTGAAGGGTCAAGAGCTCCCATAGACTACTCAACTTTGAGGAGCGAATACTCTGATTTTAGGTCTAACGAATTAGAAAAAGGTATCTCAAGAGACAACTTATGGACACCTTACTCAGGCGGTGATTCAAGACCTTACGTCGATAGCACACAGACAGATATGTTTGAATATCCAAACGAACTTCCGTACTGTGAGCAACCGCCGTACATACCAGCTGACTATCCAAACTTTAGTGATGCACTAAAAGATGTTTACGAAAATGTAATGTGTAGCTAGAGTATCTGCCCTGCCGTCACTCTATCCTTGACTTCGTCGTAGGCTCTGTCTTCGTGTATGCCTTCTATTGTTTCTTCTGTGGCGTGATGTACTTCCGGGTCTTCTATCGTTCCGTCTAGTGCGATTGGTTCGTTCCAGCCCTGTTTTGCCATGGCAGAGAAGATTGCCTTTGAGGTTCCTTCCAGATGTCTATACTTTTGTGTTGTAGGGTCTTCCGCATAATCTTGTACAGATTCCCCAAAGCTGTTTGAAATGACTGGATTTGGTTTTCCACCGACTGGCATCTGTGATTCAGCTCCGGATCTTGTATCTTCATCATAGTCATAAAACTCCGGTGCATCATCAACCATCCATAATAATGAATTTAGCATTGTCAGATCAAAGTTTTCGCTTAATTCTCCTCTCTCCTCTAGTTCCCTTCCTCTTTCGTAGTCTAGTGGTGAGAGGAAGTTGTTGGCCTCGTATTCCGGGGATATTGGTGCGTGTTGGCCTAGAGGCGTGGTGTATACGCTGTTTTCTAGGTTGGCGCTGTGTCTGATCCAGTTTGAGTTTTCTAGTTCGAAGTGTTTGGCTTTCTGGTTTCCTTCTTCGTCTTGGTATTGTAGGAACCCGATTGGGTGGTCGAACCCTGCCGGTCTTTCCGGCTCTTCGTAGACTGTGTCTATTGCTGTCCAGAGTGTAGACACTTTGTAACCTGGTATTTCTACGTCTAGTTCTTGTAGTGTGTATTCTGCGAGGTTGGTGTTTAGGTAGTTGGCGGCGGCGCTGTTGTTGTGTCCTGTTACTATTGCTGAGGCTCCTCTCAGAGCCATTGTAAATTTTTCTGCCTTGTCTTCTATTTCTTCTATTTGAGTTACTTCTATTCCTGCTATGTCTGAGCTGTAGTCTTCCTCGAATTCCTCTGCGTTTTCTGGCCAGTTTTGGAATAGTTCCTCTGTTTTCTGTACTATTTCTTCTACGGTGCCTTCGTACTCGTCTCCTGCTCCAGGCTCTATGTCGTTTATTAGTAGGAGTCTTGCTTTGTTGTGGTCGTTGGTGAGCATTTCTGTCCAAGTATCTACTTTGTCGCTTGTTTCAACGAATGATTCGACTATCTGGTGTTCCTCTGCGTTTTCTGGTATGTCTCCGCCTACCTGGTTGAATCCTTCTGCGTCTGTGAAGTGGTATTGGAAGTTTGTGTCGAGGTGTTCTGGCTCCGGTGTTCCTGTGTCTTGGTTGTACGGGTTTTTTTCCCTGTTCGACTTACCGCCACATCCTGCTACTACTGTTGTTCCCGCCGTTACAAGACCACTTAGGAATCCTCTTCTGGAAACAGTGTTATTTGAATTTTGATCATTCATTTAGTACTGCTTCCAAGTTACAAGCTTTTATAAGTTCTGTTTTTTCTACATCAGATTGGTTTCTTTTTTCAATCAATATTTACCAAGTTATCTTATGGGTTGCTGTGTGTCTTTTCAGAAATATAGCGTGCTATGCCTCCTTATTGTTGCATTGTTAGGTTTAACTTCTGCTCAGTCTCCCCAATACTTTGAATTTGATTTGGTTGTGCCACATAAGTCAGTAGGAGAGCCTAAAATACAGGGAGCAGATATTGAGAGAGGTAAGTTCACAGATTCTGAGGGCGGTGATGATCTACAGGTTAGACTCATAGGGACTTATGGTCAGATAATCTCCGAAAAAAGCTTTGAAACAAGTTACAATATGGCTGCTCCTGGCACCCAAGGAAGGAATAACAACTCCCAAGAAGAGTTTGCTAGTAGTGTTCAAGAATTCAGGGTAAGATTCGAGTATAACTCCAGTGCAGAATTTCTGGAAGTTGTGAGGAAGGATTATCAGGTTGAGAGATTTAGTGTAGAAAGTATTATATGTGAGGAAGATGTAAATGCCAGTATCTGCAGAGAGGATAATGCGTCTGGTGAACCTGATCAGAGTCACAGTATACCTACAGGAGTTATTCTGATTGTCCTGACTTTCTTTGTGTCTTTACTGGCCTATAGGCGAATATCTCACTCTAGAGAGCATGGCGGAGGTGGAATCTATCAGAATTGAATTTTTGATAGTGGTTCTTGTCGTTGTCTCGGGTACACTCTCTACCAATGTGGTAGGCTTCGGCGGTGACGGAAATATATCATTTAGTTCGTCTGAACCGGATCCGAATGGTACCATGTGTGTGAATGATTTTGATGATAACAAGTGGGACGGTGCAGACTCAAATGATCTAGGCTGTGTGGCACCTCTTAAGGATGTTCCTGAAAAGGTATTGGATGAGACAGAGGGGAATATATGGGATACTGATTTAAGCAATCAGGTAGGTCCTCTAGAGGAGGATATGTGGTTTGGAGGTAATGTCTACAGAGGAAGTTCAACAAGAACTATGAACAAAGATGACCGTTTTGGAACCGGAGATGACGGAGACAAGTTCCTAAGAGAATTTTATCTGGATGACTCCAGAGCCGAGGGAAGCAACTGGTCCTATGGCTTTCCAAGAAATCAGACTACTCCTTTGTCAAGTTTCCCTAGCGACGCAGAGTTCAAAGATGGTGCAGTTATAGACCCTCCTCATAATCAACCTGATGCTAGAATAACATGTGGAAACGGTATAGAGGATGATGTTGAACCTGTTGAAAATAAGGGTGATGTACCCGATGACAACATAAGGGATGACTTTTCAAAAGATTGGCAAGATAAGTGGGGTAATGGCGATGGAGCACAGGCAGATGAGGATAACCCTAATAAAAATCTTGGCGTCGCTGAAACACCTTGTAGAGCAGACTACGGCAGAATATGGGAAAAGCATGATAGGAGGCTTGTGGATAGCTCGGCGAGAGGTATAAGTGAGTACAAATCTCCAAATGGCGGGACACTATCTTGTGTAAGCGATGATGGACGGATAACAAGCTCCGAATGTATCGGAAGCGATAATGGTTGCTCTCCAACAGGTATAACATGTGACAAAACGTTGGACACAGATAATTCGGATTTCGATGGGGATGGGCTCAGAGACGAGAGCACTTTCTATTTTAAGGAATCAGGTGACAATATCCGGAAAGTTTCATGCGACAGGAAATCAGGCACGCCCAGTAAGTGGGTTGATTATGAGTCCTGTAGTACATCAAGAGAGGATTGTGAAACTGATGAGGACGGCGACGAGAGTTGCAGCTGTGAATCTGCAGGAACGGCTTACTGTGGTGTAGGACGCGATAGAGTATGGGATCCCAGTCAATCAGTTGACTGCAGTAGGCATGATGTCGTAGATGGTGGAACAGACTCTGAGGAGGATATAAACAGCTCGTCCTACGAGGATTATCCAAACATGGGTGATAATGATCCTGCAGCTACTTGGACAGAGTTCACGGCACACAGCGATAACAGCTGGGGTAGTAGAACAAAATGGGAAGGAACCACGGGAGACGAAGCTTTCGGAAGCGTCTGGTGTGGATATCAGGATGCAACCACACTTGATGCAGATGGACCAAACGGCGGTCTTGATGGTTATGTTGTTATCTCCAATAGAGGTAAATACAGCTCAATGGACCGTGGAAGACCTGATACTAATTTTCATGTTCAAGGATCTAAAGGTAATAAAATCATCGGGGCCTACAGCCCAGATTCGAGTGGTGGAGCGGATGCTGATGATGTTTGGCTGGACGGAAGTTACACAAATGCTCAACTTGCAATAGAGAGAAAGCTGAGAGCTAAGGGTAAGATGGATTGCCCGGAAGATAATCAAATCTGTGTTGTCAGAATTGATAAGATCAACTATGACGAATTAGAGAAGTGGAAGGAGACGTGGGATTTTCGCAATGGTGTCTGGTACAGGAGAGATGAGGATTCACCTCGCTGGGATAACGGTTTCAAAGTCAAGGCATCTGATCTCTTCCTGCCAAGTGAGAGCTACTCTGTCTGCAAATTGGCAAATAGAGGTGCAGGACAGGAAGTGGTCGACTGTGACTACATGAAAGATGGCGGAGCACACTCTCCTCTACCAGAGGCCTGTGGAGACCAGCCCGGAGAAAGGATGATAGCACAGGAAGGCAACGAAATAAACCATGAAACAATAGATAAATACCCTGCATTGAAGCAGGAGTGTTATGATTATGGAGCTTCTCTCAAAGATGAAGGATACAAGAATTATTACAAGGATTATAGGTTTCAGGACTGGGGTCCTACGCTGGAGAACAAGTACTCATCCCCCGATTCAAGAGATGATGAAAGATACGATAACCCTGTGGATGGGATTGACACCTATAATCTAGAGGATACCAATATTAGAGGAGGATCTGAGAAATTATCAGGTCATTGGATTTATTTCGCTTGGGACACTTTGAGACGACAAAAAAACTACACACTGACTACAACTTTTAATATGGATGACAACAGAGAACACACCTTAAGCGCTGTCTTTGACTGGGACAGAAACGGAAATTTTGAAAACGACGAGACATATGAGATAGGTAGCTGCAGGGGAGATGGTTGTGAGGTTGCAGAAAATATAACTGTGCCAGAGGATGCTGAGACAGGTGCTTCAGTTATGAGGGTGAGAGAGAAAAGCTCTGATGATGCTGACTACATTCAATTTGGTGAGGTCTATACTAACGTTTTCTACATCAACAAATCGAAGAAGAACCTTGGGAAACCTACAGAGGATGCTTGTGTATTAAATGGACAGATCTATCCTGAAGGTAGTCTAATTGATGTTTCAAACGAGGATTTCGACGGCATTGAAGAAGGCGGAGGCTCTGCGGATAAAGAGGTTTGTATAGGAGGACTAGAATACACCGGAAGCGCTTCCTCAGATGAAAATCTTCCAAGAAACTGGTATTCCTTCCAGAGTGATAATGGCGGGGTTTGGGTTGACGTAGATAATTATGAGGTTACTGAGTACATCAGGGAGAACAAGCCACTTGATTCCCAGAGCTATAAAGAAAACTGGGTGAGCAACCCTGATAAAAATGCCTCGAAGAACCCTAGTAAAACAGGTGTAAAGCCGGAGTACGTAAACGAGAAAGGTTTTGCGTTGGAGGATGACTGTAAACTATATGGGGACACTGGTCAGACAATTGATTGTGAGGACATAGGAGGAGGTATTGGACAGGAAATCCCTACATGGGCAAGATTCACAGAAGGAGCAATGAATGATGATTTCAACGGAGGCAATGTCCGGTTTGACGTAAATCTGAATAATGTGCATAACAGAGTTCAATCGGGAGGAAACACAGGTCACCCACAGGCAGAGCCCCTTTCAGTTAGGGACTATGTTGTAGATGATAACAGTGAATGGAGTAACGGTAATTTCTTTGAAACAGAGAGCAAGGACGGCTATCTGAAGACAACTGAATCCTCAGATTCTGGTGACAAAAACTTTGATTTAGGAGGTACAGAAATTTACGGTAAGTATGTTTCAGAGACATTCACAACGACAGAAGAATTATTTAGCAAAGTAACTGTTTATAATGAAGTATCTCCTGGCGAAGTAGGTGGTCATCCGATAGTTGTTGAGTATGCTGAAGACTCTTCCTTTTCCACCAATGCAGACTCTCAAAAATTTTACTTTAACGAATCAGAGTCTCAGGATCAGTTTGATTTGGGGGCAGAGCCGGAACAAGAATACCTGAGGTTCAAGATAGGTGTCAGCGATGAGCCACTGCCAAATCAGGTTACCTTTGCCGTAGATCAGTCTGGAAGTATGGGTACGCCCATACAAGGAGTAAGAAATAATGTGAAGTGGTTTTATGATCAGCTGGGAGCCAATTCAGAAGGCACAATTATAGGGGCCGTAAATAATGGGAGAGATGGAAGTTACGGTGATTATGAACCTGCAGACTATGTTTCTGGAGAAGGATTAGTCACCAGCGAAGAGAAGCTTCTGAAGGGTGCGGAGAGGCTAAGTAACAATGGTGGAGCCCAAGGTCCTGATGTTACGATCGCAGAATCCAGCAATTTTGATCCTGAAGCTTCCGATTATCAGTGTGATCCTGCTGATTCAAACTATCAGTGTGATGAGAATTACAATTATAGAGAGGATTCCAAGAAGGCAATTATTTGGATTCAGTATGGGGGAACAGGTCCTGGTACTTGTGATGAAGTGGGAGACTTTAGTTCTGGAGCGTTGGGTAATCATCTTGTTGAAAAAGACTTCAGGTTCTACGCAGTTGTAAATGATCTGAGTGGTTGTAGGTCTAACTATGAAGAGGCGGCAGCTAACACTGGTGGTAAAGTCTATACTTTGGCTGCCTCACCAGACCCTGAAGATTGGCGACCCGTCCTAAACGAAATAAGAAATGACTTGGTTGGTCTAGGCGAGGATAACTTGGTTGATAGGGTTGAGGTTACTGCTTCTACTCCTGCGGACTATGATGGTTCTGGTAATACCCAAGATGATGAACCTGAGAGCTTGTCTGATCCAGCAAGTTCTGAGTTCTTGGAGTGGTATGAGGACTCTGAGATTGATGCTAGAGATGATGAATGGGCTTATACACCTGCTTTGGAATGGGGGATTGCGAATAATGGTTCTGCGTGGCCTCCAAGTGCTTGTCATGGTGCTCCTCGTGAGCGGGGTGTAAATAAGAAGAAGGAGGATGCAGTCTACGCAAATTCGTATATTAGAGCTGATCAAGACGTCTACAACAGAGGGAGAAGCGACGGCCGTTCTGACGGTAACTGGATTAATCCTGATAACACTACTTTATCTGTTAGAGAAGGTGGCCTGACGTGTGATTTAACTGGAGAGGATTGGGGTTATGCAGTAAGAACCAGTTCTATCAGTGACATAGAGTGTCTTGGGGGGGATTGTGACGCAGCCGGTGATCCGTCCTCGGATGGTCTTGAGGGAGTTGATGAGTCCATACCTCATCAGGTGGTTGTTCCTGAAGAGGGCTTGACTTTTGATAGCTTCTCTGATCCTGAGGGTTATAATCAGGATAATTTGAAGCAGTGGCCTGATGCGTGTGGTGATGATCGAAATGAGTTCCTGATTCGTGAGCATGCTGCAGAGCTAGATGGTGAATATGACCCGGTCTTTTCTGGTAGAAACGATTATTATGTATGTGCTGATCGACCAACTGACTGTGCTCTTGATGGAAGGATCTATACTGAAGGGCAACTGGCCGATGTGGGAGGTGTTACTGAGGAGACTGGGGTCGAATCTGAAGATCAAGAAGTTTGTCTTGATGTAGTTGAAGAACTACCTGGAGGTGAGTGGTATGATGTTGATAACGAAACCTTGAGGGAGCATTTGATAGAATCTGGTAGCCCGGATAATCCCGAGGAGTATGTCAGAACAGGTCAGATAGAGCCAGCAAATCCTGGAAAGCCTTTCTGGCATAATTCATCTACAGGAGATTCTGTTAGAGACGAAGCTTTGAGAGAGGCGAGAGATTCACCTTACAGTCCTTTGGGGCCCACTAATTTCTATGATAAAGGTATTGACTTTTGGAGAGGTTACGCCCTTGAAGATGATTGTGATTCAGATGTAATGAGCGGATGTGATGATAAAGGTATTGAGGAAACGAGAGGTACGGACTCTGATCCGTCGTCTGACCTGATTTACTCGCACTTTAGGGAGAGCAAGGGCGGAATGCCGGTGAAGGCAGACGACTACTCTGAAGAGAATACCTGGGTTGTAAGAATGTTCGTAAATGGTAGTTCTGACCACGGCTCGAATACTGGTCAGATGAATGAGAATACCGAGGGAGTAAACTTCAAGTCCTCTAATTGGGGTCCCGAGCCTGACGGTTGGCCTACAACTGGATTGAACGATTCAGCCATTAATGAAACTGAAGACACATGGGCTATAGCCAGTGAAACCTACGATGCTGTAGGTCCGACAGGGACTGTATATGATACAGGACAGTGCTATGGCCGTTCACCTCCTCAACACTCCGAGGGATGGGTGCTCAAAAACGAAACTATAATGGCAAACTCCTTTGCCAACCGTACAGATGTAAACTCTGATGGCCATGACGAAGGTAACTGGGTGGACCCTGATACCACTGAGAGGACAGTGTCTCGAGGAATACTTACCTGTGATTTGAACTCGACTGATTGGGGTATAGGCTATGATTTAGGCCCTGGCTCAAGTCTGAATGTATACGAGGGGGACGCAAGAAGCTACGGCTATAACATTACTGACAGACACGCTGTATCGGGGCCTATTGCCTTTGACTATGGCGAAAAACCCCTAGGCGAGGAGCAGGATGATCTCAAGCAGTATCCGGATGCTTGTGGAGACGATCAGAACGAGTTCCTGATTCGGGAGCAGTACTCATCGTATCATGGAGGAGAAATTTATCCAAACCTGACAGATAGAGATGATATATATGCTTGCGCTGACAGGATCACTGACTGCGCCTATAACGGCGCTGTATACAGTGAGGGCCAAACCTTTGATATATCAAGTGAAGAAGAATCGCATAATCAAGAGATGGGAGAACAGCTGCCTGATGAGGAAATCTGCTTGGACTTAAACAAGAGCACGCCTGGAGGCGAATGGTATGATAAAGACCAAGAGTTCACTCTGGAACACCGAATTAAGGGCTTGAAGGACACTTACAATGTTTCAAACCCATCATTTACGGCGAGCACACAGATTGACATAAGTGGTGTAGTAGAGGGAGAATCTGATGGAATAGTAAACATAACCGACACAGATACTCCCGTGAACAGCGATGGATCATTCTTCATGAACAACGTGGATGCTGATCCTGGTGGGATGCAGTTGTTGAGATACTACAATTCAACCGGGCAGTTAGAGGCACAGATCAGGTTGAGATTCCCATCCGATGAGTCTAATGTCAAGAGAGTTCATATCTCTCCAGAGCTTATGTACAACGGTTCAGAGGTATGGTCGGGTATGGAGACGTTCTCAGACCACGACTTTGACAGGAATAAGTACAATTTGACATATAACTCCACAGATTGGAGAAACCAGACTACAAGATACGATAGAACAGATCTTGCTTACTTCAATAGAACAGGAGAGTATTACAGTCCTCCTAGCCATCGAACCAATGTGAGAGGTCAGCAGAAGAGGTATTACAGTCCTGAGGGTTATGCTACTGAGGATGACTGTGGGCCTCTGCTTTCAAAATCCAGTACAGGACCCTGCGGTGATGTAGGAGATGACACACAGCACCAATCATGGTTCAGCGCAGGAAACTTTACGGGTATGGCGCCATGAAACTCTCAGTCAAGTATTTAGCGTTTGTAGCATGTATGTCTTTCTTGCTGACCGCAGTATCTGCTCAACTTGGGGATGGTGGTGAGGGAGCTCAGGAGGATAATTTTGCGATGCCTAGCCATAACTACCGTGGCTACCACAACAGCATGCAGGATTCCTCTGATCAGCTTCAGCCTAACTCTACGACACGTCAGAACTGGAATCTTTCAGACGTGTTTGGAGACGATTACAGGGTTTATGATTCACGTGATTCTACTCCTGGACCGGATAACTGGGGTCTTTCCAAGTACATGAATGCTTCGATAGGTAATCGAGGCGATCCTTATCTTCCTGGAACCAGGGATAGATCAGGATTCTACTATCAGCCGGATCTAGTTCACAGCTCTACCGGAGTGAGGCAGGCCTTAATCGAGGAAGGTGTTGATAAGAGAGACAAAGTATTTGGAAACTCTATTGCTGTTGCCCGAGACTTTGACGGTGATGGTCAGGACGAGGGCGTCTGGGAGGATCCTGATGACTGGAGCAGAAGCGGGACAGGTCCTCGACACGTCCCACCTGAGTTCATGAACTTCAGCTACGGAGATATTACAGGATTTGATAAAGGAATAGGCGTTGACAACGGCACGAATGACGAAGGTGTTTTCCGATTCAAGAACAATAATCCTGATTCTAACGTCTCAATCGGTGACATCGCGTTTGTCGACGAGGACGGTAAATCAGATACGTTTGAGCAGGAGCCACCTGTCTGTGGTGACGATCATAAAGAATATCTTATTGAGGAGCTTGGTGAATCAGCTAACAGTATGAACCGCTCAGGTAGCTTTGCGTGCAGCGGGCGTCGGGATGTATGCGTAGCTAGGCACGGCGGTTCGAAGGCTGTATACAGAAACGGTGACTTGGTTAATACTGACGAGGCCTCGGAGCAGTTTGGAAGAGCCAAAAATGACAGGGAGGTATGTGAAACAAGAGGCACAAACACCAGATTTGGTGTATGGTATGATCAGGACTACAGCGTTGAGTACTGCCAAAATAATACCCTCTATGGAAATATTGGAGTAAGATGGTTTGACTCGTCGTTTGTGGATAGACACCCATATGCTGTGATTGAGGGTATAGACGATGATATGAACCCTTACCTGTATAACAGGGACAGAGATCAGTTTATGTCTACTCAAGGTGATCCTTCGTACGGTGCCTTGGAGACTCCAGTACCTACCGGTAGAAACATTTCAAGAGACGTAGCCGGCTTTTATTCTGAATACAAGAACAATAACGGAGATGTCTATAACGATAAACTCAAGGATGAGGTTGCGTCTAAAGGTTTCTGTGCTGGTGATGACTCGGATGAGAATCTGATTGTTCAGGAATCTGATGTTTCTGTAATCGATACTAACTTTTCTGTGATTGCTGTTGCAGACTCTCCTGGGGACTGCGTCCTTGATGGGGCCAATTATCCAAGCAAGATCAAACAGTCTTCGCCAACTGGAAATAGAAATGTTTATTCTACAGGTGAGAACGTAACCGTTAACCTAGGACCAACTCAAAGACAGATTACGTGTTATAACGGTGTCTGGCGTGCCAATGGACCGGTTTTCTTCCTTAGAGAGAACGTGGAGGTGGAATCAGGTTCATCGAGCTCTGTAGACTTCCAGCTAATTAACGTCCAGAGCACACAGACCACATTTGAAGTTACTCTGGATGTACCGACTAAACTTGAGCCACATACTAAGTTCAGTCAGGGTGGCGTGCAGTTTACAGCTACTCTTCCCGCCGAGGAAACCAATGTCTACGGCGTCGATATCTTCGGCTACAATGAATCAGTTGACTCTGCCGATATCAATGTAACAGCAGAGGCTACAGGAACAAACATTCAGGGGTCAGACCACACCACGCTGGATATTGTAGACCAAGTCAGAAATCAGGGAGTAAATCCTGCAAACCAGACAGCAAACGAAGTGCCTGGAATAGGATTCACTCAATTACTAGTCTTGGCAGCGACTGCGTACCTATTCTACGTTTCTAGAATATTCGCTTCCTGACTCCAATTCAAACGCTTTCAGCTGATAACCAAGCTAAATTAATATCTTATCCTCAAAGAGTCAAACATGGGTCAGGAACTAGGTATCACGGTAAGAAAGGATAAGAAGCCTTCTGAATGGTATACGCAGGTCGTTAAGAAAGCTGGCTTGGCGAAGTACGCCGAGATCAAAGGCTGTATGATCATAAAACCTTACGGTATGAAGATCTGGGAATCAATAAAAGAGAACTTTAATAACAAGATAGAGGAAACGGGAGTCGAGAACGCATACTTCCCACTATTTATTAGAGAGGATCAGCTTGAGAAAGAGGAGGATATTGTTGAAGGCTTTGATCCGGAGGTTGCATGGGTTACACATGGCGGGGAAAAAGAACTTGAGGATAGAATCGCTGTGAGACCTACTTCGGAATCTGTAATTGCTCCGTACATGTCTGAGGAGATCAGGTCACATAGAGACCTACCTTTCAGGATTAATCAGTGGTCTAACGTGGTAAGATGGGAGGCTACGGATACTAGGCCTTTTCTCCGTACTAGAGAGTTTTTGTGGCAGGAGGGACACACCGCACACGCAACGGAGGAAAATGCAGACGAGGAGACGATGTTGAGACTTGAGCAGTATCAGGAGGTTATTGAGGATCATCTTGCTATACCGAGTATTTTAGGTTATAAGCCTGAGCATGACAAGTTTCCTGGCGCCAAGTATACTACCACGATTGAGACATTGATGCCTGATGGGAAGAGCATTCAGTCAGGAACCAGTCACCAGCTTGGTCAGAACTTTGCCGAAGCTTTTGAAATAACCTTTGAGGATGAAGACTCTGAAACTCAGACTGCTTGGACAGCATCTTGGGGTCTCTCAACTAGGACAATCGGTGCCTTGATCATGGCACACGGTGATGATGATGGTCTTAGACTGCCTCCTTTCGTTGCACCAATACAAGTTGTCGTCGTGCCTATCTATCAGGAAGAAAACAAGCAGGAAGTCTTGGAATACGCTGAAGAAGTATCGAATAAGCTGGAGAAAAACGGCGTGAGAGTGAAGTTTGACGACAGAGATCACAGGACTCCTGGATACAAGTTCAATGAATGGGAGCTGAAAGGAGTACCCCTGAGAGTTGAAGTTGGACCTAATGAAGTAGAAGATGACGCGGTTACAACAGTCAGAAGAGACACAGGCAACAAGAAAATGGGGACTGATAGGGAGGAGTTTGTCTCTAAGGCACAAGAAACCCTTGAGGATATTCAGGAATCAATGTTTGGCGAACTTGAAGAGTACCTTCATGAAAACATTCGGAAGGCAGACTCCAAGAATGAAATCCTGTCAACAATCGGCAAGAACCGCGGGTACGTTAAGACTAAGTGGTGTGGAAAAGAAGAATGCGAGGAGGAAGTTAAGGACCAAGTAGCGGCAGAGATCGTAGTCCTGCCGTTTAGAGAAGACTCCAAACCAGCCACAATCCAGGAAAACTTAGAAAAAATTTCGGGAGAATGTGCAATCTGTGGAGAAAAAGCTGAGAGATGGGCTTACTTCGCGAAGAATTACTGAATCCATCATATTCCCTTCCCAACGTTGTATTCTCCCGATATGAATGTGTTGCAATTTCCGCAGATACAGTTTCTTTGGCCTAATACGCTATGTCTATTGTTTAGCTATTTTCTACATTTCGACGTGTTTTAGGTCCAAGTCCGTGTTCGCTCTTGGGATATCCAGTTTATTTTTGATCCTCCTGAACTTCTGGTGGTCACTTTTCTCCAGTAATGTGATAGCCTCTCCTTCTCGTCCCTGGCGCCCTGCACGGCCGATTCTATGTGTGTACGTATCGGCTTTGTCGGGTACGTCGTAGTTGAATACATGTGTAACGTCTCTGACGTCGATACCTCTGGCTGCAACATCTGTCGCCACTATTACTTTATATTCTCCGTCTTCGAAGTTCTCCAGTGTTTTTTCTCTCTTGTTCTGGCTCATGTCCCCGTTCATTTCCTGCGCATCGATACCATTTTTTCTAAGCTTCTCTGCAAGCCAGCGAGTCGTGTTTTTGGTTTGGCAGAATACTATTGAGAGATCCCTTTCACGTTCTTTAAGCAGGGTATACAGGGTTGAGAGTTTTTCATCTTCATCTACGTTCATGTATTTTGCATCTAGGTTTCGAGTATGTTCAGTCTGTTCGATCCTGATTGTCTCTGGATCAATATTATAGCGGTCGCACATTTTCTTGAGTTCTCTGGGGATTGTCGCACCAAATAATAGGTTCTGCCTGTTTTCTGGCAGGAAGTCTATGATAGCTTCAAGTTCATCCTGGAAACCCATGTCAAGCATTCTGTCAGCTTCATCAAGCACAAAGTACGAAAGATCGTCTGTGTCAAGTTTGCCCTGCTTAAGCAGGTCTAGCACTCTTCCAGGTGTTCCCACTACTATGTTAGCCTTTTTTGCTCCTTCGACCTGTGGTTTGTAGTCAACCCCTCCGTATATTGTGACTGTGTTGATTTTGTTTGTTGATGCGCCTGATATCTCGTCTTCAACCTGTTTTGCAAGTTCTCTTGTAGGTGTTAGTATTAGAGACTGGACGTCTGATCCTGAGATCTGCTGTATCATTGGAAGTCCGAAGGCCAGTGTCTTACCTGAACCGGTTTCTGATTCTACTAGTACGTCGCTACCGTCAAGAATTCTTGGAACTGATTCCTCCTGCACCTCTGTAGGTTCTGTAATATCCATGTAGGACAAGTTTTCAATTATATCTTCAGATATTCCTAGATCTTTGAAACTCATTAACTTTGATACCTCTCAGTTAATCTTAGTTTAGCAAGTAATTTAACTTGATACGGTTTATTGATAATGATTTACCCAAAAGATGTTTCTATGATTCTGAAAAATATTGATTTCCTAGTCACCCAAAACAAGGACAGAGAGGTACTATCAGATGTTGACCTTAGAGTCGTCGATGACAAGATAGAGAACATTGGAGACCTGAAACCTTGGGAAGAAGAGGATGTATCGGATTGTACTGGGAAGATTGTAATGCCGGGATTAATCAACGCACATACTCATGCCTCTATGTCTCTTCTGAGAGGCATCTCCGATAATAAGGAGCTAGAGGATTGGCTTCAGGATGATATATTTCCGGCAGAGGAAGCCATGAATGAAGACGATCTCAAAACTGGTGCAGAACTTGCGTGTGTTGAGATGTTGGAAACCGGTACTACGACGTTTAATGATATGTACGAGGGAATTGATAGGATTGT
>CAYMJB010000009.1:1186-17270 GCA_964391005.1 uncultured archaeon | reverse complement strand
CAAAGCTCTTGGGAAAGCTTAATCTTATTCGGAAGTATGACTACGGGGTTCCTCTACGTGTATCTTACTTTATTGATGCCTTGAGCACTTCCTCGGATGTCGCACACACCCGGATATCTTTGATAGACGAAGAGGTTGAACGAGAGTTTAGGGAGAAGACACAGATGTTTGAGAGAAAAATCGGGATCGGACACCTGTACAGCAGAGAAGAACTGAAGAAGCTACGTGATAGAAGGAAAGAGATAAAGATACCTGAACAGTACTAGAAACCGATCTTGCTCATCATATCTTTCATGTTTCCACGCTTCATAGAGTTCTTGTCAAACTTGCTGACCATGTTCTTTGTCTGTTTAAAGTGCTTGACAAGTTCTCCCACTTCTGACTTTGAGGTTCCAGATCCCTCTGCAATCCTCTCTTTCCTTGAACCTTTGATAATTGAAGGGTCTCTCATCTCCTCATCGGTCAACGAATCCATGATCACGGTGTAGTTCTCTATCTTGCCTTCGGTCATGTCCTGCATGTTGTCAGGAAGCTGGTTTGATGAGAATGGAAGCTGCTGCATCATCTCCTCCATGACACCTGCCTGTGTCACGGACTCAATCTGCTCCTTGAAATCCTCCATTGTAAACTCTCCCTCAAGAATAGCTTCCGGATCAGCATCCATCTCCTCAATCTTATCCAAGAGGCTCTCCAGGTCAGGCTGACCTATCATGTCGGAGACAAAGTCTACAGGATCGTACTGCTCCAGGTCACCCATCTTCTCACCGGTACCTATGAACTGGACTGATGAATCAGAGTTCGCACAGGCAACTAAAACACCTCCTCCCTTTGCTGAGGAATCCATCTTCGTGACTACAACACCGGTGAGACCTACCGCCTCGTCAAACATATCTGTCTGCTCACGTGCAGACTGACCTATGTCAGCAGGCATAACCAGATACTTTTCATCAGGACCAAAGGATTCAGATATGGCAGAAAGCTCTTTCTTTAAATTATCATCTAGAGAGTCTCGTCCTGCTGAGTCCACGATCTTCACATCAGCATCTAACTGATTCATACCTCTCTCAACCACTTTTACAGGATTCTCTGCCTCCGGATCACCGAAGAACTGTGCATCTACGTCATCCGCAATCTGCTTAAGCTGGTTGTATGCTGCCGGCCTGTCGGTGTCCGCTGCTATCAGACCGACTTTTAACCCTCTCTTCCTGTAGAAGTCAGCTAGCTTACCGGCCGTAGTTGTTTTTCCGGCTCCATAGAGACCGGACAGAAGTATATTTTTAGGTTCAACCTCAACGTCTGCCTCATCACCAAGAAGGTTCTCAAGCCTGTCGTAGACAATCTTCAAAACATGCTCTTTCCTTGACAGCCCAGACGGAAGATCCTCCTCAAGAGCCTCTTCCTTAATCTCATCAGTCAGATCAGATACCAGAGAAACATCAACATCCGCCCTAATCAAGTCTCTCTGAATATCTTTTGTAAGCTGCTCGACAGCCTCCCGGTCAGCCACATTTCTTGAGGAAAACTTCTGTATCGAATCCTTTATTTTGTCAAACATGTTACAGCAATAGGCTGAAAGTGTTAAAACTCTTTCAGCTAGATATTCCAGTAACCATACACAAAGCATCCAACTGCGCCGCCAAAGACAAAGAAACCAAGGGAACCCAGGAAAATCTGCAGGAGACTGTAGCCCTGTACACCTAGATATGTTACACCCAGAAGCAAGACAAGGATAGCAGACTTACCTGGATGTACAAACATGCCAAGAGTATCAAACAACCTCTGCTTTGAGCTCAGGCCAAACAGGATGTAAAACGAGGATAAAAACACTAGAAAGTCTGTAAAGGTACCTTTCGCCTGGTCAGCTAAGTACAATGCAAGTACCAAGTCAAGCAGTTCTGGTGTCCTGGATGAGATCTCTGAAGTCATAGACATCGTGTTCTTAAGTCTTTACTCGAATGAAATGGATAAAAGCTTTAGAGGTGAATCTAATAGGTATAGTGCAGTTTTCTACAAGAAAAGTGGGAGAAGAAAACCTCCACTACTACGAATCGGACCTGGAATCCAGAATATCCGTTATATTTGCTCCTGGCGGCTTAAACCCAGAGCTCTGGAATCAGCAACTACGATACTTCTCCAGAAACTTCCACACCATAAGCTTCAGACCAACAGTAAGTTACCGGAACTTTAAAGGCGAGAAATCAGGGCTCAAGGCAATACTTGACCAAAACCACGTAACAGACGCCGTATTAGTTTCAAACATGACCGGCAACAGCCTTATACAGAGCTTTGCGGACAGAGAAGATGTAATATCTACAGTACTTACCAATCCACGGCATGGATTTAACAGATTCCCTCAGAGAAGGATAATGAAGGCTCTTTACTCTCTGAGCAAGTTTAAACCTAAGATAGCCGGCAAGCTGCTCTTCTCAAAAAAGACAAATTACAGCACTGTAAAACAGTTCATGAATACTCTCAGGCTCCCAGATTACGAAGACTTCAAAACGTTTATAGAGAGATGCGAGGTGTCTAAGATATCTGAAAACTCTCTTGTCATAGCTTCAGCGGAGGACAGACTTTCAGACATGGATTATGCGAAGAGAATATCCTCGGAAGGCTCACTAAGCGTTCTTAATCAGGCCGGCACCTTCAGTTACTACGAAAAGCCTCAGGACTTCAACAAAGCCTTACTTGACTTCATCAAGACCATAAAGGATAGCACAGATAACAAGAATCAGATCAATATGTCGCTGAAAGATTTTCAAACACAGAAGAACCAGAATGGTGAAACAAAAGGTTACAAGCCCAAACAGAAGGTAAGGGTGTAGATATATGTTATGTGGAATAAGCTTTGGAGAGTCTGGAGAAAATGCCGCCGTAGCCTTTATTTCAGAGGAAACAGAGTCAGTCAGCGTTGAATCAAACAAAGAGATACTTGATCTAATCAAGGATAAGAAGCCTCAGATTGTAGCCGTTGACACGGGGCTCGAGGAAAGAAGATCTCTCAGCGAGAGCGAGGAAAAACTTCAGGAGGAAGGATTTATCTTCACACCTGCAAAAGACGACGTAAGAACCGTCAGACGGTTCCTCTCATTAAAGGGCTCTATTTCACAGAACATGCCGGGCGATGAAATACCTGAGTATATCCGTTTCAATCCCGTGATCACGGGAAGAGAACTTGCTATCGACTCAGATGAAGGACTTGAAGGGTATGGTGTCGACTCCTCAGGTATTGAGAGTGCACAGGAGTTTGATGCTGTTTTAGGAGCTGTGACCGCAAGGTTCTATCAGCAGGGTCAAGTCAGGGAGATGGCGGTTTCAGTGCCGGAACCCGTCAAAGAGCAGGAGGAAGAGGAGGAAATAAAGAAGGATCCCAGAGAAGGTCAAAGCAAGAAGATTCCTGAGGAAGATGACGCAAGGCAACACCACTCTTAAAAGATTTTACGATGAAGTGGTAAATACAGGTTGATCTTGATGGGAATGGAGAAGTTCTACAGGACCGTAAGAAGAAAATTCGGAGTAGATAAGCAACAGATAAAACAAGAGGTAACCGAGGAACTTCAGGAAGAGCTAGGCGAAGAAATCTCGTACATCGAAGCCGAGCTAAAACAATACGAACAGCTTGTGGCCGAGATCAACCATCTTCTAACAGTAATGAGAAAGGAGAGAATCCAGCAACGCAGTGAGGGAGACCAGGTTAAGATGAGCGACTTTGACGACGACATGGCACCTCTTAGATCAAAGCTGGAAAAACTAGAAGAATCGATGAAGCAGAGAATGGAAGAACAAAAGGCATATCTCTAAAAATACTACTCAAGTATCCTGTCAGCAAACCTTTCAGTATCAAACTCTTCTAAGTCACCGTAATCCTGTCCTGTACCAAGAAAGGCTATAGGCTTGCCGCTTCTGTGGCTGAGGGATAGAACAGCACCACCTTTCTCATCCACATCCATCTTAGTTACGATCACAGCGTCAAACATTCCCTCGTACGCATCTGCCTGCTCCAAGACATCATTGCCCGCCAAGGCATCAACCACAAGAAAACTGATATCAGGATCATTCACATCAACCATCTTCTTCAGCTCATCCATCAGGTTGTCGTCAGAATGAGACCTTCCCGCAGTATCCACTATCGCCACTTTACCGTTCTTCTCAGCATGCTCAACGGTATCATATCCAACAGCCGCAGGATCAGACTCATACTCATGAGTTACCACCTTCACATCCAAGTTCTCACCATGTTCCTCAAGCTGCTCAATAGACGCCGCCCTAAAGGTATCACCGGCGCCAAGAACCACTCCTCTATCCTTCAGCTTATCCGCTAGCTTAGCCGCTGTAGTTGTCTTACCTGAGCCGTTAAAACCTATCAAAAAAACCGTAGCCGGATCTTCAGATCCATCAATTCTTTTCTCAAGATCGAAATCATCGTCAACAAGCTCATTTATCTTGTTCCTGAAGGCTTCCTCAACACGATTCTCGACCTTGTTTCTTCCTACTTCTTCACCGACAAGCTTCTGTTTCATCTCCTCCTCAATCTCTTGGGCAACTTCCAGAGAAACATTGTTTTTCAGAAGCTTGAGTCTGAACTCCTCCAGAATAGGTTCGACGTCTTCCTCATCAAGCTGTTTTTCCGTGACAGCTGACTTTACGCTCGAGGAAAACTCTTTTACGGAATCCTTCAGGTTTCCAAGCATTACTGCTCGCCTTGCTGCTGTTGCTGCTGGATCTGCATCTGAATCTGCTGAAGCTGTTGCTGCATTTCCTCCATATCTTCCTCAAGCTGCTGCTCAGTATCCCTAAGCTGCGTTTCCTGATCCTCAAGCAGCTCTCTAGCGCTGTCAAGATCTCTCTCCTCAAAGGCCTCTCCGCCAACATTGGTTACCACAGTTTCACTGTCCTTAAGTTCGGCAAAAGCATATGCACCTGCACCGATAGGCACCAAGACTTCCGATCCTTCTTCAACACTTTCAAGCTCTTCGACGCCGTCAACCGCTTGTTCTACTTCTTCAGCTCTTTCCTTGATCTGTTCAAGCTGCTCCTGCATCTCCTCCATCTGCTGCTGTAGCTGCTGATACTGCTGCATCATCTCTCTATCCATCGATAAACCACCTTCTAAGCCTCTTCACCGTTTTTGATAGTTATTTTGCTGCGTGTCACGGAGTGCTCGCTGCCTAGCTGTGAGTAAATTTTCTCTCTACCGTGATCCATGGAATCTGCCTCTACCTCTCTTTCAAAAGGTGTTTCAGCTCTTCCAGTATCAAGTCTACCTTCAAACATAAACTTAGTCATACAAGAAATACCAGCTGCAAATTTTTTAACTCGAGGTGCACCTAGAACCTGTCACTTCTAATCCATCTATTCCCAAAAAACGATCTAAAACTGTCCTCGTCCTCACTACCAGATTCAAGAACACCGTCAATATTATCTACAAGCTTCAAATCCCTAAGATGGACACCGTCTTGAGTCAAATCACTTTCCATACATACTTTGCTTAACCTCTGATAAAGTGCCTGGGCTTCAAGCATGCTGTAGGAGTCTTCTCCACTCTGGATACGTTCCTCCAACTCCTCAGCTAGATCCAGCCTAGACCTCAGCTTTGTCTTTTCCTTTCTATCCAGACCTTCGTTCCCAAGATTTTCACTGAGATCTTTCTTAAGACTAGAAAGCTCCTCTAGGAGCTGTTTCTTATCTACAGATTTACTGCTATCATCTTGTCCAAACTTGCTGACCGCTTCTTCCTTTAGGTCGGAAAGTTTCTTTCTGTGCTGATCTTCCAGGATATAGCTTGGCTTCAGGTTATCTCTCTGTTCCTCAATAAGATCTATTTTATTCAGATCCTGAAGCTTCTGATTCAGCCTATGTTCTGAGATACCTGTCCGGTCCTGCAGTTCTGTTACCTCCATTTCGTCTGCCTGTGCCAGAGACTTCAGCACTGCGTAGTTTCCCGGATCGCAGATAGCCTCCTTGACGGATTCTGATTCCACACCTACTTTTTATTCTGTTTACGGTTTAAATTACCATTATGTTCCTGGTTTTATCTCATATACTAAGTTTTGTAGTGCTTCTAGTGAACTCGATTTACGATGTGTTTAACAATCACGATGTTCCGGATGTTCCTGGCTTAATCGGTATTGTAGGAGGTCTGGGTCTGCATGGAGCCTATTCCTTGAGTTCGGCAGGACTTGAGGCCATAGCTTGGTCCATAGGTGTGGGTGTTACTTTCTCAATATACGGATGGGGTGCATACTGGAGAGGTATGTGGGGAGGAGCAGACGCAATGACACTCTCTGCGCTAGGTTTTACAGCTGCGGGACCTGTCTCCGGAGCCTTCAATCTGGGTTACGTGCTTGATCTTATAGCCAACTTCATGTTTGCATCAGTAGCAGTCACAATCATATACTCCGTATACAAGTTTGTAAGCCAAGGCGGCGGTTTAATTGACTTCCTAAATGCTGTCAGACAAAAGGAGGTTACGCTAGCCGGCACTGTGGTGCTGGCAGGGTTAATAGGTGCCTTAATGAACTCTCAAGGGTTCAACGGCCTGGTTTTTTTCCTGCTTATATCTGTTTCCGGAGTGGTTTTTGTTTTCCTGAAGATGGTTCAGGATAAGTACATGATACTGGAGAAGTCTCCGGAAGAGGTTGAAGCCGGTGACGTTGCCTCACCTGGACAGGGCTTTGGAAGAAAGATCAGAGGACTGACAGAAGAGGAGGCTTCAGAGGTTTCAGACTCTGTGGAAGTACGCACAGGGGTGCCGTTTATACCTGTGTTCCTTCTGGCATTGCTGCTTACTGATCTAACGTCTTCAGGTCTCTGGATACTGTACGGACTTTACTGATCCCTGTAGAAATTGAACCAGAGAATCCAGCACATAAGTACAACAGCTGTAAGACTCCACTTCCAGAGAAAGCCGTGTATCACCTCAAAACTGATCAACCCTATCTCACTCAGGTGGATGGTAGTGATTACTCTGACTGTGTTTGCAACTGCCAGAACTGCTACGCCAGCCAGGATATACCTCGTGTTCTCAACTATGTCCTGCGTTGAGGAAACCACTAGAGCTGTGAAAGCCATCATTGACTTCCAGCCTAGACAGTCCTGAGTGATCTCATAACCTGGAAGGATATAGACAGACTCTGCCCGGAAGCTATACCCTAGATAATTCATAAGAGAGGCTATAAACTGGGCATAAGATGACTGAATGCCTGAAGTATCAGGGTATATCCATAAGATGATGTGAAAGATAGCTCCTACAGCAAGCATCTTGACGAGAAATAGGTTTGCCTCAAACAACTTTCTCTGATTCTCATTCAGGTCAAGTTTGCTGATGTATTTTTTAATCATCTTGAGCTTCTGTACCTTTTGATTATATCTTCACCGTCTTCAAACTCGGTGAGAACAAACCTTTCACCCAGTTCTATACCTTCCGCCTCGTCAACGTGGTAAACCTCCTTTCCTTTGGATCTCATTCTGTCCCTGAGGTCCTTTGAGTAGGTTACAAACGGCTCCTCTCCAGGGGAGCTTTCCTCAACTAAAGGAACTATCTTTCCGCCTTTCTGAATTTCCTCAACAGCTTTTTTGTACTGTTTTTCCCTAAGTAAGGCATTATCAAGTCTGTCTTGGAGTCTATCTATCTTCTTATCTCTCTGCTCAATCTTATTCTTTAATTTCTCTACCTTGGTATCCTTGAGAATGTCTTCCGTCTTACCGGCCTTAAGCTTGTCGTACTTGCTTTGAAGATCTCTCCTCTGCTGCTCCTTAAACTCCAAGCTCTCCTCCTTCTCCTCAAGTTCCTCTTGAAGTGTATCAACCTTTTCCTCTAACCTCTCAGCCTTCCTCTTAAACGGATTATTCCGGCCTTTCTCGTCTTTGGTGTTTTCTTCCTCCTGGCTATCCTCCATTACGTTCTTGCCTGGTTTAAAGTACTTTTTTGCCACTTCAGCCGTATCCAAGTCCATGTCTTGAGAGAGTGTTTTTATCTCTTCTATACCGCTTCTATGGGCTTTAAACGCGTGCATGGCAGCTGCAGAGGCATCTTTCTCATGTGAGTTACTGCCCTGCCCAAGCTCTTTCTTCCTGTCCTTTGAGAGATCTTTCTCAGGTACAAACTCTCTTGCACCAACCGAAGCAGCAATCTTCTTTACCTTTGACGGAGTCTCACCCTTATCAGAGGTCACCATCACAGGCTTACCAGCATCCACGATTTCCGAGATTATATCCCTAGGAGGAAAGTTCTTACCGCTTTCCAGAAGTTCAAGCTCTCCCTGAAAGTCCACTGCTGCCACCGCCGACGTACTTCCAGGATCAACGCCAACTATAATAGGGTCCATCTAAGTGTAACCTCTCTCGATAAGCTCCCTTATCTCGGAAGCCTTCTTCTCACCTATACCTTCAACGGTTTTAAGCTCCTCAAAAGAGGCTGTATAAACCGATTGAATAGAGTTAAACTCCTTGAGTAGCCTCTCAGCTATCTTAGTGTTTACACCTGGAAGGCCTCCTACAACATACTTCTGAAGCTCTTTATCAGTTGTAGGTGATTTGTCCGCCCTCACGGCAATATTCTTATCTTTGTCTTCTTGTTCCCTTTTTGCCAGTGAGTTCAAAAGCTCAGCTGTATCCTTGTTTCCGTCGCTCCACAGCACCGCCATCCCATAATCTATAGCAACGGTGGCAAGAGCTCCTCTTATAGCATTAGGATGGACATCACGATGAGAGTACAGGTTGTCGCCTTCAATCATCAGTATAGGGTTGCTGTAGTCCTGCATCTCGATAATCTGATCAAACAGACGTGAATCAAGTATCGAATCAACGAAGTCTTCCGCCTGCTTTCTCTCGACAGCAGTGTCCTCGGAAACCAGGAAGTCAGCTACCTCAAGCCTCTGCTTATCCACATTAACATCCATCTTGGAAAGCTTCTTTGCAACGGAGTTCTCCCTGTCGTCAACAACAATCTCAACCCGGTCTCCTTGGTTTTGATCAACCTGTTTCTGATCCTGACCCTCCTCTTCAGATTTGAATCCGTTAAGAGATCTCTGAGGACCTGAAACCTGGTTTTCCATTTCTTCGTTTTTCAGCTGCTGCAGAACCTTGTTCATGTTCTTTTTTTTGTGCTGTGCACTCCAGTAATAGCCTTCGTCACGTGTGTTTTCTGCAATTAGAACGTATACCTCACCTGATTCCTGTCTGCCTGTTCTGCCCGCCCTCTGGATACTCCTGACAGAAGATGGAACCGGCTCATAGAAGACAACATAGTCCACTGCCGGTATATCAAGCCCTTCCTCACCTATACTGGTTGAAACCACTACCTGGTGCTCACCGTCTCGAAACTCGTCAAGAAGCTCGATCTGCTGTTTCTGGCTCATTCCCTGGTCACCTGACTGACCTATAAACCTTGTAGCATCCATATCTTCCTGTTTAAGCCTTTCAGTAATATTTTCCACAGAAGACCTGTACTCTGTGAAGACAAGAGCCTTGCCATCTTCTTCAAGCCCTTCGAGTATCTCTACAGTTTTGTCAAGCTTGGGATGTTCCTCTCCCTCGGTCTTCAGGTATTTGATAAGATTTCTAGCTTTCTGCATATCCTCGTTTTCAAGTGCTCTCGAAGCTGCCTTTGAGTCATCGTTCTCCAAGCCATCTATATAGTCAAAGCACTGGCTGACACCCTGCGTCTCCAGCAGTTCGACTGCTTGTGAAATCTTGAGTGCTGTCGCAACCCTTGATATAGCGGAGTAGAGCTTGGGATCGTCTTTCTTGGAAAGCTTTGACGAGATCTGTCCACGAAGCTTAAGTAGATCAGTCTTGTTTACGTTGCTTGTGGAGTCCAGTTGCCCCAGAGACTTCAACTTTTTCAGCTGATCTCTTTTTGCAGACTCCATCTTTGACTTTGCCTCCATAAACTTGTCATCCAGCTCGACGTTGATCCAGTTAACCTCTTTCTCCTCTATATAGGGCTCAACATCGGGATCATCTTCGGTCCTGACCTCAAAGTTATCTATATCAAGATTCTCAGCCACCTCCATAATCTGTTCCTTGGACCCTCCCGGAGAGGCAGTAAGAGCAAGGTTCTGAACATCCATCTTCTCGTTTATGAAAACATAGCTGTAGTCGCCTGTGGCCCTGTGAGCTTCGTCAAAGATAACCAGTGAAAAATCCTGCACAGGTACTTCACCTGAGATAAGATCGTTTTCAACAACCTGAGGTGTCGCAAAAAAACCTCTCCTATCCTTCCACAGATCATATCTTTCCTCAGGTCTTGTATCGCCGGTCATAACCTTAAGCTGGTCTTTTGGAACGTTTAGAAACTCTCTAAAAGTTTGACAGTGCTGGCTTGCAAGCGGCTTAGTTGGAGCCATCATCAGGATTTTCTGGTCATCCTTCATCTTGATTGAGGCCACCATCACCGCGATGATTGTCTTACCAAGACCTGTGGGCAGAACCACCAAAGTATTTCTGTCAGATGCAGAGGCAGCTATAACCTCTTGGTAAGCTCTTGACTCAATTTTCTCAGTATCCAGAACACTCATCTAAACATTAACTGGTTCTGAAAATATATTAGAGTAGAGTTTTTCCAAGTCAGGAGAAATCCATTGAAGAATCTTCGTCAGTTTCAAAGCCCTGAATAATCTTGAATATCAGGTTCACGCTGACGAAAAAAAGGGCAGCGGCTTTCAAAGTTACTTGATCAGCAGGAAAACCGGATTTTATCGTCACAACCAGAGTATATGCAAGAGTGTAAACCATCGCAGAGGAAGAAACTACAAATGCAACGGTTGAAGACCAGATATGAAAGAAATCCAGAAAGGTGACCACAGCACCCAAGCCTATAAGCCCGTAAACAGCGTAAAGCTCCGGCTGCGTGAGAGATGACTCTGAAAGCAGGAGCGAAACACCTGTAGTCATCCACAGGGCTGCGTTACCTACGCTTGTGTTCCATCCAAGCGCCTCTTGCTTGTGTTTTCCGAAGTAGAGCTCCATTATCACAGCTCCTGCAATCAATGGAAGAAGCGTAGGTAGTATCTGCTGGTTCTCAAAAGGAACTCTGAAAAAGTACTCTGTCCTGTTAAGGACCTCCTGTGTAATTACTTGGTTGGATGCCATTTTCCTAGTCAAATGCGTCAGGTGTCCCTCCGGCATGCCAAGACTTTCTCGGCCTCATCTGCGCAGGATATGCTCTTTCCGAGTTATCATCCATTATCATTGCAGTACCAGGCCGGTCAGGCAACGCATCAATATAATGTCTGAGATCATAACGCATGTAAGTCTGCATGATTTCCTGAAGCGCGTCAATATCCTGCTGGGCGGTTAACCGATGTGCAAGCAGCAAATCCATCTGAGAAAGAGCATTTGGATGAAGTTTTGCCGGCTGCTGGGTGCAGAGCACAAGAGATACACCAGGCTCTCTACCAATCTTCACCCACCTCAGAAGCGGATTAGTAGCAGGTGTCTCTCCTTCAGCAGGAAGGTACTCGTGAGCCTCATCAATTAACATCCACTGTATGGGTTCATCGGCTCTATCCAGCCCTTGCATCTCATCAAGCTCCTCAAGTCGGCGCGCAGCCATTCTTCTCCTAAGTATTCTCTTAGCCAGTATAGCCACTACAAGAGCCTGTACTCGCGTACCTCCGGAAAGCTGGCCAAACACAGATACGTCAACAATAGAAAGTTCACCGGCTTCTGTAAGTTTGTCTATAGATGATTCTTCTCCAAAAACACCCCAGTCCTCAGCATTCCTCAGACGGTTTTCAAGTCCGCGCTTCGTCTTTTCCGGGAACTCATACTTCTCCAAGGCTTTCTTCATATGTTTTATCCTGTATTCATCTCCAAACTCATCTGTAAGATCCTCACACATTCTCTCAAGAAGAATACTCATTTCTGTGTTGGAGTCAAGTCCAAAGGCCATCCTCCATTCCTCAGAGGTCAACTGCGCAGGATTTAGGGTAAAAGTATCGTCGTAAGGCATCTCCTTTTCATCAAAGTCTCTGGTTTTTCCCTTAGGTATGTAGACTTGGGCGTCAAATGCCTCAGGCTTCATATCCCATTTATCTAGCATTGAGACATCCCTCTCATTAGGTCTTTTCATCGACCAGAAGATACCCATAGGATCAATCATAATAGTTGAGATATTTTCTGATACGTCGCTCTGCTGGCACTCCTCAACGAGGGTTCCCATGGAGTAACTGTTATGGCAGAAAACTCCTCCAAGTCCTGCGGTGAACGAGTGATTTTCTCTCACTGTCAGATCATATACCCAGCCTTCGTAGTCGATTTCTTTGATTTCTTCTATTTCATCCCAGAAAACGTCTGAACAAGCTAGATCTTGAAGTTTCTTAATCAAGTTACGGGCTTCTTCTAAGTCGTTCTTATCATTGAAAATACTTAAGACAGACTCCGCCAGTTTTTCAGGATTCTTTTGATACTTTTTGTAAGTTAGAATCCTTCTATCCGATCTATCATATCCTTGCTGTTTGTTTAATTCCTTCCAGAGAACATTGGATTTTTCCATGAAGCTTTCGACTTTTTCAATGGTTGGCTGGTCGTCAAGTTGTTTCTTCATCCGACTAATCTCTTCCAGATATGATTCCAAGTTTTCAATTATTTCTCCAAGCTTTTCTCTTCCTATCTTATACTTTCCATCTTCATAGGCTTTAAGAGACTGCTTGTGGGTTGCTACCTGTATTCTATTAGCACCCATCTTTTCGCGACATTCCTTTAGAAGATTACCACATTCTACGACATCTACATTTGTGTTACTTTGATTCAGTGTCGATGACAGTTTCTCAGATTTTCTGTCCACAGAGAAACCTATCTTATCCCGGAATTTTTCTAACTGTCCGGATCCTGATATTGTCAACTGGTAGTAAGAACGGACTCTCTTTTCCTCCGTATTTGAAGCATATTTCTCTTTTTGATTTATCCTCGTCACAATGCCAAATCGGAGAAGCATATAACTCAATGCATTAGCAATATCCTTACTGGCAGTCACTAGATCTATCTGCTGATCGGTCACATTGGCTTCGGATTCAAAATATCTCTTGAGGAAAACAACAGCAGTTTCTTCACTTGAAGTCAAGATAAAGTCCGGTATCTCCTTATTAAATGAATTCTCACAGACAGAATATCCGTTTACATCTAGGAATTCCTCAAGTGCCGTGGAGTTCGCGTAAACAGTATCTTCACTCATTTTATGGAATTCCAGGTCAAACAATTCCTTACCTATTCGTCTAAATCGATCAATCAGTGATTGATCCGTGTTAGTGAACATTAATCTGTAGTTGCCGTTGGTGACTTTCTGCTCATGACCTTCAGCCAGTAGAAATGCCAAGAATTCGCCAATCTTTTGGGAAACCTTTTCTGGGACTTTTATTGGAGTTGATTTACCTAGGCGGTAGTGCTGATCTGTTTGTCTTTCCTTCAGTTCTTTTTGACCTTTCTCAGTTATTTGAACCATACCTTCGTTTAAATGTATCAAATCCTTGTTTTCAGCCTCTTGCAAAACTCTGCGGAATGACCCTGTACCATCCGACAGCTTAGTAGCATCTCCACCTTCAGATTCAAGTAGTTCTGACTCTCTCCAGTTTCTGTTCGAGTAATCTGCTTCCTCAAAACTTTCAGGTTTTTCAAGCCTCTGATCCTTGAAATCCATATCTAATTTTCTGGGTACACCTATTAGTTCTCCTTCTTCTAGTTCTCCAGCATCCTTCCACCCTTCAGAAGTCAATAGAGGGTGTTCTAAAGTGACAGTAACTTTTCTGCCAGAGCTTGTTTTAACCCTGAAGAGTTCTTCACTAACTCTTTTCCTGTAAACCGCTTTTACCCCGTTACTCTGATTTTTGAACTCTCCGTCTATCGACTGAACATTCAGTTCCTCACATTTATAGAGCTGTTCATCTCTGTCGAGCTTCTTGAGGCTTCCTTTTTCCCTGCCTCTCTCGAACACTTCCTCTATTTTTTCGAGACCTTTCTCAGTTAGTACTTTCTCATCCGGCAGAAGACACTTTCCTGTACCACGTTTTCCAAAAACTCCCACAACGTGGGGTTTTGCGACGTCAAAATGCAGAGGGTTTGCTGTATGAGCTTCCTCGTCTTCACCAACAAGGTGCTTGCCTATGACCCCTGTACCCTCTAGGCCGTGCTCTTCTTTATCCTCCTCACTTCTCCCTACGACAATATTCGGCATATTAAAGTACTGGTAGCTGCTGGATAATAAATCCAACCATGTGTTTCTTAGCTTTGCTACCTTGGAAACAGCACAGGGTTCCAAGCCTTTATAAGGATACAGCTTGGTCAACCTATATCAGAAGGTATTAGGTGAATAAATCCATGGACGAACCAAACGAGTTTGAACCGGACGACTTTGACGATGAGGAGGAAGAACTCGACGAAGATGCAATGAGAGAACGCATCCAAAGAGAGGCAGAGGAAATCCGCAACGACGAGGACTCCTTTGAGGACGAGCTTCCTGACCAAGAACCCGGAACCATAGGCGGACCGGTAGAAGAAAAAAAGGAAGACGACCCTGTAGAAGACCTCCTCAGAGAGTAAAAACTCCTCCAAAAACAACCTTACTTACCTCTTCTTTTCTATCAAAAGATTTCTACACCACGGAGAAGGTAATCATAAGTATAGAAACACCTGTGAAAAACATCCACCAGAAACCGCTCCAGCGCAGTATCTCAGCGCCATCAAGAGGACCTGTCGGTATACCTGAATAATCAAAAGGCAGAGCCTGGAAGAAGGCAAACAAGGCATACATCTGAGCCAGCATGGAAAACCCAAGTACAGTTGAGACGGCGAAGCCTATGATTAACATGGAGAGCGCCAGCCTGGCTATCTTAAACTTGTACATAGCCCATACAGCATCGGTTGAACGACCCCACTGCTCATACCTTTTCCTAGAGACCTCTGAGTAAACAGGGAACAGTAAGATAATCGGCAACCCGGTTACCACGGACAAGATAGCCCCAAACACGGTAACAGTTGATCCAGGGCTGGATACCTCAAGACTGGCATACCCGTCAAGCAGATTCGCGGCAATCCTAACACCAAGCTCACGTGTAGCAAGCACGGCACCACCTGCCAAAACATAAAACAAAACACTGGAAACCTCGAGCTGACCGTAGAAAGCAGCAAACGCTGCTGCCAGCACACCTGTACCCAGCACAAAATTGAAGAGATCAGAGATGTCAGGTAACCCACTGATCTTAGGTGCTTCAACAGACATAACCACTACTAAATACCTACAGTCAAAAAATCTTCCCGCTATATCTTCATATCCATACACAAATCAGCAATGCTGTAGTCCTCAGAATCCCTCAAGATCTCGGGATACTCCTTAATCTCATCAATATGCAGGCCTGTATCACCTTGCTGATATGCCTCACGTACAGAACTCCAGGGAACCATGTATGCCTGCCTGCTTCTACCACGTCCACGCTTCAACTCAACCGCAAGAAAACCCCTCCTACCGGACCTATCGACGAAATCACTGATCCTCTCAACCTGATGACCTCCATCACTTTTGGAAAAATGCTGGGAAAAGTAAAGCTTATTGGTACTTGATGTCTTCACACTCTTGTTTTCTATAGCCAGATAAAACATATCATGCTCTGAATCAACCAAGACATCACAGAGCTGAGATGAAAACCTGTGCTGCTTTTTTCTATGGGCTATCCCATCAATCTCCTCCGACTCAAAGAAATCATTAAAAGAGTTAACTAAAGCCCTCTCAAAATCAGTCATAACCATAATATAGTGTAACAGCTTCAAATAATATTCCAAACATCTCCAAGTACTTGGTAACTCATGTGTCAGAAGCTGTTTAGACCCTTCTGCTCCGGCTTCTTGATTACCTTACCTGAGGTCAAAGGCATAGCAAGCCTGCCGTTTGAGATTATTTGACCTCTGACAGACTCCAAGGCTCCCTCAAACAGGCCTGACCTCTGAAAACCGGATGCACTCATGTTGGTGTATCTTGTCAAACTCTGTACATCCTGGACTTCACCACCAAAATCTCTCTGCTTCATTTCTTTCCTTAGAAGATCAGCTTCATCTTTTGTAGGAAGCTTTGCCTCTTTTCGAATCCTCTCAG
>CAYMJB010000009.1:0-1086 GCA_964391005.1 uncultured archaeon | reverse complement strand
GGAAGCTTTGCCTCTTTTCGAATCCTCTCAGTCAGGCCGTCTGAAGAAATACTTGACTCAGCTTTGAGAGCTTCGTTAGAGTCAAGCCCTCTGCGGACTCGAGCACCGAAATCAGCTCCCTGCTCAACCCATCTCTCAGGTATCTTACCATCCCTGGTAACACCTACCTTAACCATGTCCGATATCTGAGCCATGTAAACCGAGAAGCTTCCATCCAGATCCGTATCCTTATCACCGCGTACATAACCAGAATAGATATCTTTTCCACGACACTCAGAACACTGTGACCCTGACTTAATTTTCCGAAACTCAGGGCAGACAGCTCTCTCACCAGGCTCAGGTGCGTAACCTGTGCATCTCCTCTCATTTACGATCTCAAGGGAAAAGCTTCTTCCGGGAACCAAGGTTATCCTTTCAAAGCCGTTTGGCTCAGCGACCAGAAGATCTGCCTCATAACCGCTATCACCTTTCTTCCAAGACACCTTTACGATAGACCTCAACATCCTCACCTCTCAGTAGATCTGAAACCGGTTGACAGTGAGCCGCCCCCAGGAACACCGCGATATCATCTTCTGGATTGTCTTCCTGAAGCTGAACCAGAGACCTGCAGATGTACCGGTTTCTCTCCTCCATCAGAACCTGGTATATTTCAGGGAAGGAATCCTCTAGTTCGGAAACCATTCTATCTATCTTCTTTTCCTCAGGAATAGTTCCAAGATCGAAATCGCCTCCAAAAGGAATCAGAAAACCACCTAGCAGCGAGAAAAAAGCTTTAACCTTCTCCTTCCGTCTAACCTTTTTCAGGCGCTCAACCGTAACCCTGATATCCCTATCAACCAATGCCACATCCAGGTTCTCCTGAATACCTCTATTATAGGCGTAAAGCATCTCCTCACCAGGCATCAAACCTGTCTTGCCACCGATATACTTCTGAAACCGTTCAAGAAGCCGAATAAACACAGAACCGTCATCTCTGCCTCTACCTTCAAACATCAAAGCCTCCAGACGCGGAGGATCAAGCTCCAAAGCCACAACATCAGGATCGTCTAAGAAAGCCTGATCAATCACCTCAATACTCTCCTGAGA
>CAYMJB010000008.1:0-17362 GCA_964391005.1 uncultured archaeon | reverse complement strand
AACTATACAATGCCAACCTAGTTATGTACGACAGGAGTTCAGACACCTTGTGGAGCCAGATATCAGGTCGAGCAATAATAGGTGAAAAGGTACCGCAGAGGCTTGACCTGGTTTTCTCATCGATAACTGAGTGGAATGAATGGGAGAAAGCTCATCCCGACACAAAAGTGCTATCAAGGGATACAGGGGTCTATCCCAACAGCGTCTATGAGACAGAGGCATACTCCGGGTACAAAAGATCTGAGAGAGTTGGATACGGAGTCAATCAGGTGGATGAAAGGCTTCCATCAAAGGACATAGTATACGGAGTAAAAACCGGGAACCAGTCAATAGCTGTCACCAAAGACGCTCTAGAGGATGAACAAATGATCCAGACAGAAATCGACAATGATACACTTATTGTGTTCAGAAGACCGTCTGATGGAAGTGTAACGGCGCTGCTACAAAACGAAACCGACGTGGATTACAGCTTGAATAATGAAGAGATTTCAGGTTCAGGAGGAGACAGGTGGACTCTTAACGGAGAAGACGTTGACGGGAACGAGGATATGAGACGTTTACTAGCTCAAGGATTTTACTGGTTTGCGTGGAGCAAGTTCAATTCCGAAACACAGTTATACAGGTAAGGTACAAAATAGAGTTATGACAGAGAAAATTTTGATCACAGGCGCGGAAGGCACGGTTGGAGCAGCAGCAGGAAAATATCTAACAGAGGAAGGGTTTGAGGTAGTAGGAGTAGGGTTGGAAGAGTGCGATGAAACATGTTACACAAGAATACACAGTCTGGACCTTACAGAATCTTCCAGTAAAGACAAGCTAGCTGATCTACTGGAGGATGTAGATACTGTTTTTCACCTGGCCTGGAATCTATCTAGGGAAAACTTTGATACAGAAAGCAGTTGGGAGGGAAACATGAAGATGTTTGAAAACGCGCTGGAGGCATCTAAGGAGGCAGGGGTAGATGTGTTTATCAACGGCTCATCCATACATGCAGGTACCGGCGATATATCGGCCTACACCAAGGATAGCAGCCTTGAGGAGACGCCGCAGCCTTACCGTAAGAGCATAGATCCTGAGACTAGCTTTGACTTGAGAAAACAGAAGCCAAGCAAGCTTCTCGATCCGAGGGCGGAAAACCCGGACAGTCCCTACGGAGAATCAAAAATTGAGACAGAACATAAAACCAGAGAAGCCGTCCAGCAAGATGAGATTGAAACAGGTGTAAGCATCAGGATCGGAGGAGTAAACTCAGAAGACCAAGAGACTCAAGAAGGAGAGCCGTACTACTCAACCCTTTATTTGAGCCACAAGGACCTAGGAAGAACAGTTAAACACATTGTCGAGAAAGGAGAAGATATGAACGGATACTATCAGATTTACGGCGTTTCAGACAACAAGGGAAGAGTTTTCGACATTGAAAACCCGTTTATAGGTGAGCACTAGTGGAGCAAAACCTGAGCGAAAAAGAGAGAAAGCAGAGGCTTCTAGGGGGCATAATACTTGAAACGCTGGCTCTGACAGCTCTACTACGATCAAACATTTCTCTGGCCATAGTTTTAGGTGTAGCGGGCCTTGGGCTGATATTCAATTACTTTACTTGTTTCTGCGGAACCAAGAAAGCAATAAAATCACTAAAGTCTCGCCTGAGATGAGCCATCAAAATACTTTACATCCGAAAACAAACAAACTAGAATGATTTTATGAGTCAAAAGATCTTTATCGCATCCGACCACGCCGGTTACGAGCTTAAAAACACTCTCGTAGAATTTCTCAACGACAAAGGATTTGAAGTTGTTGACAAGGGCCCAGAGGACTATCAAAAAGGCGATGACTACCCTGAATATATTATAGATGCTGCTGAAGCTGTAAGAGATGAGGACGAATCCCTAGGTATAGTACTTGGTCATTCTGGTCAGGGAGAGGCACTGGCAGCCAATAAGGTGGACAGGGTCAGGGCCGTAGTTTACTACGGCGGAGAGCCGGAGATCACAGAGCTATCCCGGAAACACAACAATGCAAACGTTCTCTCACTAGGCGCCGGCTTTATTGATGACGAAGAGGCAAAGAAAGAAGTTCTAAAATGGCTTGAAACAGATTTCACCGGAGCAGAAAGACACAGGAGAAGGCTTAAAGAGATAAGCCTCTACGAAAACAGAAAAAAACCTCAGGTTCTTCCGGCTTTACTCGCAAACAATCAGAAAGAACTGGACAAGGAGCTTGAGAAAGTTTTGGAGTACTCAGATATTTTTCACGTCGACGTTCAGGATGGAGAGTTTGTTGAGAACGATTCACTTGACTTTGATTTTGATCTTCCAGGGTATCAGAGATATGAGGCACATCTTATGGTTGAAAAGCCCTTAAACTGGATAAAAGAGAACCTAAACGAGTTTGAAAGATTCAACTTCCACATAGAGGCGGCAGACAATCCAGAATCAGTGATAAGCTATCTAAAGGAAAACCATAAAGAGGTTGGAGTGGTTCTGAATCCGGAGACGGATCTTAGCGAGATATCCTCGGTTATACACGAGGTTGATGTTGTTCAGTTTATGACTGTCGAGCCCGGAAGCTATGGCTCCGATTTCCATAGGGAGGTTATAAACAAGATCACAGAAGCCAAGAGAAAACACCCCGAGACAAGTGTAGAGGTTGACGGCCATGTGACACCTGAGAATATAGAGGAGTTAAGGGAAGCTGGCGCAGACCTTTTTGTATCAGGCTCGTACGTACAGGAAAGCGACAACCCTGGTCAGGCCGTCAGAACCTTGGAAGAGAAAATAGAAGATAAGTAAATAGTAACCTTACGGTTAAATTCTACTCATAAGCTGGAGTAATCATGACTGACAACAGCAAGCTTGAGAGCATATCCGATCTTCTTAGACGAGACGTAATAGAGATGACTACTGAGGCAGGTTCAGGCCATCCAACATCATGCATGTCGTGCGCAGAGGTCTTTTCCGTACTCTTCTTCGACGAGATGAACTACGATCCCGGAGACGCCTCAAACCCAGGTAACGACGAGTTTGTACTAAGCAAGGGTCACTCAGCGCCGATATGGTATGCTTCTCTTGACAGAGCGGGCGCCATAGACGAGGATATTGACTCTCTCAGAAAACTTGACTCACATCTTCAGGGACACCCGATGCCGATCTCTCTGGAATGGGTAGAGGAAGCTACAGGTTCTCTTGGACAGGGCCTCTCAATAGCGACGGGAAAAGCTCTTGCAGCAAAGAAACAGGACAGAGACTACCATACATACACTGTTCTTGGAGACTCTGAAGTTTCAGAAGGTCAGGTCTACGAGGCTCTCGAGCTTGCGTCTTACTACGATCTTGACAACCTGACCGCAGTAGTAGATGTCAACAGACTGGGTCAGAGAGGTGAAACCATAGTAGGCCACCACATGAACTGGTACAGAGACAGGTTCTCAAGCTTTGGATGGAACGTAGAAGTCATAGACGGCCACTCAGTACAGGAAATAAAAAACGCTTTTGAAAACTCTCACGCATCTGACAGACCTACCGTAATACTTGCGGAAACAGTAAAAGGTAAAGGCGTATCCCTTACCGAAGGAGAGCAAGGCTGGCACGGAGTTCCCTTAGACGAGGAGGAGATGCAGGACGCGTTTGAAGAGCTTCCAGATCCTGAAATGCCTGAAGTCAAAATCCCTCAACCTGAGGAACAGGAGAAGCCGTCTTTCCAGGAAAAGAAAGTAGATATGAGAACATACGAACAGGGTGAGGTACTTGCGACACGTGACGCATACGGAAACGCACTTGCAGACCTAGCTGAGGCCCGTTCAGAGGTGCTGGCAGTAGACGGAGAGGTATCAAACTCGACAAGATCAGGGTACATCAAGGAAGACAACCCTGACCAGTTTGTCGAAAGCTTTATAGCGGAGCAAAACATGATCAGCATGGCACAGGGCCTCTCAATAAAAGGATACGAAGTCTTCACCTCAACATTCTCAGCGTTCATATCAAGAGCCCATGACCAGATCAGGATGGCAGCACTTTCAGAGGCAGAGATAACAGTAGTAGGATCACACGCAGGGGTCTCAATCGGGCAGGACGGTGCCTCACAGATGGGTCTAAGCGACATTGCGTTGTTTAGAGCGCTTCGTGAGTCCAGAGTCATGTACCCCTGTGACGGAAACTCCGCCAGAAAGATGGTTGAAAACGCACACAGATCCGGAAACCTGGACTACATAAGAACCACAAGACCTGAGACAGAGGTTATATACGGTCCAGAAGAAGAGTTCCCAATCGGCGAGTTCAAAAAGGTAGAGGAACCTGAAGACCCGGACGTGGTGCTGGCAGGAGCAGGCATAACAGTACACGAAGCACTTGAAGCAAGAGAAATGCTCGAGCAGGAAGGAATAAAAGCTGCAGTTGTAGATATTTACTGTGTAAAGCCATTCAACTCGTACAACTTCCGCAGATTTGTGGAGTCAAACTCAGGAAAACTTGTGGTTTCCGAAGACCACTACCCTGAAGGTGGAATCGGAGAGATGCTTGGAAAAGAGCTGGAGGAATCAAACATTGAGATGAGAACACTTGCTGTAGACAAGATACCTCACTCCGGAGGAAAACAGGAACTTCTAGAAAACTGCGGAATAGACAGGAAAGCCATCAAGAAACAGGCATTAAACCTAGTAGAAGATAACTGATCAATTCCTTTTTATTCCGGTAAACTTGTTGATTAACCATGAAACTGTTCTTGGATACAGCGTACCTCGAAGAAATAGAAAAGGCGTCTGAAGCCGGTTTGCTTGATGGTGTAACCACAAACCCCTCTCTGATGAAACAAGCAGTTGAAGAGCTTCACAGCGAAAAAGGAGACAAAATAAAGCTTGAAGAGTACATCGAGAAGATTCTAGAGGCAGCTGGGGACGTACCTGTGTCGCTGGAAGTTACAGGACACACATATGAAGAGATGGTGGAAGAGGGAGAAAGACTCTACAACAGGTTTAACGATGTAAACGACAATGTTTTCGTGAAGATACCAGTCAACCCAAGTTTCAACGGTGAGGAAAGAACGTACCACGGAGTCAAGGCAATCAGAGAACTCACCAGCAAAGACATACCGGTTAATGCAACACTTATATTTACACCAGAGCAGGCATTAATGGCTGCTAAAGCCGGGGCAAAGTTCGTATCGCCTTTTGCAGGACGGATAAACGACCTGATAAGAGAAAAAAACAACCTTGAGTGGGATAAAGGCGATTACTTCCCTGCCAAAGGCCTTGAAGGAGAGGAAGATGACAACGGTATAAAATCAGGTATTGATATGGTAAGAGAATGTGTGGAAATAATTGACAAACACGATATCGAAGATACAGAGGTACTTGCAGCATCAATCAGAAACAAGAGGATGCTGAGGGAAGCAGCCATCGTCGGATCAGACATAGTGACCGTACCTCCGGATATAATCGAAGACAGCCTCGAGCACCAGAAAACAGTAGAGGGAATGAAGTCCTTCACAGACGACACCGTAGAAGAATACGCAGAGATAACAGGTGGATCAAACTGACAGAACACATACTCAGGTTTAACGCAGAAAACTCCATGTTGTCTAAGGAGAAGCTGAAAGGCCTAGAGGATAGACTCCAACCCGAATTCCGAAGCATGAGGGAGGCCACAGAAAAGGAATACGATGACCCGAGAGCTTCAATTAACCTGCCTGATGACGAAAAAACCCTGAAACAGGTAAAAAGTCTCGTAGAAGACAAGAGACAGCTTGAACCCGAATATCTGGTGGTTGCAGGCATAGGCGGAAGCAATCTTGGTACAGTAGCTGTTCAGGAAGCCGTACTTGGAAAGCTGTACAACCAGAAAAATCCGGATACAAAGGTTCTTTACGCGGAGACAACAGACTCCGAGCACATTGGCGACATACTGGATATCATCGAATCATCTCTTGAAACAGGAGGAAACGTCCTTCTGAATGGTGTCTCAAAGTCAGGAGGTACTACAGAGACTATCTCAAACTTCGAGGTTATCGCAGAGAAAATATCTGAGTACAAGGATAACCCTGAAGAATACATCACAGTAACATCTCAAGAGGACTCACCTTTTCATAAACTAGCAGAGGATAAAGACTATTCCACACTTGAGATACCTGAGAAGGTTGGGGGCCGTTACTCCGTTCTCTCCCCTGTAGGCCTTTACCCGCTGGGTATATTAGGGGTTGATCTCGAAGAACTCTTAGAGGGTGCGGAGAGAGTTAGAGAAAGATGTTTGAACAAAGATATACATGATAATCCTGCGGCTCGTTCAGCTGCCTCAATCTACGTGAACCAAGAACAGGGCCGAGACATACACGATTTCTTCCTCTACGGCAAAGACCTCGAGATGATAGGTAAATGGTATAGACAGCTTACAGGAGAAAGCCTGGGAAAAAAACACAACAGGGACGGCGAAAAGGTGAACGCAGGTGTAACACCTATAGCATCAGTTGGATCAACAGATCTTCACTCCATGTACCAGCTCTACATGGGAGGTCCGGACGACAAGCTACATACATTTGTTTACACGGAAGAAAACGACAGGAAAGTAAGGGTTCCTGAAAACCCTGAATACAGCAATCTTGTGGAAGACGTTCAGGGCAGACCGTTAAACCAGATTATGGATGCCATATTTGAAGGCGTAAATAATTCCTTCAAAGACAAAAAGAGGCCGTTTAACGTCGTGAAGATTCGCGACAGATCCGAAGAATCGATAGGAGCCCTGCTCCAGTTCAAGATGATGGAGATGATGTACCTAGGATACCTGATGAACGTAAACCCTTTCAACCAGCCAAGCGTAGAACAGTATAAGGACGAAACCAGAGAAATCCTCAAGAGAGGTGGTAGAGATGAATGACCAGTTGATTGTTATCTTCGGCGGCACCGGTGATCTAGCCCAGAAAAAGCTTCTACCAGCACTGAGAAAACTATATAGTCAAGAAATAGATCAGCCTGTGCTGCTTGTAGGACGCAGCAACTCCGACATACATGAATACATACAGGACATGGGTATAGAAGGCTACGAAGACAGCTTTTTAGAGAACCTTTACTACCTCTCGCTGGACGTTAAGACCGGTGATCCAGAGGATCTCAGGGACAAGGTAGAATCAGTTTCGAACAAGCATGGAATCGACACAAGCTACACGTTTTATTTGGCTCTTCCGTACTTCCTGTTTACATATACGTCTTCCTTGATACAGAATGCAGGACTCAATACCGATGACTCAAAAATTGCATTTGAGAAACCTTTTGGAAAAAACCTCGAGACAGCACAACGCATTAACCAAGGGATAGACGGCTTCAAGGAACAGCAGATTTTCAGGGTAGACCACTACCTTGGGAAGGAACTTGTGGAAAATATAGTGACTCTACGTTTCTCAAACCCTCTATTCCAGAAGATATGGGATGCAGAATCGGTCAAGAACGTCCAGATTACAATGGCCGAGGATATGGGGGTAAACGGAAGAACCGGTTACTATGAAGAGGCTGGAGCCATAAAGGACGTGTTCCAGAACCACCTTCTGCAGGTACTTTCACTGACAGCCATGAAGCAGCCAGACTCTCTAACCGCAGAAGATATAAGAGACGGAAAACTTGAGGTACTTGAAAAAATTCAAGACATGGAACCTGAAGATATAGTACTGGGGCAATACGGAGCCAAAGAAACTGATAAAGATAGTATAAAGAGTTACAGGCAGCTTGAGGGAGTCAAGCAGGACTCCGATACCGAGACCTTCTTTGCCCTGAAACTGCACCTGAATATGGATAGCTGGAAGGATACGCCTTTCTACGTGAGGTCTGGAAAGATGATGGATGAGAAGTACGCGGAGGTAAACGTTGTACTGGAAGATGATACTGATCTTTTCGATTCTGAGAAAAGTAGTGAAAATGTTGTAAATATCAGAATACAGCCGGACTCAGGTGTATCCATCAGATTCAACTCCAAGGGTTCCGGAGGTATTGAAGATCTCGAAACCGAAACCATGGAGGCATGCAAGGCATGTAGACAGCTGCTTCCAGGTGCATACGAACATATTCTTGAGGAGCTCTTGAAGGGTGATAGAACAATGTTTGTCGACTGGGAGGTACTTGAGCAGAGCTGGCGTATAACAGACTCAGTTGTTGAAACGGCACAACATCAGGAAACAGAGTTCCCAAACTACACCCCAGGATCTAAAGGACCTGAAGAAGCTGAAGACGTCATAGATGACGGAAGTTGGATAAAACTAAACAGGAGGAGTAACTTACAATGACTTTATCAAAGATTAGAAACATGTTTTCGAATTCGGAAAATCTTAGAATCGGTTACATCGGTCTTGGAAAGATGGGATTGAACATGACCAAGAACGCAATCGACCACGGACACGAGGTCGTGGCTACCGACATAGATGAGGATGCGGTTGAAGAGGCCTCTGAGTACGGCGCAGAACCTGCTCATAGCGTCGAAGAAGTGGTTGAGAAGCTTGGTACAGATCAGAGGATTGTCTGGATGATGGTTCCACACGGCGATCCTGTAGATCAAACTGTAGACAAACTCAAGGACTATCTTGACGAAGGAGACATAGTGATTGATGGAGGTAACTCACACTACGAGGAAACTGAGAGAAGAAGCCAGGAGCTGCTTGAGGAAGGAATTCACTTCTTTGATATAGGAGTGTCAGGGGGACCTGATGGTGCCAGAAATGGAGCATGCATGATGGCCGGAGGACCTAAAAGCCAGTGGAACAGGATAGAGCCTCTTGTAAAAGACCTTTGTGTGGAAGACGGGTATGGATACTTTGGTTCAACGCCAAACGGCCACTTTGTCAAGATGGTTCACAACGGCATCGAGTATGGCATGATGCAGGCGATTGCAGAAGGATTCGACGTTATGCAGAAGTCCAATAAGGATATCAACCTTGAGAAGACTGCCAAGGTCTATGACAACGGCGCCGTGATTGAGTCATCGCTTATCGAATGGCTGAAGGAAGGTTACAGCGAGTTCGGTGAAGGGCTTGATGAGGCTTCAGGCAGAGCAAATGAATCAGGTGAGGGAAGATGGACAACAGAAGCTGCCGACGAACTAAACGTCCCAACTGACGTAATCACAGACGCACTTGACGCAAGACTGAGAAGTCAGGAGAACCCAAGCTATCAAGGACAGATCATAACACTGCTAAGACACAAGTTTGGTAACCACAGCCTGGATGGAGCTTAAGTGCTCCATTCTTGTCTATAACTGACTGGGATGCAGAAGGTATTTCCAAAAATACGCTATATGGGGCTATTTAGTAGAGGAATCTATATCTACGGGTACTAGATCTCATGCTGATCAGCTGTTTTCAAGCTCCATGGCCCTAGCTGCTCCCTTCAAAGAAATATCATAGTTGCTAATGACTCGTATAGGGATTTTTGTAAGCAGCTTCCGGAACTGTGGAGAAGAGTTTCGAAACTCTTTTAAGAACAGCTCATCTATGCTGTCTGGGTTCTGAGCTGCTATACCCCCAGCTATGTAAAGTCCCTCTCTTGGAAGAGTGTCAAGCGCGTAGTTCCTACAGCATCTGGCGTAAAATTCTATGAACTTTGAAAACGTTTTCTGGCTACACGGGTTTGTTTCTCTGGTTTTTGAGATCTGCTCCGCTTGAATACCCTCTTTTTGAGATGAGTCTCTGTTAAAGAACCTGTACATATTCTCCAGACCTTTACCCGAGAGCACGTGCTCGTATGAGATCTGGTGACTGATATTCTCTCTTTTCTGAATAAATTCTGCTAGTTCCAGCTCCTTTCTGTTTTTTAACGGGAGGTCAGAGTGGCCACCTTCAGAAGAGTGCGGTATATATCTCTCCAAACCTTGGTCATAAACTAGAAGGTTCTTACCTAGACCTGTGCCAGCACCTATTACCGCCTTTGGCTGGTTTTCAGGGGACTGCTCGCCCTGTTGCACTGTCATGTAGTCTTCTTCTCCCAGCAACTCTGTTGCATAACCCAGCGCATCAAAGTCATTGATCAAGAGTACTGTATCTAAATTGGTCTCCTGTTCTATAACTCTCGCATCAATGGTAAGATCGGCGTTAGGCATCTCTACGTTACGATCTTCAACAGGACCTGCAACAGCAAAACATGCCTCTTTAAACTCATTGTCTTCAAACTCACCTTCAAGATCTGTTAAGAATCTTTTAAGCCCTTCTAGAAAGCTTTGCTGGTTGTCAGTGCTTTTGTCCTGCTTAAAAACGATCTCAAAGCCGTTTTCCTTTCGCTCAACAACAGCAAGATCGTCGTTAGTACCTCCTACATCACCAACTATATACCTCTGCGTCATGGTAACTCTCTAGTATAGGTTTTCCACGCCACATAACAAAAAAGCATTGTATCCACACCGATTTTCGGTTTATTTTTTAACCAGATAAATCAAGTCTAAGGTATGACTCTGTACGAATTTTTTGGGGATGGATGTCCTCACTGCCAGAAGATGGATCCTAAAGTGGAAGAACTAGAAGAAGAGCAAGGCGTGGATGTTAAACAGCTTGAGGTCTGGAACGATCAGGAGAATGCTGAGAAGCAGATGGAATTAGATGATGGAAAATGCGGAGGAGTACCATTCTTCTACAATACAGAAACTGATGAATGGATATGCGGTGAGACAGATCAAGAAACCTTGCAAGACTGGGCATCAGGTAAACCTGTCACCTAGTATCTAGGGTTTACTAGCCTTGGCGTGTAAACAGATATAAGATGATTCGAGAAAAGGATGGAATCCACTTTAACCTTAGTGATAGGGAGGTTGTCGCTGACTCGAGAAATGCGACAGGAGACCTGAATATTGTTTCTCATGCACATTTTGATCACTTACACCAATCCGGTTCTCAGGTTGTGTGTTCCGAGCTTACAGCCAGGCTTACTGAGGAAAGAACCGGTGAAGAGGTTGACAGGCTGAAGGAGCACAGTATCGAGCTTATTCCTTCGGGTCATATTCTCGGATCAACAGCGGCTTTGTTTGGTAAAGAAAAAAAGTATCTTTACACAGGGGACGTCTCGATGAGAAAAACCGCATACCTGGAAGGTTTTAACCCTGTAAGCGCAGAGGTATTAGTCGTTGAATCGACTTACGGTGTTCCTGCCTATACCTTTCCAGACCAGAAGGAGGTTGAGTCACGTATCGAGGACTTTGTACGGGATAATAGAGATCAACCTCTCTACCTGTTTGGTTATTCTTTGGGTAAGGCGCAGAAGATACAGAAGATTATAGAAGACGTTGTTGAGAGACCTGTACTGGCTCACGGAGCTGTAAAAAAGATGAACGATATGGTAGAAGACTGTACCGACATGTCGTTTCAGGCCGAGAGCTACGGAGAAAACAAGCAGAAGCTTGAAGATGAGAACGCGATTTTGATAGCTCCTTCAAGAAGCTCTCAGGCCGACTGGATCGAGAAAAACGTTGAAAGATATGGAGGTGTAAAGGCTGGTTTCTCCGGCTGGGCAGCACAGAGCTCCTTCAAGTTCAGAGGAGGATACGACGAAACGTTTATTTTGTCGGATCACTGTGACTTTGATGAGCTTATAGAGCTGGTTAGACAGGTCGATCCTGAAGAAGTGTACACCCACCATGGTTTTGACGAAGAGCTGGCCTCACACCTCTCCAACGAGCTAGGGTACAGTGCAAGAGCCTTAAAGCAGAATCAGACATCTCTTGGACAGTTTCAGTAACTGATTTAACTCAGAACAAAACAAACATGGGTATATGGCACATTTATCGGAGAAAAACTGCAAGATTGTAGACGAATCTGAGAAAGGCCTACAAGGTAACGATATAAAGCATTATATGGCCCAGTTACACAACTCCTGGACCGCTCAGGAGGAGGAGAAACTTCTCGAAAGGGAATTTAACTTTCCAAATCACGGGGAAGCGGTAGAATTCATTAAGAGAGTTTCTGACTTAGCCACTTCGCAGGAGAAATACCCCGAACTAAGGCTTTCCTACGCCTCAGTGAACGTAAGAATAGGTAGTTCAGAGGTTGATGGACTGCATGAGAATGATTTCATACTGGCCGCGAAGATAGACAGGCAGAGCAACTAGAGGTCACTCAAACGTAAATAACCTGCTGAGTGCTGCATCAACAAATTTTTGGTCTTTATCCTCCAACAGCGGCCTGGCATCTTCCACGGCATGTCTGTCGTTTGAGGTCAGCTGAAGGCCAAACTCTTTTCTGGCGCTAATGGAGTTCTTTACTCTGCCCTGTAATGCGTGGCGGATTTCTTCGTTCTGCTTTTTCCCATGTGAATCAAAGTCCGTTAGAACTGCTGTTTTATCTGATCCTCGTTCCACATTCTCCACAAGGTCTTCGGTCGACATCTCTGCGGATAGGAAGATCTTGCCCTTGAACCCAAGATCCCTCATAACATCTTTGTCGTCAAAGCCCTCGACTATGATAGAGTCAAGGTCCCTGTTAAACTTCTTTACGATTCGCTCGAGTTTCTTCAACTCAATAAACTCCTCATCTCTCATCCCTAAACAATTCTAATTAAGACCGAAATAATTTTTACTTGTTACGAAGTATCAGCGGCCAAGTTGCTTACAGTCTTGCTGAGCACAGGATTTACTGAGGACTGGTATACAGCCCTAACTCGGTCCTTAAAATTTTGAAGAGAAAGCTTTTCCTCAGCTAACTGGATTTCTTGATTGCGGCCGATTTCAAACTCCAGTTCGAAAACATCCTCATCAACCGTACCTAAATGTCTTCCGGAGTTGAGTTCCATATCTCTAATCCTGCTGATTGATTCTTCAGGTATGTCTGCCTCCACCCTAAACTGTATATCGTTGTCAGTGTAAATCCTAACGGAGAACCTGTCATCCACTCCCTCAATACTCAGGAAGCCGTCCTCCCAGCTACGACTTGAGGATACCTTAGGTGTAAACAGATCAGCTAAGTCTTCGACAGACATTATCCCTGCTGTTGACGAGAGCTCTTCCTCGAAGTTCTGAACACTACAGATGTAATCTGAGTTAGAGGTCTGATCAAAGGTGTTCACAGCTATGAAGTAGACGTTTTCCTCATCATCTGTTATAGTTGTTCTAATAGTGTCAATCTTTTCTTCTATGTTATCTAGGGCGTCTCTTGAGTACGGTATATCGATCATAAAGATTTCAGGTCTCTCATCATGTTCAAGTAATGCTTCAACCGGCAGCTTCGTATCAAAAGGAGGCTTTCTTATCTTCAGACCTATATAGCCTGATTTGATTTCTTCAAGTCGATCTAGCACATTCTCCCGGGTTCTTTGAAATGGCTTTATGCTTCTGTGAAGCAGCCTGGCCTGGCTCTGAGACAACTGCTTTCTCTGCATCATCTTCGCCACATCCCTTACAACGGACTCAGTATCTGTGTAGACCAGTTCATTCTGAAGGAACTGATGTAGAGAAGAAAACTTCACGGATTCAAAAACACCGTCGTCAGGTTCTCTTGATCTTTTAACAAAGATTCCTCTGAACCTGTACTCATTTAGCTCACCTATTTCCAGACCTAGATCTATAGGGTTGGATTTGAGCATTTCAATGTATTTTCTCATGCGTTCCACGTCGCTTTCAGAGATCTTTCTCTTGCTTTTTGCGTCAACAACCCATACTTCTTTTTTATCCTCACGATCTGTTCTTGCCACAAAATCAGGTCTTGAACTGTCCTTGAGACTTCCTATCCTCTCAGTGAAATTAAAGTATCCTCTGTATTGTCTGAGCACATCGAGAACGTCTCTCTGAAAAACCATCCAGTCCATATCGTCTCCCGGACTCATCTCTCCTTCACCTTGTAGGAGTCTATCTTGCCGTCACCGTCGTTATCCAAGCCCTCTACAACACAGTAGAACTCTCCTCCTTCCCAATCATTCAGAAGATTTTCAAGATCGCTGAAAGCCGTTACAGCGGCTTTAGTCCCTCGATTCTGTATACCTGCAACCATGATAATCCAGTTATCTTCGCTGAGAGGATTTTCGGCCTTTGCGATTATGCCTATCTCTCCCTTTGTGTACGTCTCTTTAGGAGTCTCAATCTTTCTGTAAGGAAACTCTTCGCCCTCAAAACTGGCCTCAAAATTTTGATTAAACTTCTTGGTTATCGTGTTTGTCAGTACTCCTCCAAGGAGTATCATATTGTTTTCAAACTCGTTTCTGTTCATTACCTCGGTATCCAGCCTGGTCTCAAATCCTTTCACACCGTACTCTCCCAATGTCAGGCCTATCTCACCCAGTAAGTGTCCATCACGTGCCTTTACCTGATCTGGGCCATGCTGATCAGGAGATCCGGCAACCACAAAACCCTGAGGTTCATTTCTTCCCTTCTCAGTGTCAAGAAAAGCCCTTACCTTTCTGTCATATCTCCAGGAAACCTCCTCATTTCCTCTTGCTCCTGTGTCGAATACATAAGCGTCAGAGGAAGGCTTGTAGAACTCTGCGGAGCCTCCTGATACGTCCTCGGTCTTGAACTCATTTATCAAGCCGGAGTCCTCTAACTTATTGAAGTGATAGTAGGCTCTCTGTTTTGGAATACCAAGATCCCTAGATACTTGTCTGGGATATGATGGATTTTCTGCCAGACACCTTATTATCTTCTGCCTGGTTTCATCTGATAGAGCATCTAGCTGACTAGAAGTCAGTTCTTGGGCTTCTATAAGATTTCCATCTCTAAGAACCTTGGTCATGATGACTAACTGGAGGCCGGTCAAATAAAAACCTGAATGGTTATGTTTCAAATTACCTCAAAAAACTTCATATCCCTGAAATGCTCACCACCCGTAAAGCCTTTATCTAAACGGTTTAGGCCGTCTTCAGGAAGAGTTTATAAATACAGAAGTATTATTATAATATCAGTATGTGTGGGATTGTAGGTTACTACGGAGATGAAGAAGCCTCTGAGAAAGTTTTCAGAGGGCTGAAGAAGCTGGAATACAGAGGCTATGACTCTGCTGGTATAGCGACGGCAGGAAACCCTACAATCAAAACTGAGAAAGCTGTCGGAGAGGTCGAAGAAGTCAGAAACCCTGATATAGACGGAACGTCCGGAATAGGACATACCCGCTGGGCAACACACGGCGGAGTAACACAGGAAAACGCACATCCACATGTCTCGGAACAAGAAAAAGTGGCTGTAGTACACAACGGAATAATTGAAAACTACCAAGAGCTAAAACAACAGATTGACGCAGAGTTCAAGTCCGAAACCGATACCGAGGTTATACCACATCTCCTAGAAGAGGAGCTAGGACAAAACAAGATTGAAGACGCAGTACACAAAGTCATGAATAAACTAGAAGGATCCTACGCCGTCGCAGCCATGCTGGATACAGGAGAGCTAATAGCATTTAGAAAAGGATCCCCTCTTGTTTTAGGAATTGATAACGGAGAGTATCACCTGGCATCGGATGTTACACCTTTCCTCAAACACACGTCTAAGGCAGTATTTCTGGAGGATGGCGATTACGCGGTTATAGACGGGGATCACAATGTGTACAACTCAGGCAATCAGGTATCTCGTGAAGTCCAAGAGATTGACTGGGACGCAGAACAGGCGTCAAAGGAAGGACACAACCACTTCATGGAGAAGGAAATCAAGGAACAGCCAAAAACCGTGAAGAGAGCAGCATACCAAGACAAATCTGATCTAGAAAAAGCCAAAGAAATGATAGAGAAAGCAGAGGATGTATACCTCACAGGATGTGGAACCGCGAGCTTTGCAGCTTCGCTAGGAGCAAAATACATACGTGAATCAGGATACGAAGCACATTCGGAGCAGAGCCATGAACTCGAGTACAGAAGCGATGAGATAACCGGGGAAGACCTTGTTATTGCAGTCAGCCAGTCAGGAGAAACAGCAGATCTGCTCTCCCTCCTAGATGAAACAAAGGCAGATGTTTTAGCAGTGGTAAACGTGGTAGGGTCCACTCTGGCACGTCAGGCAGACCATAAGCTGTACGTGAATGCAGGACCTGAAATAGGTGTAGCGTCCACAAAAGCATTTACAGCACAGCTTGCAGTCCTGAGACTGATAGCATACTCACTGGAAAACAGAACAGAGGAGGGCAGGGAGAAACTCCTTGACACAGCAGAAAAGATAGGCGAGACAATTGATGCAAATAGGGAGGAGATAGAGGAACTGAGCACTTATCTGGTTGAAAAAGATCATGTATACTTTATAGGACGTAATAAAGGGTATGAGATGGCGTGTGAGGCAAATCTTAAGCTGAAGGAGCTCTCATACATACACGCTGAGGCTTTTCCAGGAGGAGAGTTCAAACATGGTACACTAGCCTTAGTTGAAGAGGGAACGCCTGTAGTTGCGTTTCTTAGAGAGGACTACAGCCAGGCATACAACAATATGATGGAAGCACATTCACGCGGAGCTGATATAGTATCAGTCGGCGACACCGAAATCGAGGAATCAAGCTTCCACATAGACGTGCCTGAAGATGAAAACCCTGAGATACTGGAAATCATACCCTTCCAGATGGCCGCGTACTTGACCGCCGTAAAAAAAGGCCACAACCCTGACAAGCCCAGAAACCTGGCTAAATCAGTGACAGTAAAGTAGAAAGGCAACCTATAAGAACTTCCTACTGAATACAACTAAACTATGAAGTATGTTACAGCTGCTCTGTTAACATTATTATCTGTTTCAGCTGTTGGAGCCCAGCAGGTAACCGACATGTCAAGCTCTGAAAACGTTCTGACGGATTCAGACCATTTGAACCTTAGTCATGTCCAAAAACAATACAACTCAAGATCAGGCGAAGTACCGGAGTTTGTAGGATCTATAATCGGAGACCAGACAATTACTGTAAACCTCACACAGATAAATAACTCCAAAGATCTGCTTAAGAAAGACGTGATTGGCGTCGAAACAGATGGAGTGAGAACAGAAGAGATAAAGTACGGACTCATGCAAAACCCAACTCTGAAAATATGGATTACCCAACAGAACATTGACAGGCTTTCAAATGCTGAAGACAGACAAAAAGAACTGAAGAAGATGATACAAAACAAAGATATCAGATATGAAACAAAAACACTTGGTACTGCGATCAAGATGGCTGTGATGAACTTCTTTATATCACTTTGAAAATTTATTCCTGCTCGTCTGCATAACTAAACTCGATGTTTCTATCCTCCAGCTCTGTCTTGAGACCATCCAAACTTCTTCCGCCTTGGTATCTGTAAGGAATCACCATGTCCGGCTTCAGCTTGACAGCGTTCCTAACAACCTTATCCAGATCTGTATCTGATGATGTGGACAGAAAAGCCACGTTTGCCGTGTTCTCCAGCGACCTCACATCCTCAAGATCCGTAGGGGATGGAGATACAAGAAAAGAAGAATCCTTCATGCTGAACCTGTACGAAAGA
>CAYMJB010000007.1:0-17761 GCA_964391005.1 uncultured archaeon | reverse complement strand
AGCTTAACACACTCTCAGTACCTGAAGTAGCTCTCACTACCTGAATCACGGGAGACCTCAATGCCCCAACCATCAAAGATATCAGAAAGGTCATAGACGCCTTTCTGTACCTCTCCAACGCCAATTCCACAAGGTTTACGCTCAAAAGCACTCCAACAACACCACCAGACACAAACACCAGAACAGGATATACCTCAGACAGGAAATTAAACAGCTTACCCTGGAGAAGTAGGGCTGTAAAATCCGAGGTAAGGCCTGATACGAGAGAGGACACGTAGCTGTACTGACCTAGAACCACTAAGAACAAGGAACCGGATACGCCTGGAAGAATCATCGCAGAAACGGCTAAGGCACCTGAAAGAAACAACATCGGGGCAGAATGGCTGAAGCTTGCAGCACCTAAACCAGATGCAAGAAAAGCTATACTGAATCCAGAAACCGCACAGATTTTTCTCCGAAAACTAGACAGATAAACCTGATCACGCAAAGTTACCGCCGACAAAAGTATAAGACCAAAGAAGAAACCGTACGTTGCAGTTGTATATGACTCAAGGAGAAAGTTCATCGTGTTCAGAACCAAAATTAGTGAAGAAACAACACCAATACCAAGTACTGCAAGAAAGGGTATATCCAGAGTGGTTGCCAGGTTTAGTATATTCTGATAATCTCTTTTGAGAAGCGCTCTGTAGCCTTGCTTAATCTCTTCTGTTTCGGGGACGCTGAGAGCATCTATCAACCTCTCATAAATCCCTGTAATAAGAGCTATCGTGCCTCCGGAGACTCCAGGGACTGCGTCAGCAGCACCCATCGCCACACCCTTCAAGTAAACCACAAGCCACTCTTTTATCGAATCCATCTATCCAATCGACCCCAGATATTCTGCAAAAAATCTTCAAAACCACCTAAGATACTGAATAAGTTTGACTGTACCTTGGAGGAATCCATAGAAATGTTTCCAACACCTGAAAATCTAACAGGTTCACTCTGATCTATCTCAAGCGGCTGCACATCCATACTCGTATCTTGTCTTGAGAAGTTCTCTACTCGATATACCTTATAGTCGTACTCGTTAATACGTTCCAGACATCTATCAAACCTTTCTCTAGACTCAAAATTACATGGTTCAAGTTCAAGTATCCTTGAGTAAAAACTCCACTTCTCAGTATTGGTTTCAATAGGTTTGTCAGGATTTAGTTGGTTGTACAGGTTTCTTAAGCTCTTATTCTGGTTAACTACATAATTTCTGATTATCAGCTCTGAGTAGGCATAGCCAAAATCCCTCTGAGAGGGGTACTTACGTGGATTCCAGTTCCTCATAAAGCTTTTGTTATCCTGATAGTAACTCCATAGTGCATCTGGATTACCTGATGAAGGCAGTGTAACCCTGTATCTGGTTCCGTTTCTGGTTTCGTAGTAGACTGTGTCCTCTGAGAACAGTTTTCGTGTTCTTTCCTCGCCGTTAACGTAGCGACTGGTCATCGACTCGACGTACTTTGCGGTGCCCTCGTCAAACCAGCTGCTGGAGGTTCTATCCCACTCAAGACTCCTTTCATTCAAACCATGCACAGTCTCGTGCACAAGAACAGGGAGAAACCTGTCCTCGAGACCCTCTCTCATTCTAAAGCTTCCTGCTACGTATTCACCTGAGCTCCAGGAAGTAACTGAACCCTCATACTCCTCAGAATCCATCAAAGCAACTGGAAACCTGTCAAACGGCTTGCTCAAACCCGTCATACCGACACCGATCTGATAGGCCAGAGATGTATTATCGGGGTTCCCTCCAAAGAACTCGTAGTAAGATGTTTTGTTGCCTTCGCCAAAGTTTACTCTGATATTTGTTGAACCAGTACCCCTAAACTTCATCTCACCGTTACTAAACGATTCATTAAATCTTCCAGAGGTCCATCCTGAGATAATATCAGGGTTTCGCACCACTCCCGCAGTCTGCTCACCTGAAAGTCCAGCAAGACTGATCTCCTGCTTAAACAAACCATCATGTATCTCCTCTGCTTCTGAGGGAACTACTGTAGAGATCTTAACCCTTTCAGTCTCCCTTGGCGGCCCTGAGTTAGTCGAAATATCAAGTTCGCCACTGGAAAAAGTATAGTCTGTTATATTGCCGTAGCTATCCTTGACAGAGACTACCCGTGAGTTCTCCGGCATACTCCAGGACAGCCTCCAGCTATTAACAGGGCAGTTTGAACCGGCCTGAGAACAGTCAAGCTCCAAGGTGGTGTTCACCATTATCTCATCCTTGTTTGCATCCACAGTATGGAATACTTCTGCAGCCGCTCCCGAACAGAAAACTACAAAAAACAACAGAGCTAGTCCGTATCTCTTCACTGTATTAGAAGAGTAGCCAATGAATAAAAAAACCGCAGAACCGAGTAATAGGTAATGACAGTCCTATCCGACAAGGACATAAGAGAGCTTATAGACAACAAAAACGCCGTCGAAGTAGAAGAGGGTCCTGAAGTAGATTTAGACCTGCAGCTAGGTCCTTCATCACTGGACCTAAGACTTGGATACGAGTTCGGTGTGCTTAAGACAAGAAAGGTAAAAGCTATTGACACACAGTCGATGAAGGATTACAGTGAGATTAAAGAAAGCAGAAGAGCCACGCCTGAGGAAGGCATGGTTGTACACCCTGGAGAGTTCCTGCTAGGTACAACCCTTGAGACTTTGAAGGTGCCCTCGAACCTTGTCGCACGTATAGAAGGAAGATCAAGCTATGCACGCCTAGGTCTGATACCGCATGCGGCCGCAGGATTTGTGGATCCAGGGTTTGAAGGTCAGATAACGCTTGAAATACAGAACCTTGGGAACGTGCCTATAACAATCTATCCTGAGGACAGAATATGTCAGGTAGTATTTGAAACCATGACCTCAGAGGCAGAAAACCCCTATGGTGAGAAAACTGATTCAAAGTACATGGGTCAGGAAGGAGCCACAGGATCAAGACTTGACGAAGAAGACCGGAAAAACCTTTAGACACGTACATCAAAGATAACAGCTAATTAGAGATGAAACCAGAGCCTATAGATGCACACAGCCACCTGTACTTTGAAGACTTTGACGGCGATAGACAAGAAGTTATAGAATCTGCACAGGAAGACCTAGAAAGGGTGGTGGTGCCGGGGGTAGACTATGAGAGCAACAAGAAAGTTGTTGAACTCAGTAACAATTACAGCGGGTTTATAGTTCCTAACATGGGTTTACATCCAACCTACAGAGAAGCCTTTGATGAAATCGAAGACATCAAATCACAGATTAGAGAAAACAACCCTGCAGGTATAGGGGAGATTGGCCTAGACCATCACCATGTAACCGGAGAGGATGAGAGAGCCAAACAGAGACAAGTATTTAGGAAAATGCTCGAGCTTGCTGAACAGCTAAACAAGCCGATAGCAGTACACTCCAGAGAAGCTGAAAAACAGGCATACGAACTAATACAGCAGTACGATATACCAGGGATTTTCATGCACTGCTTCAACGGAAAACCTGGATTAGCGGAGGAAATAACAGGACCTAAAACCAAAGTCGGTGTAACCACACAGGTTCTCTACTCAACCAGGGTACAGAATATAGTGAAGAAACTGGATATAGAGGATATGGTGCTGGAAACTGATTCACCTTTCCTGTACCAAGGTGAACGAAATCAGCCGTCAAACGTACTGGAGTCCGCAAAAAAGATCGCCGAAATAAAGGACATAAGCATTGAGAAAGTGGTTTCGGAGACTACCCAGAACTCTATTCAGCTTTTCAACCTAGATAATGTGTAATAAAAAAGCCCTGTAAACATTATTCTGTTATGGTACTTGGAAAAATCAAGGACTCTGTAAACACACAGCCAAACGTAGCTATATTTGTAGATGGCCCTAATGTTGTTAGAAAGGAGTTTGACCTAGACCTAGATGAGCTAAGGGAGAAGACGGGAGAGTTTGGAAACATCAAAGTTGGTAAGGTGTTTCTAAACCAGTATGCCTCTGACAAGTTGATTGAGGCAATCATATCACAGGGATTTGAGGCTGACCTCGGACTTGGAGGAGAGAAAGCCAAGGAAAGCGACGTAGACGTATATATGGCTGTAAATGCAATGGAAGCAGTCTTCAACAAAGATATAGACACTATAGTCCTTGTAACACGGGACACAGACTTCCTACCTGTAATACAAAAGGCAAAGGAACACGGAAAGGATACTGTTGTAATAGGAATGGATCCCGGATTCTCGACCGCGCTGAAAAACGCGGCAGACGAAGTAGTAACTCTCGAATAAAAGAATTTGAACCTGAATATTCTACTAAATGGCAAAGCTGTTGAAGCCGGATCCACTAGGTAGTATAGACCTGCTCTCGGCCGTACTAGTGTATTTTACTCAATCATTTATGCCGCCTGGAATAGTGCACATACACGCAGGCATACTCGTAATTAAAGGCCTTGGAACCGTCATACGCCCGGCCAGACTGCCGTTTTTCATGTTCGTACTGGGAGGTATGGCAGATGTCTTATCAGCAGCAATACTCTTCACCGGCACACCTCCCATCCTGAATAACTACAAGCACATCATAGCAGGAGCGCTCTTCATAAAAGGTCTCTGGAGCCTCTTCGGACTTATGCAGAAATTCTAGGGATGTCTACCTGACATTGTTTTGACTCTTAATCTGGTTAACAACGTCTTCAAGCAAATCAATAATCTGCTGGTTTTGATCAACAAGCTGGTCAAACTCTTCACGAGTAACCTCGCCTTCACCACCTGAGCCACCTGAAGGATCAAGACCAGCGTTCTCCATCTTATTCTGAGTTGACCTACTTAACTGAGGGGAAGAACCACCAGCTTGAGGAGACCCAGCACCCGCGTTTGGTGAGCCTCTGTTACCTGAGGCAGTTTGTGAGTTATTCTCTCCAGCTCTTCCGGAAGATGGAGCTCCTCCGGTAGGGTCAAGACCATTTCTAGAAGAACCAGAGCTATTCAAAGATGCATTACCGGATGAAGGGCTGCCCTGAGCTGATTGAGTATTTGCATTACTATTTTGACCTTGAGGACCTGGCTGGCTGTTATTCATGTTCGGAGCAGCAGACTGCGAGCCACCTCCCTGAGTGCCAGGTTGGCCTGTGTTCATCGATCCACCCTGCTGCCCCCCTAGGTTTTGGCCTCCGCCGTTTGGCTGTGAGCTATTATTTGGGCCCTGACCCATTCCCGTGCCTGAGTCATTGTTTCCTCCGAAAGATGATCCAGATGAATCTGAGGATCCAAAATCAGAGTCTCCTCCAAAATCAGAACCCCCATCAGATCCCCCAAAGTCACCTGAACCAAAATCAGAATCACCGCCAAAGGAACTATCAGAACTACTGGAACCGGTTTTATCTCCCACAAGATTCTTCAAAGGTCCGAGAACTCCCATAAACCATCTATTACTTATCCAGTAATTAAAGGTTTTGAAATCTAGATCAGACCCTTCCTCTTCCTGTAGCTAACCTGACTCAGAAACAAGATGAGAGCAACAACAAGCAAATGTGGTGTAAAGGATCTATAATCGACAGTTCTGGAGGTAGAAGGAGTAATCTCGGATTTAATTGAACCCAGATCCTGCGCTTCCAGCACCTTGCCACCGGTTTGCTCTGCAAGACTTCTGATTATCTCATCTCTATAACCTAGGTTCTCAAGCTCGCTGTTGTAGTTATACGTGTATACATGCCTGTTTCTGTATCTGTGGAAGCCTAATGACTCAGGTTTAATCTCCGTTTCGTAAGTTCCTCCAGCCTTTCTTGTAAGAGATTCAAGTTTTCGATCAGAAGACACCTCAACCTCATCTGGATAACGAGCCGAAGTAATCTCCAGAGTATTGTTATCTTTCCTTAGAGGGTCACCTACAGTCCATGAAATCGAACTTGATACGAGCTTCGGCTCCTGATTCAAGAAACCGCTTAAATCCTGATCTCCGGCCGAATATGCCGCAACCCTACCTAACCCGTATCTCCAAGTTGACAGGACAGGTCTTTCTGAGGAAGTCTCTACTAGAGCCTTTCCAGTAGGTTTTACCTCAACGTCATCAATTTTCGTGGCCGCCACCTCAACATTTTCAACGCTTGACGTGATGGGATGAGGTATATCAGTTTCAGTCGCATAGCTTTCGCCTCTGTAACCTCCTCCTCCAATATCCTGAGGTGGGTCTTGATAGAACTCCTCAACAGTAGCATATGCTTTACCTCCTCCATGGTCTGCCAGCTCCTCCAGAAACTCTGTATTCTTATTCTTGTCATCCCCGACAGCAACAGTGAAAAGCTGAACATCCTCGTCTAAACGGTCATCAATATACTGTATTACGTTTTCCCTATAGTTTATTGAAGACCCGTAACTGAAGCTTTTACCGATATTGTATCCATCAGGGTAAAGATCCTCTTCAATACTGGTTCTAACTTTATTATTTTGATTTGACCTAAATGACCAGCTGTACACACCTCTATCAGAGGGAATCTCTCCATCTGTAACCAGCAGAATGTTACCTGATCCATTCAAATTTTCTGTAGACCGATGTATGGCAAGCTGATGATACTCTTGTCCTGAAATTAACTGGAGTCTTGCGATCTTCTTAGACAATCTGTCAGACTTTGTTCCGAGAGGTGAAGAGGCGGAGATACCCGAGTAAAAGTCAGTATAAGCAGCTAAACCCAGCTTTGTCCCAGGATATTGCTCTCCTAGATTCTTAACCAAGCTAAAGGCAAAGCTACGTGAAGTATCTATATCGATTTTATTGATACCTGATTTTGCCTTCGAGATATCAAGAGCTACAGCCAATGCCGGGTTATTTGTACTTTGGTCGGTGTCCACGGTTTTTACTGGCAGTACGTCTAAAGCACCATTCCCTGTGTATACCAATCCGTTACCCTGCGTCAGGTAAGGCTTGAGCTCTTCAGATGAAACCGGCTTCTCCTTAAGAAGAACTGAATGATACCTAGACAGGTCCTCAGGAAGTGAATCTTTCGTGGTGACATCGTAGAACTCGGATAGCTTTTCTTGCAGTTTTCCAGATTCACCGATAACCAAGATTTCAGGTTTTTCCACAACCCTGACAGATTTGTAATACCTATTATTAGATGAGTATCGGTCATCTGATTCAACTCTGGCCTCAATTCTATGGTATCCCTCATCTGTGAATTCCTGATTTACTGTAAGTTCTCCTCTTACCTTTTTTGATGTGACTTCCTCACCATCTATGAATACTGAAACCTCTTTTTGTAAGTCATCTGTCGAGCTGATTGTAGCCGTAAAGCTGTTTTCTGCTCCAGGAACGGTCATTGAAGGCCCTTCCAGTGAGACAGAGGTCTCTTCAGGTAGCTCCGGCTTTACAAAGTAGATACTGGAATTATGGTTATCGTAAACATCTATGATCCTCTGTGGATCATCAACACCTCTCAAGTCTGATTTTATGAGATATGTCTGATTGCGCCGCACAGAGTCAATCAGAGATGATTCAAGATCTGACGAGTTTCCTGATCCAATAATCTTCCTCTCGACCGAAACTCCCTCGATGTCCACTTGTTCGGATGCGTTGAGCATTGAGTTCGAATCATCAGTAAGGTAGACTAGTTCCTTGTCACTGACTGTATCTACCTGTGTCTGAACCGCAGGTGAGGCCGCAGCCAAAGACAATAAAAGGAGTGTGGCTATATTCAGGACTCCGACAATCTTCCATTCTAGTTTCTCGGTCCTGTAGGCTCTCACCATAAGAGGAATTGAAAGCAGAGTAAGGAGAACCATAAGAGGGTTCTGTAAAATCATCTAGAACTCACCTCTTGAACGAATATATAGCAGGTCACAGAGCATCAAGAAGATCACTGCAATAATCACATAGATCTTAATGCTTGTTTTCTCCGTTTTCAGGGTTTCTGGGCTGGCTGAAGTATAATTTACAGTATCAATTCTGGACTCGCCAAGTGATTCCAGATTTGAAGCATACGTTTTCGACTCGGATTCGTAGAATCCTGTCTGATTAAATACAACGTCTCCCTCGTAGCTGTTGCCGTCTGGAGAGGTTAACCCTTTTGCTTGAACTCTTGAGCCTGTCTCAACGTTTAAATTAGATATTGAAGGTCTTTCAACCAAACTTTGCAGCATTTTCTTCCAGAACACCGGGTAAAGAAAGCTTTCTCCAAACTGCCTGGATTTAATTCCATAAAGCAATATTTCTCCCTCGCCGTACTCTGTCTTTTTCACCACGGAGCGGTCTGAAAAAGAGGTACCTGAAATATTCCATGAGGTGTATAAACCTGTGCCTAGAGAAGTTCTGACAGGTTGATTTATGGTTACTGATGTGTTTATCTTCTTGGCATCAGATTCAAGTTCAAACACATCTTTGAGAGCATCTGATCCGGGTTTAACCACTGCTGCGCCTCCTCGACGGACATTAGACCTGACACTTTCAGCAATATTTCTATTCTCAATTCTGGCGTCAACAAAGTAGATCTCAGCGTCTTCGGAATAACCGTCGGAAATGCTCATATCCCCCATTAGGTTGATAGCTTCTCGAAAGTATCTACTGGTGTCGCCTATGTAGCCTATTTCTGTGGTCTCATATTCAGGTATGTAGAAGTAAGCCGTATTGTCCGATTTCATACCATCTTCAGGCAGAGTTATAGTGTTCTTTCCTGTGTTGCTCTTGAAACTGAAGATATTCGATTCCTTGGACTCAAGTTCTATATCCTTTGAGGTATCTTCTTTGGATACCTTAATTGAAACAGGTCTTTGTTGGAAATTAGTTACCTCGATCTCTGTATTGTTTTCATCCGGATTAACCGAAGTAATACCCCATGTGTTTTCCACATCAGGCTTTAGAACTTCTACAGGTCTCCTAATCCGTTGCTTGAGAATATTTACAGGGTCTCTATTGTCGCTGGTTTGATCTAGGTCAGATGCAATAACTAGTTTTCCATCGAAGTTTGAGGCAAGCTGCAGACCTGAGGCAATATCGGTTTCAGTATCAAGACCTTTTATGTTGTCTAATGCCCTAGATAGTCTGGTCTTTGAAGCGTCTTCTGTCACCACCTTAGCTTCGTTGCCTATCGTAATCAAAGTATTCTCTCTGCCTGCTCTTTTCTCAAGTTTTTCTTTCATATTTTCTAGGTCTGGCGATGTACTGGCAGAAGTGTCAAGCACCATGACTTTGGCATCGGAGGTCTCTACTTGAGTGATGTATGGGTTTGCCAGTGCTGCGGCAAAGCCTACAACAGCTAGAATCTGAAGTATGAGAGGTATATTTGAGAGCAGTCTTCTGTAGGCGTTCCTGAGAGAGCTCTGCTCGTCTTTCTCCTTGAAGAATCTTATGGACGGCATTACCTCCTCTTCCGGCTTCGGCTTAACTAAGTAGAAGATCAGCAGAGGAACTAAGGCCAGAAGAGCCGCTAGACCTAGCGGATCAAGAAAGTACTGATTTAAAAGTGACAGAGATTCCGGGAGACCCTGGATCAGTAAATATCACCTTTAGGTGCTGATTTCTCCCTCAAAGCGTTTGGTCTCATTCTTTAGTCTTCTATTCTCTCCATAACCTGGTCATGGAGTTCTTGGAGACGTTTCTTTTTGTCTTCCATTTTGATCACATCGCTTGATTCCTGAAGCAGCAGATTATGACTGAAAGGTGATGGAACATCTGCTTTTCTCTGCTCTATTTCTATGCTGCCGTTCTCTATCTCATCAACAACCTCTTTCGTGTGCTGAATATCCATAGCATCCTCCATTATCTCTCTGTAAGTCTCTTTTATCATCGGAAAGTCTCTGTCATACTGGTTTCTGATAGCGGAGATCAGGAAATGTCCTTTCATCTGTTGCTGGCCAACCGTCTTGGAGTTTCCCTGATAGTTTCTAAGTATCATAAGAGACCTTCCGGCCACGTGTCTAAACCTTCTCTTCATCAGCTCTGTCTTACCTACAGCTTCCTTCAGCTCTTCCTCAAGATCACAGTTTACAAGATCATCCAGAAGCTCCTCAATATCTATAGGTCTTCTAGGCGTAACCAAAATAAATCCGTTATCATCGATCACCATTCCAATGTTCTTGTTGATCTTCTGCTGAAGAAGGTGAGCAAGGATTCTTGACAGCGCATCGTGCGTTCTACGGCCGTAAATAGTCTGGAAAATAAAGTTCTGCCTGTTATCATCATCAATATATCTTTCAACGGTGACGTCGGAGTGATTAGAGACATCACCTGTCAGCTGGTATTGCTCCTTGAGGTACCTGAATATTGCCTCAGCGGTATTTTCATCTAGGTAATAATTGTGCATGATCCACTGTATAATATCATCATCACCGGCACCGAGATCCAGTTGCTCCTCCACTTCCTGCCTAAATCTTCCGATCTTCACACCTAGATCATAGCTTAAAGGAAGTCTCTGTGAGTACCAGCTTGGAACCGTCGGCTTCTTCTGCGGCTGAGGGTCAACAAAAACCTTCATTCCCTTGGCATACTTAAACTCGTACGTAGAGCCTCCTAAAGTAAAGATATCTCCTTTTGTAAGCCTGTCCAAAAATTCTTCATCCAAGGTTCCTACGTAGCTCTTATCTCCTCGTGTAACTACCTCGTAGCCGGACTCGTCTGGTATAGTACCAATATTGGTCATGTAGATTACACGTGTCATCTTCCCTGACCGACCAAACAATCCATCTTCATGATCTATCCATATTTTCCGGTAAACGTTCTGATCCTCAAGCTCATACCCTCCACCCAGATACTTTAGAACATTCTCAAAGTCTCCTAGCTCAAGGTCCACAAAGTTGTAGCTCTTTCTGATGACGTTAAACGCATGATCAATATCCCACTTATGGTTACATGCCATACCCACAACCTGCTGAGCCAGGACATCTAGAGAGTTCTGAGGTATCTGAATCTTATCCAAGTCATCTTCCTTGGCACATTTAGAGAGAACACTGCACTCCAATGCATCATCCCTGTCTGTAACAATCATCTTCCCTTTTGCCTTCTCACCTATCTGGTGACCTGATCTACCCACTCTCTGTATTCCTCTAGCAACCCCTTTAGGAGAGCCTAGCTGTAGAACCAGTTCAACACTTCCAATATCAACCCCTAGCTCCAGGGAGGTCGAGGTAACACCAACCTTCATCTCACCTTTCTTGAGCTTCTCCTCAACCTCCAGACGCTTGTCCCTGCTCATTGAACCATGATGAGCGCCAATATTCTCATCGTACTTGTCAGGAAATCTTTCCTTCAGGTTATTGACTATTCTCTCTGTAGCAGATCTCGTGTTAGTAAAGATTATAGTAGAGTCATGGTCCTGTATCAGGTTATGTATCTTGTCGTACATCGCCTCCTGTATCTCGGCTGGAGGTGTGTGTATGAGGTCTCTGACAGGTGAAACAGTCTCAAGATCTATCTCCTTAGACGCTGCAACATCCACGATGGTACAGTCTCTAGGAGAGTAATCTTCTCTAGAGGCTATAGGTGCTGAAACAACCTCTTCATCGTTCTGATCCAGCTTTGTACCTGTATCCTCGTCGGCAGTGTAACCTGTAAGATACTTGGCAATCTCATCTATAGGAGCCTGTGTAGCACTCAGGCCGATTCTTGTTGGAGAACCGTTCACCATATCCTCAAGCCTCTCCATAGACAGAGAAAGGTGGACACCTCTTTTGTTTGCGCTCAGAGAGTGTATTTCATCCGTGATAGTATACTTTACATTCCTCAAGTTTTCCTTAAACTTTGGAGAGTTAAGAAGAATACCAAGAGACTCAGGAGTGGTTATCATGATGTGTGGAGGGTTCTCACGCATTTCACGCTTCTCCGCATCCGTTGTATCTCCTGTACGGACCATACTCCTAATCTCGGGTACATCGTACCCCATCTCCTCTGCCTTTTCTCTAATACCCTGAAGAGGGTCCTCAAGATTCCTCTCTATATCATTCGAAAGGGCTCTAAGAGGAGAAATATACAGCACATAGATCTCATCATCAAGCTCGTCCTCCTCACCCATCCTGAAGAGCTCGTTCAGAGCCGACATAAAAGCGCTTAACGTCTTTCCTGAACCGGTGGGGGCACAGATCAACGAATTTTCCTCTTCATGAATTAATTCAAACGCATACTTCTGAGGATCACTCAAACCCGGAAACTCGGAATTAAACCACTCCTTAACATAAGGTTCAAAGCCTTCAGGCAAAGTATCTGAAGCATCATCCTCATCAGCAAATTTTATCTCTCCCATACCACGGATTACTTGTATTAGCCTTAAGAGAATAACTCGATCCAAGCCTACAGAGTCCTACTGGAAAAACCTAGTCGGCGGTGAATGGACAAATGTCATCCCAAATACTCAGGCTAAGAAGTGTCGTAACAAGTTTAAGTATATTCCACCAAGAGGATATTTATGAATAAGACAAGTGTAGGAGAGGTTCCAGTGGAGGAGGCAGGGACACTGTTCTCAAGCCTAAGTATTGAGACTATTGTTCTGGCCGCGGCAACGGTGCTGGGAGGTTATCTCCTAAACAAAGCTTCAAACATTGCGATAGGCGAGTATATTCAGCATGGAGGCGGAGACGTACATGCGAAGAAATCAGCCAAGAGACTATCGGCGTACATAATCTATCCTTTAACCTTTGTTACTGTTCTAGGTGTGTTTGGAGTTCCCCCATCTGCCTTAGGTGCTGCAGTAGGTCTAATCGGTTTAGGTGTATCCTTCGCACTGCAGGATATAATAGCAAACTTTATCTCAGGAATCCTGATCATGATAACGCGTCCATTTGAGATAGGTGACCAGATAGAAGCAGGTGGAGAAGAGGGCACTATAAAAGACATAAGCACCCGTGCAACCGAGATAAAGACATACGACGGTAGGAAAGTTATAATGCCTAACTCAAAACTTTACAGCAACCAAGTAGTTAACAAGACAGGTTACAGCAACAGAAGATTCAGTGTTATAGTCGGTATAGGCTACGACGACAACATCAAGAAAGCTAAGGAGGTTGCTGAAGATGTACTGGATAAGGCAGAAAGTGTTGAAGATGATCCAAGTCCACAGGTGCTGGTCGATGAACTGGGAGGATCATCAGTAAACCTGAAGCTTCGAGGATGGACTGAAAACGGCAGATCCAACATAGTCACAGGTGCATCAGAGGTTTCACAGCTAATCAAAGAGGAGTACGACCAAGCAGGCATAGACATACCATACCCCATCAGAACTGTGTACATGGAGGAGTAAAACCGATTACCGCCCGCACACACCTACACTTTTAACATATCATATAGTATGGATTTAGTATGCCAACTGACCTAGATTCATCGTCAATAGACCAAGTTGAAAGCTCAGATGAAACCTGGATTCTAGATTTCTGGGCATCATGGTGCGGACCGTGTCAAAAACTAAAACCTGTCTACGAAGAAGTCTCAAACGAGATTGACGACGTCAACTTCGGAAAGGTGAACATGGAGGAAAACTCCGACCTAGCGACCAGCTACAACGTTAAGGCATTGCCAACACTTCTGATAATCCAGAATGGAGACGTAGTCGCCAAAAACGAGGGATTCATGAACAAAGAACAGCTTACATCCTGGGTGGAGGAAAACGCCTAGATAAACTCAGACCAGTCAACATCACCATAAGAAACAGTTTCTTCTTGAACACCCTGTTTAACCTCTTCCACCACTTCTTTCTCATCCTTGTCGGTAGTATCAACCTCAAACACTTTTCCCTGATTTCTCACAGCCTGTGAAAGAATAATATCAAGAGCCTCGGACTCAACATTCTCATCTATCTTCTGTTTCGAGTAATCTCTTTCCTGAAGTCTCTGCCTGAGTACATCCGGTCTACACCTCAGCACAACGCAGTAATCCAAGTCAATAAAATGTGCTAGGTGGCCTTCTACAACTAAATCATCGTCTCCCTGCTGCGGAGGATTCTGTCTCAGCTCCTGGATATCAACCTCCAGCTCCTTCTGAGAGTTCAGACTTCCTATATTATTCTCCTCTGCATACTGTTTCAGATCAACGGTTTCAATATCAATGTAACTTGATACCGTGGTCTTCCCTGTTCCAGGAGTTCCTGTAATGCCTATAATCACATCTAACTAAGCTTCAAAGAAAGCATAAAAGCTTGGAATGAAGGTGATTAAACATTGATGACTAAACCAGAAAAGATGGAATATAGAGGTGTGCAATTCTAATGATCGATGTTTGGACGGAAAAATACAGGCCGGATACGCTTTCCGAAGTTGTTGGACAGGAGGAAATAATAGACAGACTGAGCGCGTTTGTGGAGGAAGAATCAATTCCCCACATGCTTTACGCAGGTCCTGCTGGCACCGGAAAGACAACTTCGGCAGTCGCCCTTGCAAAAGACCTGTACGGTGACCAGTGGAATCAGAACTTCATGGAAACAAACGCCTCCGACGAAAGAGGAATAGATGTTGTAAGGGAGAAGATCAAGGACTTTGCCCGCACCAAACCGATAGAGGCAGAGTACAAAATCATATTCCTTGACGAAGCTGACGCGTTGACACCTGACGCACAACAGGCACTCAGAAGAACCATGGAACAGTTCACAGAAAACTGCAGGTTCATACTCTCCTGCAACTACTCCTCAAAGATAATCGACCCTATACAGTCAAGATGCGCCGTATTCAGATACAACAGGCTGGAAGAAGACGACGTCAAAAACTACATCCAGAGGATAGGTGAATCAGAGGGCTTCAAGGTATCAGAAGATGCTCTAGAAGCTGTTATGAGGGTGTCAGACGGCGACCTGAGAAGGGTTACAAACGTGCTTCAAACTGCATCAATTCAAAACAACGAGATCGAGGAAGAGGATGTATACGGTGTCGCAGCCTCTCTAAGACCTGAAGAGATTACACAGATCTTAGAGCTAGCCCTAAACGAACGTTTTATGGACGCAAGAGACCAGCTCTCTGACCTAATGATAGAAAGAGGTCTGGACGGACAGGACGTAATTGACTCCATACATAGAGAGGTATATGATCTGGATATATCTGAACAAGCAAAGCTCACTATAATAGACAACCTTGGAGAGTTCGAGTTCAGGATAAGCGAAGGAGGAAGCCCAGACATACAGATAGAGGCCCTGCTTGCCAAGATCGCCGACCTAGATCATGAAAAATAACCGAAAGCAGAAAATCAGAAGGAGAAATAGTTGCTCAGTGCGTCGATGTTTAACAAGTGAGATTCTATGTGGGTAGAAAAGTACAGACCAGAAACCCTCTCGGAGTACCGTGGAGCCTCTAAAGAGAAGAAAGAAATAAGAAACTGGGCTGAAGGCTGGGAACAGGGAGACAAGCCTGTACTGCTTCACGGACAGGCAGGTACAGGTAAAACTTCACTTGTCGAAGCCCTGGCAAACGACCTAGGCTATGAACTGGTTGAAACCAATGCCTCTGACGTAAGAACTAAATCCAAGCTAAAAGAAGAGCTAAAGGAGGCGACTAGGCAGGCATCCTTCTACGGAGGGCAGAAGCTCATCCTTGTCGACGAAGTCGATGGGATGTCAGGAAACAGCGACAGAGGAGGAGTCTCAGAGATAAGCGACATAGTAGATGAGACAAGATTTCCTGTTGTCATGACAGCAAACGACGCATACGACAGCAAGATCAGAACCCTCAGAAACAAATCCAAAACTATCAAACTTGATTCCGTACACACCAACTCAATAGCCGCACACCTAAGAGACATACTGGAAAACGAAGAAATTGAATACGAGGACGGAGCACCAAAAAGAATCGCTAGAAGCGCAGGAGGCCAAATGCGTTCAGCAATAAACGATCTGCAGGCTGCAGCCATGGGACAGGAAAAACTTCTAGTGGACGACCTGGAAGTAATAGGTGGAAGAAACGGAAACCAAGACATCTTCGAAGCACTGAAGATAGTGTTCAACACCACCACAGCCTCCACCGCAGAAGACGCCACAAACGACCTTGAGGAAGATGCAGACACATTCCTTCAATGGATCCGTGAAAATACACCTAGAGAATACAAAGAACAGGAAGACGTAGCCAAAGCATACAACTACATATCAAAGGCAGATCTGTTTAACGGGAGAATCAGGCGCAGACAGAACTGGAAACTCCTCAAATACCTCTACAAATATTCAACCGTAGGAGTAGCTCTTTCAAAGGAGGAAAAATACTCGGGCTACACAAAATACCAGTATCCATCTAAGATAAGCAAGATGGGTTCCTCAAGAGCTTCAAGACAGAAGATGGACTCAGTAACATCGAAGATAGGTGAAAAACTGCATATCTCAGGACGCGAAGCCGTCAAAACACTGCCATTTATATCAAAACTACTTAACCAGGACGAGAATCTGGAGAACTACTTTGACTTTGAAGACAAAGAAACAGAGTTTATCAAAAAGTTCTGATCATCCAACACAGTTCAAATCGATCACGGAATCATCACTGCTTAAAGTTACATTATAACACTGATTTGTATCCCCGTAACTTATAGAGGGCTGGTACTCTGTAAGAAACCCTATCATCTTCCTGTAGTTTTCCCTGTTCTTTGGAACAGTCTTGTCCAGTGACTCAGTCTCCTGCTCTATAATGTCAGCAGTATATCCTTCCTCTATATAATCATAATCTTGCTCACCCATACTCTCAACCGCTGACCCTGCAGCCAGCATAATCAAACTAACAAGCACTGCAGATATCAACAAGAGCTGACCCTTCACCTAGACCACCTCAGATCCAGTCTATAAGGCAGGAAAAGCCTGTTTTCGACGCCTCCAACAATCTTTGTTGCGGTATACGAACTCTGATCAGTCGACTCAAACCGGACATTATCATCACGCAACCAGTAGATAGTAGAAGCCACCATCTTAAGATCATCCTCCTCATAATCCGACTCATAAGCCATTCTGGCTGCCTTGGCGCCGGAAATATTCTCTAGAGCCTTCCTATGATTGATAAGCTCAACCTTCTTGCTACCTACAAACTCCAATGAAGCGCTATTGGCTCCAGAAATACTAGGGCTGTACCTTCTATTGAATATTTCCACAATTTCATCCTCCAAGACAGGTCCTGTCTCAAAGTCGCCATCATCGTCAAAATCAATATTCAGAGCACGGGTTCCACATCCATCCTCAACGTCAATATTCTTTACAGATATGGTTTGAGGTGTGTATGAGGGATCAGGGATGGAGAAGTCTGCTTTGTTATGCGTACAAGGTGTTGGTCCGGTTGTCGAAGACCACGAAGAACTTGATGTAACCTTGTCTTCCAGATTACCGGAATTATACCTTACATTCCTTGCGTAGAGAATATCATCTCTCGAGGTTTCCCTAGAGCCCTGATTAGATATTATCTGGCCTCCAGGCTTCAATGAAAGATCTCTTGGATCGCCTCCCAAGCCAAGAAAGTAGCTCTCAATATTATTACTGTTTCCGTAGGCAGAAAATGTTGCACGGTAACTGCTTACAGAGCTATAATCCATAGGAGTCCATTTAAACCCTAGATCCTGGACAAAATTGTTTTGTGCGTCTGACTGCGTCATATTCATCATAAGTAACATTGACGTGTTTGAAGCCACATCCCTCAACAAGTTTCTGTAGGTACTAAACCTAGGAACAGTTTCATTCTCCTGAAAAACCATAACGTCATAGCCATATATATCAGGCGAGGAGAAGTTAACAGTATTAAAGACGGTATCTGTGTTTATTCCGTTGAGCTCCCTGTTCATCATCTTCTTCACGTCAAATGCATTGTCAGCTTCGTAGACAGTGAACTGTCCCTTTGAAGCGTTAATGTTCTTGAACT
>CAYMJB010000006.1:1167-18114 GCA_964391005.1 uncultured archaeon | reverse complement strand
TAATCTTTGACTGAAGATACCGATCGGTCGAGGGTTCAAATCCCTCCGGGTCCGACCTAGCAATATTATCATTTGTCGTCAAAACAGAAACTGTGAGTAGTTTCGATCTAGATCTTGGCCTAGAAAGATACGACGAAGATGAATTATCGAACCTGTATCTAACTGGAGGAGTTAAGTTGGAGGCTGATGGAAAAGTTATTACTTCGTTTAATTACAATGATGACGGCTATCTTGGAACATACATTACTATCATCTGGAAGAATATTGCCAGGAACGCAGCTAAACTCTCGGAGAAGGATGAGATAACTTTTGAAATTATGACGGAGGGATGGGATCCAAAGTATAAGGTAGAAAAAGTTGAGAATAGGAAGGTCAGAATCTCGATGACTGATGACTCTGTCACATGGTCAGATGATATAAAGGTGCCTCATTACTGTCAAAACGGCCTTGAGATTGACTTAAATGATTTCTTGGGATCAGTCATAGGGTCAGGAGAGGCTCTCAGGAAATTCTGCCAAAAAATAGATTCATCGCGGTCTTCCGGTATTTCTTCAAACGTGGTTGAATTATTAGAAGATATTAAGCGAATTAAAGTTGATTATGAGAATGGAGACTCTTGAAGAATCAGAGATAATAATTCAGAAACTGCCCTGCGACATGGGCATACACAGAAACCCAAGAAAAGGAACCTTGAACGCTCCTACAAAAATCTTGGAAGATTTCTCTACGGAAAGAAAAATTTTAACAACCGAAGTCTTTCCAGACGAATTTTCTCTGGAGGAGACCCATGAGAGAATTTACAGTGAGACCAAGGAACTGCTAGGGTACAATAAAAATATCATTTCTTTGGGTGGAGATCACTCTGTAAGCTTTCCTGTTATCAAGGCATTAAAGGAGAAGTTCTCAAATATGAAGCTTGTCTGGCTGGATGCACATCTTGATCTAAAGGATAAAGTAGGTGAAAATGTTTCACACGATGTGGTTGTACGCGAATTGCTTGAACAGGGTTTTTCTATGAACGACGTATACTTTATAGGTACTAAAGAGATCGATGAAGACGAAAATGAATTTCTGAAGGATAAAGATGCCAATACTTTCGGGCCTGATGAACTTGACAAGTTCCTACGAGTGTTTGGTACTGGCGAACAACCTGTTTATCTCTCCGTGGACATCGATGTTCTCAAGGAAGACCAAGCGCCCGGTACCGGATATCCCGATGGGGAGCTGGAGGTTGAAGACGTTCTAAGCATTGTAGAAGAGGTCGGACCCGAATTTTCGGATTTAGTGGAGGTGGCACCAACACTAGATGAGGAAGAGAAGACACAAGAAAACGCCCAGAAAATCCTCGAAAAACTTCTGGATGAAACAGAGCTACATTAACTTAATTTATTCTCTCTTGAAGCAGTTCAAGTACCTCTGGACCATCTTCCTGATCAACAACCAGGTGTGTATCTTCTCTACACGATATCAGCTGACCAACATTAATATTCTCAGCTGCAAGAAACGAGAGGATAAACTCTATCACTCCTGGTGTTTCCTCAAGTTGTTCAGGGCTTTCCAAAGTAACAATGCTCTTTTCACCACCTGAAACCATGTTTGTAAAACCATTTTTCGTCTTAGCTGAAACAATAGCTTCAGAATTATAGCTACCGGATTTTTCCACTGCAATATCCGATCTGACTTTAAGCGCTGAGTTCTCAAGTATATCGTCCACCTCGGACTTTCTCTGAGCGCGGCTCTCAGCTATGAACTCCTGATACCGTGAAACAGCGGCTTTAACAGCCTCCTCAGAGTCTATATTTTCTTCACGGCAGATTTTTCTCGCCAAGGCACTGTAATTAATGACGTCCTCTGCAAGAGCCTCCTTCAGATAAGGTCGCTTCGAGACATAGAGCTCAACCTTCGCAGCTGTTGACATAGGAAACTGTTTAATTTGAGACATTTTTGTAGCTTTTGTTGCAAAAAACCGCTTCACCAATTAATAACTCCTACACCAAATTTCGATCAACGTGAACAACAATGCAACTTGGAACCAAAGGTGGATACGAAAGACTCTATCGACTATCTTGCAAAACCTTCAAACGTTGAAACAGTAGTTCTTCTATATTCCGGCGGTTTAGACACCTCCGTAATGGTCAAATACATCCAGGAGGAATACGACGCCGAAGTCGTAACTTTGACTCTCGATCTCGGTCAGCCAGGCATCGACCTCGAATCAACGAAACAAAAAGCACTGGATATCGGCGCTGAACAGGCCTTCGTGCTGGACGTGAAAGAGGAGTTCTCCGAAGAATTTATCGCGGAAAGTATCAAGGCTAACGGACTTTACCAAGGAGAGTACCCTCTTTCGACTGCGATTGCCCGATATCTTGTATGTGAGAAAGCTGTAGAGGTCGCTGACAAAGTAGATGGGGACGCGATAGCCCACGGAGCGACAGGCAAGGGCAACGACCAGGTGCGTTTCGAGGCAGGAATACTCAGCCTTGATCCCGATATCAAGTTACTGGCCCCAGTACGTGAATGGAGTATGACCCGTGACAAGGAACTCGAGTACGCAAAAGAACACGGAATACCGGTTGGGGCCTCAGAAGAGTCTCCTTACTCCACGGATGAAAATCTCTGGGGCAAAAGTTCAGAGTGTGGGCCTCTGGAAGACCCAAGTGATGAGCCTCCGCAAGAAGTCTTTGAGTTCGTAACCTATCCGGAGAACGCTCCTGAAGAACCGGAGTACATAGAAGTGATGTTCGATAAAGGTAAGCCCAAGGCCTTGAACGGAGAAAAACTGGCTTTAAACGAACTGATAGAAAAGCTGAACTCTCTGGCTGGAAAACACGGTGTAGGGATCATCGACATGATGGAAGATCGTGTAGTAGGCCTGAAGTCTCGTGAAGTCTATGAATGTCCGGCAGCTGTAACTTTGATCGAGGCTCATCAGGAACTGGAGAAATTTGTCTCGACCAAACACGAGAACCAGTTCAAGGCCACAGTAGACCAGAAATGGGCAAAGTATGCATACAATGGATTATGGTTCGATCCTGTGATGGATCACTTAGAAGAGTTCATCAACTCGATGAACGAAAACGTCACAGGTACAGTCGACTTAAAGTTGTACAAAGGCAGTGTCCAAGTCACCGGCCGTGAATCAGACGAGGCCTTGTACGACCACGAACTGGCTAGCTACGAGGAAGGAGAGACCTTCAACCAGGAAGCAAGTCCTGGTTTCATTCAACTCCACAGCTTACAGACCAAATTAAGCAACGAGATCAACGGAGGTGATGAGTAATGCTCTGGGAGACAGAAGAGGACTCGGCAAACAGCCAGACCATGAGCTTTACAACCGAAGAGGATGGATTAGAGAAGAAACTTCTTCCCTATGATATTCTAGGTAACTTGGCGCACGTCAAGATGCTAAAGGAACAGGGATATATGACTGAAGAGGAACTTGAAGAAGTGGAAAGGGAACTGAAGAATCTCTACAAATACAACGGAGAGATTGATGCTGAGGATGTGCATACGTTTGTTGAAGAGAAAGTAACCGAGAAGACTGAAGCTGGGAAGAAAATACACACAGGTCGCAGTCGTAACGACCAGGTCTTCCTTGATACGCGTTTACTGATGAAGGATTCGGGCATGGAGATAGGCCTCAAAGGGGTGGAACTTATCAAGGCTATCGAAAAATTTGCAGGGAGCAAAAACAAGATGATCCCTGGTTACACACATCAGCAACAGGCTATGCCCTCTTCAACCGGGTTATGGGCCTCAAGCTTTGTAGACGCACTAGTGGATGACGTGAAACTTTTGAAAAACATTTATCAAGTTTTCGATCAGAATCCTCTGGGTGCTGCAGCAAGTTACGGTACCAGCTTAGATATCGACCGCGAGAGAACCGCCGAACTACTCGGATTCAATTCAGTACAGCAGAACCCGATCTACTGCGGCAATCGTGGGAAGCAGGAACTAATGATGCTTCAGGCATTGAACCATGTGATGTTGGATTTACAGAAGATGGCAGAGGACATCATCAACTTTTCAGAGGATCAACAAGTATTCAAGCTGCCGGACGAGTTCTGTACAGGCTCCAGCATAATGCCACAGAAGAAAAACCCGGACACTCTGGAAATTGTGCGTGCGAAAGCAGAAGAAGTAAACGCATCCCAACAGGCAGTTCAAGGCGTAATCTCGAAACTGCCCTCAGGCTACAACAAAGACACGCAGCAGACGAAGAAGCACCTGATTAACTCTATAGAGACAGTCATAGAGACGCTCGAGATAATGAATGCCTTGATCTCAGAATTAGATGTAGCAGATAACTATGAAGTGAAAGATGATGTTTACGCGGCCTATACCGCCAACCAGAAAGTAGAGACGGATGTACCCTTCCGTGAAGCCTACTCACAGGTCAAAGAAGAGCAGGATTACATTAAGCACGATGAAGTGAAGGATCCAAAAAGCCAGAGCTATCAACACCTTGGAGAGTTCTGGAATGAGGAGAAAAAGAGTTTTGAGGAGGTGAAAACCAACCTTCTTTAATTTTTTGAGCATGTAGCTCAGCTTGGACAGAGCGATCGGCTTCTAAGACCTAAACCTCTCAAAAATGTAAAACTAGGAGTAAGAGGCGAATGCAGAAGACTTTGTCTGAAGATGCCAATAGGTTGAGGGTTCAATCCCTTCGGACTCGTTTAATCATTTGACATAAAAATACAGGAGAAGATGGTGATTATTATGGAAAATATAAAACAGGATATAATCGAGGCATTAAATGAAAAACTGGAATTAGAAGTGGATGAGAATGATATAGAGGTTCCGGACGCTGAGCACGGAGATTTTGCCTATCCTGTGATGAAGGCTGCCGGAAAAAAAGGTAGGAATCCTAGAGAGCTTGCAGAGGAAGTTATACAGGAAATAGAAATAGATAGAGTTGAGAAGGTTGAAGTTGCTGGGCCTGGCTACCTGAACTTCTTCCTAGATCGTGAAAGACATGCCTCAGAGGTACTGAACTCCGATATCACGGACGGTATGGAACGAAAGGATGAGAAGGTTATCGTAGAACATACCTCACCTAACCCGAACAAGCCTCTTCACATGGGAACCATGCGTGCAGCAGTTCTTGGGGACACAATAGCCCGGCTAGGAGATTACTCAGGATACGAGATAGAGGTTCAGAACTTTATGAATGACCTCGGCCGGCAGATCGCCAAGATAACGTATGGCTACGAAAACCTGATGGACAGAATCTCAGATGAAGATAGAGACAAGAAAGACGACTTTTGGATAGGCCTGCTTTACTCAGAGACCGGAAACTTCATAGATCAGAACCCTGACGAAGAGAAAGAAGTTGATAACATAATCCAAAAAATGGAGGAGGCAGGAAACAAGTACGCAGACTTAAAGGACGATCTAGTTGAGAAGTCGTTGAAAGGTCAGCTGCAGACAGCATACCGCACAAACATATACTACGACTTCCTGATATTTGAGAGAAACATTGTGGAGTACGGTATTCTAGAGGAAGCCATGGACAGGATAAAGGAACTTGACTCAGTCTACACAGTTGAGGAAGGTGAGGACGAAGGATGCCTTGTCATGGATATATCCGACTACGAAGAGGAGATCGGTGAGCTTAAGAAGCCGTACAAGATCCTGAAGAGGAGCGACGGAACCGCCGTATACACGGGAAAAGATATAGCTCTAACTATGTGGAAGTTTGGATTACTTGACTCACAGTTCAAGTGCGAACAGTTTGAGGAACAGCCAAACGGAAACCCGGTATGGAAGACCGGCGGAGATCAAATCAAAGACTTCGGAGATGCTGACCAGGTCATCAATGTTATAGCATCCCGGCAGTCATACCCTATGAAAGTAATAAAATACGGTTTAAAGGCTTTAGGCTTCGAAGAAGAGTCTGAGAACTTCCACCACGCAGGATTCAAGTACGTGTATCTTCCAGGTAAAGTAGCTTACTCAGGACGAGAAGGAAACTGGGTAGGAAAACACGGGGACGCAGTACTAGAAAGATGCCAGGAATTAGCCCTAGATGAAATACAGGACAGGTACGAATTTACAGAGAAAAAGGAAAGGGATATATCCGAGAAAGTTGCAGTAGCGGCTGTGAGATACTTTATACTAAAGTTCTCAAATCAGAAAGAGATTGAGTTCAGCTTTGAGAAAGCCCTAGACTGGGAAGGAGACTCCGGTCCATACCTGCTTTACTCAAACGCCAGAGCACACGGAATAATAGACGAATCCAATGAAGAACCAGTTTTCAACACGTATACGGAAGACGTAGAGTATGAGCTTATCAGAAAGATATCGGAATTTGAGGAAGTAGTAGAGAGCAGCTTTGACTGTCAAGAGCCTGTAGAGCTGACACATTACCTCAAAAACCTAGCTGAAACATTCAACACTTTCTACCACAGATGCCCTGTAAACAGTGCAGAAACCACTGAACTTAAGCAGTCACGTCTTAAGATAACTGAGTCATTCATTGAAGTAATGGAGCAAGGTTTAGAGCTACTTGGAATAGAACCCTTGAAACAGATGTAGAACTACAAAGCTACTTTAAATCCGCAGCAATTAAATAGGAACTAAAATGGTTGAAAGCTTCTTCACAGCCGGCCTTACACTACTTGTCATAGGCGCTGCACTGGCAGCTGTACTAGCCAAGAAGTTCAGACAGCCATCACTAGTGATGTACATCCTGACAGGGCTGTTCCTTGGACCGGCAGGAGCAGCTCTCATATCCCTAATGCCTGAACTTTCGATAGACGCCCTTGTATCTGAGACAGAGTACATTACGTTAATGTCTGAGCTAGGGCTTGCGTTTCTACTGTTCTTCATAGGACTGGAAATCAAGATAGAGGACATTAAGGAAGTCCTAGGTGAGACTCTGACAATATCGTTTACCCAGATGGGTTTGGTTGCGGTCGCATTCTTCGGGCTTTCAATATTAGCCGGTTTTGGAACGGTGGAATCCGTGATAATAGCATTGGCGTTCATGTACTCATCAACAGCCGTCGTAGTTAAGATACTTGCCGATAAAGGAGAGGTAGAAACCCAGGCAGGAAAGCTTGACGTAAGCATACTGCTGTTTGAGGACGTAACCGTTGTACTTGTGATGGCGGTGCTATCCTCACTGGCAGCGGCAGGATCATTCTCAGTAGCAAGCATAGGATTAAGCGCCTTGAAAGTAGGATTTTTCGTAGCTGTGATCGCAGGAGCCGCAATAGGGTCATCAAGATATCTACTGCCAAAGTTCCTAAAATATGCTTCCAGGGACAAACACGCATTCCTAATACACGGACTTGCATGGCTTTTCCTCTTCACGCTAATATCAAAGCAACTAGGGCTATCACTAGAAGTAGGAGCTTTCTTCGCAGGAGTCTCAATCGCACAGCTTCCCTACTCCGAGGAACTACATGAAAAAGTAAAGCCTCTGACAGACTTCTTCCTAGCAGTATTCTTCATATCGCTAGGGCTGAGCCTAACCACAGGAGACCTACTAAAATACATCTGGGTTGCTATAGGGTTTTCAGCCGCAGTAATAGTGCTCAAGATGCTATTTTACTACATATTAACATCCTGGCAAGGATTTGATAGATACAACTCCTTCAAAGCAGCTATAAACATGACACAGACCTCGACTTTTTCCATAGTCTACGCTGCTGTAGCTCTTGAATCAGGCCTGCTTGGATCCGCAGTAGTAGGACTCATCACTATAGTGGCCCTGCTGACTATGGGTATATCATCGTACATGATATTCTACAGCGACAAAATATTCAAGATGCTCGGAGGAAAGATAGAAAATGATGAGGCAGGAGATACGGATGAAAGAAAAGCTGTGGTCGCAGGATTCAACGAAGCAGTAGAACCCTCCATCAAGTACCTCTCCAATGAATACGATGAAGTTACACTTGTGGACAGGAGCATTAATACATCAAACGAGGCCGAAAAGTTTGAGGACGTGGAGTTTGAGTTCTCCGACTTCAGAAATGTAGAAACCAGGAAAAACCAGAACATAGGATCAGCAGATCTAGTTTTGAGCATGATAGAGGATATGGATCTGAACAGGGAGATAATCGAGGAAACCTCAGAAGAATGTATCACGATTCTGACAGCTGAAGACCAAAACCAAGGGTCAGAGCTTACTTCAAAAGGAGCTGACCACGTATTTGTGGAGCAAGAAGCAGCCGGCGACAAAATCACTGAAGTAATCAAACAGAGAGGTATATCAGAAAATGAGTGAAATAATAGACCTACTTCCTGTAATATTCATAGCATCCTCGCTGATACTTCTAGTAACAAGAAGATTTTCGATACCAGCGTACAGCTCATACATAGTCACAGGAACTCTGATCGGCTTTATCCTACAAGCCACAAACCTAGGTTTTCTGCCACCTCCAGACATACTTGACTCAGGTATCGTCACAGGTATAGCAGAGATAGGAGCGGCCTTCCTGATATTTGTAACCGCGATAAGAATCACACCTCAGAGGATCAAAAGGTTTGGAAGCGAATCATTCAAAACCTCAGCAGCACAGGTACTGATACAGCACATAATAGGGTTCACCACCGGAATTATACTGGGGCTTGGGGCCGTAGACTCCTTCTTCATAGGCTTTGCAGCCTCAATAAGCTCATCACTGGTCTCAATGAACCTGGTAAATCCTGACGCTGACGACGACAAAGTATACACAGTAATCGCAGAAAGCATCTCACTTATCGACGACGGCATCGCCGCTATACTGACAGTATTCGTGATTTCAGGACTTGCCGTAGGCAGCCTGGAAGGAGTGATATTGGGAAGCCTTCTTCTACTGATTCCATATTCACTAAGAGACACAGTAGCAGAGACAGTGCTGGACCGGTACAGAGAAGATCCTGAAACCTTACTTCTCATAGGTATAGCATCTGTGATATCGCTAGGATATATGGCAAAAACATTCGGAGTCAATCCTATAGTAGGGGTTTTCGGAGCAGGAATACTGCTCTCCAAAACACCTTACAATCAGGCACTGATAGAAGCCCTCGAACCGATAAAGGACTTCTTCTCCGCAGTATTCTTTGTCTCTCTAGGTACAATAGCAGCAATCCCAGGACAGACAATGATATATGTGACAGCTGTCTTGTTAACCTCGATCATACTGGTTAGGCCTCTTTCAATTGTATTCCTCCTAAGAAGACAAGGAATTGACTCTTACAACGCATACAAGGCTGCCTTGAACTTGGACCAGATTTCAGAGTTCACTTTACTTGCGGCCTTGCTCGCTGAAGGAACAGGCGTTCTATCAACCCAGATATTCCAGGCAATCGTCTTCACCGCAGCAATCACCTTCATCACCTCCGACCTATCCGCAAAATACGCCGACAGAATCTACGATCTAATGCCAGAAGCTCTAAAGTTTGAAAGTATAGATGAGGCATCATACGGATTTAACGACAAGAAAAACCATTCAATAGTAGTAGGATACGATACTATCGGAAGAAAGGCAGCCTCCAAGCTTGAGAACCCCGTCATAATAGCTGCCAAACCTGGAAACGTCGAAGAAGCTGAGAAAGACGATATGGATGTAGTGTTTGGTAATCCTCTGAACGACAAGACATGGATCCGGGCAGGTGTGGAAGGTGCTGAACACATCATATCCACAATACCAGAGGGTAAGCACGCATCAAAGGCAGCTGAAAAGAACAAGAAATCCGTCATAGTCACAGAAACAGACGAAAAGGCAGAAAGTCTAAGTCAAGACGAAAAAGTTCTCTACGCTGAAACCATTGAAAACCTCTCGTCAACACAGCTAAAGGACAAAATACAGAAACTACATGAAGCATAGATCTTGAAATTTCGTACTGGACTAGGAATATCTACCAAAGGTATTAAGTACAAGTCGACAATAAGAATGTCACAGGGACATTTATGGAGTGGCACAGTAAGAAGCTTTCCAAAGTTTACTCAGAACTTGGATCTGGAGAAGAAGGACTGAGCTCCGAACAGGCAGAGGAAAAGCTTGAGGAGCAAGGAGAGAACAAGATAGACCAAGGAGAAAGCATCTCACCCCTAAGCATATTTATCTCTCAGTTTCAGGACAACTTGATCTACCTACTTATATTTGCAGCGTTTCTATCACTAGGAATAGGACTATTCCCGGGAGAAGAGGCCAAGGTAGGCGAGGCCGCAATAATATTCCTGATACTTTTCGCAAACGGCATATTCGGATTTATCCAGGACTACAAGGCAGAAAAATCCATACAAGTTCTAAAGGAGATGTCCACGCCAAACGCAACTGTTGTAAGAGACGGTCAGAAAAAGGAGATAGACTCCACAGAGGTAGTACCTGGAGATATAGTAGAGCTTGAACAGGGCGACGCAGTACCGGCAGACGCACGAGTCATAGAGGCAGAATCACTAAGCACCGATGAAGCCGCACTAACCGGGGAAAGCGAATCAGTAAGCAAAACAACAGGAACACTAGACGAGGATACACCTGTAGCAGAGCAGGACAACATGGTGTTCATGGATACACACGTCGTGAAAGGGCGTGGGAAAGCCATAGTCACAAGTACAGGTATGGATACCGAAGTCGGTGGAATAGCCGAGGAAATATCCTCAGCAGAAGACGAACAAACACCTTTCCAGAAAGAAGTCGACAAAATGGGAACCAGAGTAGGTATACTCGTTTTAGGGATCGTAGCTCTGACAGGTCTAGTCCAGTTCACATTCACAGGAGCAGACTTCCTAACGATCGTTGTATTGGGTATCGGGCTTGCTGTAGCCGGAGTACCTGAATCGCTTCCTCCTATCGTTACGTTAACCCTTTCAATAGGTTCTAAGCGCTTGCTCAAGAAGGATGCTCTTGTAAGCAGTCTCCCTGTGGTCGAGGCACTTGGATCTGTCGACCACATCGTCACGGACAAGACAGGAACCCTGACAGAAGGAGTAATGACAGTAAGAAAGGTCTATACACCTGGAACCGAGTACGATGTAACCGGTGCAGGAATGGACACCACAGGCAAGTTCAAACAGGACGGCGAACAGGTTGAGCCAGGTGAAAACCTGAGACAGGTACTTGAATGCGGCAGAATCTGCAACAACTCCGAGATAGTAGAGACAGAAGACGGAGACGAAGAATACCGTGGAGAACCCACAGAAACAGCATTGCTTGTTTCATCTGCAAAGGCAGGTATAGAGGAAGAATACGAGAGACAGACAAGCATACCATTCTCATCAAGCAGAAAACGTATGACTGTCGTAAACGACGACACAGCATACATGAAAGGGGCTCCTGGAACCGTCCTTGAAAGATGTGACAGGGCGCTTATAGACGGGGAAGTAAAGGAACTGGACGAAGAACTCAGAAAAGATATTCAAGACAGAAACCACGAGTATGCTAACGAGGCACTAAGGGTTCTAGGATTCGCCAAAAAACATGATGTAGACCAAGATGGCTCTGAGGACGAAATAGAGTCTGAGATGATATTCCTTGGGCTTCAAGGAATGATAGACCCTCCAAGAGACGAAGTGCGAGACGCAATACAGGACTGCCGCTCCGCAGGCATAAACGTGGTTATGGCTACGGGAGATAACGTAGAAACTGCAAAGGCTGTCGGAGAACAGCTAGGTTTCTCAACGGAAAAGGCTGTCACCGGCCAGGAACTGGAGGAAATGAGCGACGACGAGCTGGAGAAAGCTGTCGGAGACGTCGAAATATTCGCAAGAGTCAACCCCGAACACAAGGTAAGGATATCAGAAGCCCTGAAAGGACAAGGATTTAACGTGGCGATGACCGGGGACGGAGTCAACGACGCACCTGCACTAAAACACGCCGACGTAGGAATTGCCATGGGTCAGCGAGGAACAGACGTCGCCAAGAAAACCAGCGACATGGTTCTACAGGATGACAACTTTGTAACTATAAGAGATGCTATCGAGGAAGGCCGACATATATTCGATACTATACGCAAGACATCCAACCAGATACTTACAACCAACTCAGGAGAGGTAATGTTTGTATTCCTAGGTACGTTAATCGGGGCATTCCTGTTCCCAGGAGAGTTCTCAGGATCAGATGCCGTTGTTCTGACAGCAATACAGATACTGTGGGTTAACTTTGCCAGCGACGGACCACCTGCAGTAGCCTTAACCAAAGACCCGAAAGTTGAAGGAATAATGGACCGGCCACCCAGAGGAGCCGATGAACCTGTTTTAGACAGGAAGATACTAGGCTTGATAGCTATCACCGGGCCGCTAGCAGCTCTCACACAGCTCCCAATATTCTTCCTGAACATTGACAACTTTGTCATGGCTCAGACAATGCTATTCATGGCACTAGCATTCTTCGAAATGCTGATATTCTACGTAATAAGAGGAGACTACGAACTAAGCTTCCTGAAAAACAAGTACCTAACAGGTGCCATGACACTGTCAACCATAGCACACTTCACCATAGTATACACACCAATCTCCAACATGTTTGGAGTAACACCTCTTTCACTGCAAAACTGGGGTACAATAGCAGCATCACTGGCAGTATTCTTCATACTGGAGACAGGTGTAAGAAAAGCACTGTCATCCAAGTACGGAAAAAGAGTTTACAAAACAGAATAAACCGGCAGGAAATAAGATTCCTGCCCATAATTTCTTTATAGCTATGAACAAGGCATGTGTCGTTGCAATGAGGGAGGAAACATTCGACACCTTTCTAGAGGACCGGGTTTACCCTGTTCCAGAAAGATATACTCGAGCCTCAAACGATTTCTCCTACATAGCGGCGTACAGAAAAGCACCCATCTCAGCAATCACTCACATAGCACATATCAGAGATCAGGAAATCACAGACAACCCAAGACCAAGTATAGATCAACTAATTAGACAGGACTACAGCAAACTTAAACTGCTTCATGTAGAGAATCCCGAAAAGATATCAAGAGTGGAAAACGATCAGTCCGGTGTCAGAGGAGCTCGATATACAAGTCTTTCACAGGTAAGACAAGCTGACTCGCTCTCAAAGATAGATTACAAAGGCTGAAACCTGTGAATCCTCCTGAAGATTATAAAAGAAAGAGAAAAATAGGCGGGGTTTTCTACTCGGCCTTGTGAATCAGGTACATATCCAGGAATCCGTAGACCTGCTTACAGAAGAACGGCAGGACTACCAGTGCAATCGAAGTCTGCGTAGGGTCCAAAACGTTTAGACCGCCGGGCAGAGCGTCGATTCCAGAGATGTACCAGACTGTTGGGTAAGACAGGAAGAAGATTCCTATATACCCTGCTAGAAGCTTGTAAGCTCTAGCCAGTCCATCTGAAGATTCCTCTGCGATCTCCCTGAACGGCTTCGCAAGCAGATACACTACACCTAGAAGAAGCAATACACCAACGTAATACGGTGTGATGCTTCCCTGTGCCTGCGCAAGCAGCCCTGTAACGACGAGTGTAAACTCGGCGCCTAGTAGAGCTCCAAGCAGGTCATAACGCTTCGTGTCTGCTCCGTGGAAGGCCGTCAGGCCGAGAGCCAAGAGTATCAGCGGAGTGGAAACCATCCAGTCCATGTACCATGCATAGTCGCTTAGGAACGACTGGTTCAGGAAGTTCGTATACATTAGTCCGGACCAGACCACTATGAAGAAGTGGATGATACCGAACTTCTGCGGTACGTCAAGCTTCCTTGGCAGATACAAGAACAGCAGCCCCGAAATCATGGCGGTAATAATATACCCCAAGATAAAGGGCTGGCTTCCAAATCCTCCAGCTGTAATAGCTTCGTATACCATGTATTATAACCCCTCTAGTTACTGAATTATAAGTTTTTCCTGTAAAACCCGGTTCCAAAGCTTTAATGGTCAAAAACATTCACTTTACAGTATCCAACATGAAGTATCTGGTCTTTCACCTACTGCTTATCTTACCACCGATCACAGCCTTCGCAGGGCTAGCCCTAAGCCGAGACACGTCAAAACACTTCTGGACGGCAACAGGAATCATGGTAACCCTGGCAGTCCTGTACACCACGCCCTGGGACGCACTACTGATATCAAAAGGAATATGGTTCTACGGAGAAGACGTTGTAATAGCCAGTTTGTTTGGAATACCTCTCGGAGAATACCTTTTCTTCATACTTCAGACAATAGGAGTATCACTTTACACTCTCTACTCAGGGTTTGACGCCGAAGTCAACTCACGTGTACTCAAAAGATACTGGCTCGCAATACCGTTTATTCTCGCATCGATTATCGGCACCTGGATGGCGTTTTTCGGCCCTCAAAACCTTTTCTACCTAGGGGCTATCCTCGGATGGGCATGTCCTGTAATTTCGCTACAGTGGATATACGGCGCAGATGTACTGGTGAAAAACGGCAAGAAACTAATACAGGCTATACTGATTCCTGTGGTTTATCTGTCCGCAGTCGACTCTATAGCCATCAACACAGGTCTGTGGACGATTCAGGCCAAGACCAGTCTTGGAGTAAACATACTAGGACTGCCTATAGAGGAAGCAATCTTCTTCCTAACAACCTCAACCATGGTTGTACAAGGAGTGATTCTCTACGTGTGGACAGTTAAATCCGGAGCCTCAAAACGCATTAAAGACGCCCTAAAATGACTGAAGACGAAAATATCCAGGTATTCAAGAAATACAGCATGCTGGCAGGGCCGGCCGCACTCGGACTTCTAACCCTGATCTCTCCTTTAATCAGTGAAATGTCCTACAGTATGCAGGCAATACCTTTTGTAGCCAGCCTAATCCTCTTAGGGCTCCCACACGGAGCTATGGATCACTTAGTACCGTCAAAACTGTCAACCATGTCAGAGAAAAAAGGTATTGTAGCTGTTTCACTCCTCTACCTTGTTATCGGAGGAATCTATACAGTTTCATGGCTTTTCTTGCCTCTACTGTCCACCGGATTCTTCATACTATTGACATGGATACACTGGGGTCAAGGCGATCTCTACGCCATGAGAAAGTTTCATTCAGGAGAAGAGTACAGAGAAAAATTTCCTGCACTTATTTCAGCTACAATAAGAGGAGGAATACCGATGTTCGTACCTCTAGCATTTCATCCTGACCTATACATAAATTTCATGAGGTCAATGGAAGCTCTCTTTGCCTCGAACACAGCAAGCTACTCAATACTATACTCGTGGCAGATCAAAGCAGCAATAATATCCGCAATAGCTATCCTATCTGCTTCAATGTCAATATACATATACGCGAAGAACGATCGTCTGCCGATCTACGGCCTGTCCGAGATAATAGTGCTTGTAGCGTTCTTCGTCGCATTACCACCGATATTTGCGGTCGGAATCTACTTTTGCCTCTGGCACTCATTAAGACATCTTACAAGGTTAAGTCTTCTTCCAGGCGACTCAAGACAAGCGATATCTGCCAAGAATCTAAGAAGATATGTATGGGATATGACAAAGAACACGTTACCTCTTACGTTGATCTCAATATTGATGCTTGCAATAGCAGCATTCTTCATGGATACAGCAATTCAGAGCAGCCTTCTAGCCCTCTATCTCGCGTTTATCTCAGTACTGACTCTACCACACACAGTTGTGGTATCATGGATGGACAGCATCCAGTACGGATCATAGCCTTACATGCCTGTATTGAGCCGTAGATAGACTTTAGAGTGGACCTGCCTCGGAAAAGCATTATTAAGGAAATTTTCTGATTGAATATAACTAATAAAAACTCAGATGTCAACAGTTTGACAGAGGATTGAGAAGCTTATGGGGGAGGAAAACAACTACTGGATAGCAGAAATCTACGACGATGAAACCGCAAACATATCGGTTATGAGCCAAGAAGAGGCAGAGGCAATTAAGAACATGAAAGACGATTTCAAGGAATGGCAGATGGCGCCGGTACAAGAAGTCGATGAGGAAGACATGATTGAAAGAGCTGAAGAACACGGCTACGAACATGATCCGTGGTAAGCAAAAAGCGACAGCTGAACTTCTTGTGCAGACTTTATTCCATTAGAAGACCCTGTATTTCGTCTTCCAGGTTTTCAAGCTCTGATTCAGAAGCTTCGAAGTAAACTGATCTATACTCAGACTTCTCTTCTATTAGATATTCCTTCGATGGTCTAAAAGGATGATACTCATCTACAATACCTGGGATTATGTCCGAGTCATAATCGTAGACAATTATATCTGAACTATGCTCAGGTATGTGGTAAGTTTCTTTGATATTTTCTCCATCAGCAATCTGTTGACTTCTGCCCGGATTCACTCTCCTAAGTTCTTCCTCGAGGATATCAAAAACGTCCTCTGGCATTGGCCGAGCCCGGATTTGAACCGGGGACAACTTGATCTTCAGTCAAGCGCTCTCCCAGGCTGAGCTACTCGGCCTGTGTGTACTAACATAGATATGTTAGATTTAATAGTCATTTCCGTTCTCTACCTACACATTAGCGTTTCCTGAAAATAATCAAAATCCGGGTTCTCAACTTCTTGCAGCCCTGAGACACGGTTCATAGGATCGGAGATAAATCTGTCTCCATCAACTAGTACAGAGTTCCACGCATGGCCTGCAATCTCATCATCAAGATCAACTTTTCCCTTGTGTAATCTAGGGCTGAAGTCGTTTAGTTCGTTCTCTGGATCGTCTTCTGCAGCCCTGTAAAGACCTTGAAGTAGAAAAGCCCTCTCCAGACAAGATCCAACTATACCGTTTTCCAGCAAGTCCGACATATTAAGGTTTGGTGTTTCTGATTCTAATCGGCTACCATAATCAGGATTCTTCTCGTAAGTTATTACATCATTAGCGTAGATTCTAAGCTCGTCTAGGATTTCCTCAGGTGTTTCGGGATCATAAGTTTCGTTGATTTTAAACTCTTGATAGGTCTTACCCGGCAGAACGTCCATAACCATGTCTACATCTGGGAAGAGAAGAGCATCACCCTTGTCCAACTCTACTCCATTATCGTAGTAGACCATATAATAGTTGCTTA
>CAYMJB010000006.1:0-1067 GCA_964391005.1 uncultured archaeon | reverse complement strand
GATACAAGAGAACATGTAATACCTGGAACCAAGAAGAAGTATACAGGGGAAGATGTTGAAGGATATGATTTCCGCGGCGACTTCGACATGACGGAAATGCTGGAGAAATACTCAACGACAGGTTTCCAAGCAACACACCTGAAAGAGGCGATCGAACTTGTCAAGGAGATGAGGGATGAAAACGCAAAAATTTTCCTAACTTTCACTTCAAACATAATTTCATCAGGCCTTAGGGAAGTAGTTGCATATCTCGCCCGTCAAGACTATGTAGACGTTATGATTACCTCCGCAGGCTCGCATACAGAGGATGTTATCAAGACAAAAGGAGAGTTTCAGATGGGTGAATGGAAGGCCGACGAGGCAAAGCTCAGGGAGGAAGGTGTAAACCGTCTTGGAAACATCTACGTGGAATCCGATCACTATGTCTGGCTGGAATCCTGGCTAAACGACGGCTTTTTCCAGAACTTCTTTTCGGATCAGAAGATTCGAACACCATCCGATCTAGCTTATGAGCTCGGAGAAGCGGTCGAGAAAGACGAAGATCTGGACGAATCAGATTCATTCATCTACCACGCATACCAAAACGATATCAGCGTTTACTGCCCGGCAATGATTGACGCAGAAATCGGAGACTTCATGTTCTACTACCGTCAAGAACAGGATGAAGAAATAGGGATCGAGATCCTAGACGACTGGGACAGCCTAATCAACGAGGCGATAGAGGCTGAAAAGACCGCAATCATAGCGGTGGGTGACGGCGTGCCCAAGCACCAAGCGATCATGTCAAACCTGTTTAGAGGCGGCACCGACTACGCTGTCTACATCTCCACAGGAATGGAAGGAGATGGCAGCCTCAGTGGAGCACCTCCAAAGGAAGCAGTCTCATGGGGAAAGATCAAAGAGGAAACAGATAACTACACACAGATAGAAGCAGAGGCAACACTAGTATTCCCAATGCTGGTGGCAGAAGCATTCAAGAAATACGAGGTATAACAGATCAGCGAGTGGAAATACGTCAAACTTATGATGGTTCTTCTGACTGGTTTGTTCTCTCAACTACTCCACCA
>CAYMJB010000005.1:0-21513 GCA_964391005.1 uncultured archaeon | reverse complement strand
TCACCAACACATTGACACAGCTCAGAAGAGGAAAAGTCAGTAAAGACACTCTGGGCAGCATCCCGGGCTTTGTCGCTGGCGGATGTGCCTCTTGCGGGGTAGGAGTTCTTTCCATACTTGGGCTAGGAGGTGTATTAGCTTCCCTTCCTTTTCAGGGTGACCTGCTGAGGTTGACCGGTGTTCTTATGCTTGGCGTTCTTATACTGAGAACAGGAGACCCGGAACTCTGTGAGATATAGGCCTGATACACTTCTATTTCTCAGATTCTACGATACCTTCTTGGCTTTATAGCCTAGTTTTCCTTCATACCCGTCTGTAGACATCAGTACAGGATAGAAATCTTCTTGGGCTTTCAACTTATCCTCTCCTCGTGTTGCGTAGACCTGTCCCTTCTCTACTTTCCTGTAGTTGGATGCCTTGAACTTCCAGTCACCGTAGACTGTATCAAAGTGTCTAAAGAAGTCTGGATTACTTCTGGTGCAGTCTCCGTCAATATATCCTTCACATGCTAGAAAGTTCTCAAGTACGTTAAGTGATTTGTCTGCGGCTTCCTCAGTTCCTTGAGGGCCGGTCTCGACAAGAATTCCTGGAGAGCCCATCTCTATGAGAACCCCTGATTCCTCTTCAAAACAGGTTGAGTTCTCGACGCCTGTAGACCTGACAAGATCCTTAGTCTTCTCTTCAAGGTTTTTAATGTTAGCAAACGGCTTTTCAGTCGATCTTGTCGAGTGAAGATCCAAAACAGTTTTATCCTCTACATGTTCTGAGATCTTGTGGGCGAGCTCTTCCTCATGTTTATCTGATTCCGAGTTCCCTGGAAAGGAGCTATTCAGGTCTTTGTCTACGTACCTAGTCCCGTGGCTAAGCGCCTTCTCGTTTGCGACTACGAACTTCACCGGCTTCTGAAACTCAGGATTTTTGTCTAGCAGTCTTTTGATGGCTTTTTTGCCCGATGGTTCGTCACCGTGAACAGATCCTACAACCACAAGATCAGGGTTTTCTCCTCCTTTCTCGATTACTTGCATGTGTATATCAAATGGCTAAAGTCTTTTGAAATCCTATTTGCCGGTGTTTTGCTGATAGCCTACTGGCCTTCTATGGCTTGCTCTATTCTTGATGGTTTGAACCCTATTATCTCGTTCCCATCTATGAATGTCTGTGGTACGCCTTTTTCACCGGTTCTCTCATACATTTCTTTGGCCTTCTCTCTGTTGCTTGAAACATCGTATTCCGAGTACACGTATCCATTTTCATCGAGCCAGTTTTTCAGTTTGTGGCAGTAGGGGCACGAAGGTGTTGTATAAACTTTGATGTCAGGTTTTTCTGAATCTGACTGCTCCTGTTCACGCTCCTTATCCGTACTTGTTTCATCTGTCATAGTCTGTGTATTAACACCCAACTTTTATACACTTCCTGTCTTGGCAAAACTGACCCAAACAGTAAACCTACACTTAGAACCTCTAATTAGATTTCTTCCAATACCCTTAGCTTCTCGTCTTTCCAAGCGTCTAGCCTATTCTCTATCTTCTGTTTTAACTCCTCTTTGTCTCTTACAGTGTAAACGTAGAATCTTCCTTTTTTTCCCTCCTTCACCACGCTTTCACGCTCTACCAAACCCGCAGATCTGAGCTTTGACAGATACCTCTGAACCGTGGAGCGATCTTTCCCAAGCTCTTCACCTATATCAGATGCTCTCGCCTCATTATCACACAGATAATACATAACCTCTGTTTCAGATGGAGAAAGATTGTACAAAACTTTAAGCAGGTCTTTAATTTCTCTAGGACATTTCATAAAATCAATATATAACAGAAATGCTAAAACCCTTTCTGACAAGTAGTGATATAGATCTAAAAAATTACGACTAGATTATAGACTATGGAAATTATTTCTCTGGCTCCTTCCAACACAGAGATACTGTATAAGCTAGGTGCCGAAGATGATATCGTAGCCACAACATCGCTATGTGATTGTCCGGCAGAGGCAGCAAGAAAGCCCAGCATTGGAGGATGGACTAATCCCAAGATTTCTAGGATACACGAGTTTGACGCTGATCTAGTTCTGGCGTCAGATGACCTCCAAGACGAGGCTGTTGGAGAAATTGAAGGTCAAGGCTATCCTGTACTACAGGTCAAGCCACACAACTTAGAAGAGGTCTATGAGAGCATAGTCGAGATAGGTGAGAGGATAGGGAAAGGGGAAGCAGCTCAGAAACTTGTCTGGGACATGAAAAACAGGATTGAGGCTGTTGAACTTGAGGGCAATCCTCGGATATACTGTGAGGAGTGGATGGATCCGCCCATGGTCTCCGGTAACTGGATACCGGATCTGATACGTGCTTTAGACGGACAGTACCCGATTATGGGAGGGAGAAGCCAGGAGATCAATTTAGATGAATTAGAGGAGTTTGATCCTCAGCATATCATATTTCATATCTGTGGTTCCGGAGAAAATCTAGATGCCACAGAAATAATACAGAGTAGAAGTGAGTGGCGAACAATAAGCGCTGTAAAAAACCAGAATATCTACACTGTAGATGATTCACTTCTGAATCGTCCGGGTCCACGACTGGCTGAGGCTGCGGAGAAAATAAAAGAAATTATAGACGGCTAGGTGTTCGATTGCTGTCCTGAAGCTACAAGAAGAAATTACTTTTAGGTGCTGTGGTCGCTGTAAGGTTCTCCATAAACCTCACTTAGGAGGTTTACTGCTGCTTTGGCTCCGTCACCTATTGCTGTTGAGGTCTGGTACTCCCAGGAGTTTGCCAGGCCTGCAGCATATACTCTTTCGGCCGCTTTGTTAGAGTCATCCGTCTTGATATGTTGATCCATCATGTACATTCCTTCTACACCGTCTTCATAATCCAGATCTAGTTCAATATAGTCATGTTTACCTGCAGAAGCAATAACCACGTAGTCAAAAGTATAAGTCTCTTCGCTGGTTTCAACCTTTAGATTCTCTTCACCTCTTGACAGTTCCTGTACTTCTTCGTCCTTGATTTCTCCTCCAAACTGCTCCAGCTTTTCCTGCCCCATGTCTATTACCTCCTGTCCGGCTATAGAGTCATGAGTAATCAGGTTCTGAATGTTTGAGGTGTTGAGAACCAGGGATTCACCTGAGTCAAATACTACTGTGTTTTCACCTGCTTTTGCAGTAAATACAGCTGCCTGAAGGCCTGCCACGCCTCCGCCTATAATACCTATATCAGTCATAGTAGAACTTTGTCAATAGAATTCTTTTGATGTTTTGTGTGTGAAGATGAGAAAAAGAAAAGTAATTGAAAAATGCAGTTCCTGAGACGGAAGCCTGCTTGAGCTTAGTAGCCCATTGAGCCGTCTGTTGACTGTTCCTGTGAACCGTCTTCCGATGTCTGACCTGACTGTGTTTCCTGTTCGGTCTGTGTCTCTTGACTAGTGTCTGATGACTGTCCTGATTCAGGTGTCTGACCGGTTGATGGCTGACTGTCTGTCTGGCTTTGAGCTTCTATCTGACTCAAGGTAGACTCGACGTCAATAGGCATCAGAGTTCTTCCTAGCTGCTCCCTTACAGGAATCAGCTTCTCCCCGTCAAGGGTTACGTACACTCCCTGTGTCTGCGTCCTTGTCTGATTGGCTGTTTCACGAGTTACAGTTGCATTCAGGAAGTACATGCCGTGCCTTCTTACAGGGTCTGAAATGTCAACTGTGCCGTTGACAGGTTGTCCGCCTGTCAGGATGACTCTTACGTCCTCCTTTACGGATGCAGGGCTTGCGCCACCGCCTCCAGCTGGCATCATGTAAGAAGATGCGACAATTCCTATAAGAACTCCTACTGCTAGGCCGCCAGCCATGACGGCTTCTCTTGAGAACGAGCCAAGAAACCCTCCTTGGGTTTCCTCTTCAATATCCTCTACAATTTCTTCCTCTTCTTCACTAGTTTCCTCAACAGCTTCGGCTTCATCCTCTTCTTCAGAGTCCATTGACGACCTTATGTAATCTTTTACAGTTTTACGGTCGTCTCCGTTCTCTTCGGTGTCAAGCAGTTCCTCATAATCTGCATCGTCGAGGTCGTCTATAGCTTCCTTGACCTCGTCAACGGTTCCGTCAAGAACCTCTTCATAATCAATGTCTTCTGCCATAACAGAATTACATTGTGCAGCCTTAATAAATATTTCCGGATATCAACGTCTGAAAGGTTTGAAATCACCGGATAAAAATACTTACTTCACACATGCCGAAACCTGATAATTGACTTCTCTTCTCTTCACTTCTACATCATCAAAAATCTTCTTGAGATAGCTCGGGACTTTAGAATCTCTCTTATGACAGACAAGGACTTCCCCATCTGATCTAAGGATTCTTCTACAGTTCTCAAGATCATCCTGGACCACCTTTTCATCGTCATCGGGCATAACACGGTGAAGTATCAAATCAAATGATGCTGTATCAAAGTTTTCAGCTCCGTCCTCAGTGTATACATCGTAGTCTTCAACATTATTTTTTCGGCAGTTTTCAGATACCAGATCTTTCATGTAATCATTTCTGTCGACGAAAACAGGGTTTACATCCTCAAGTAGGGATGCAAAAATGCCTGCTCCGCCAAAACCGCTTGATAGATCCAGAACGTTGTTATCTTCATCGGATTCTAACTCTCTGCCCAGCATTTCCACGGCGTTCATCTGTCTGGCTGAGAAAAACCCTTCTATAACCTTAAACTCGGCCTCTACACCTTTCATGGAGTGACTTACCATCTTGGTCTGCAGAAAGCCGTCGTCTCTCGGACTTCCGGGATCATCAACTTCCAGTAACCTGTAATCGCCCTGAACCCTTTCCTTTACATTTCCAAACTGCTCTAGAAATCCTTGAAACTTACTGATCGTATTTTTATCCGATGCAATATAGAGCTGTGAGTTATCACGAAGCACCTCTGAAATCTCAAAGATCTTCTGCCTAACCACGTGATCAGGATCAGACACTCTGGGGACGTACGTAGCTACATCATACTTTCTCAGTAGGTCGTCTTTCAGGTCGCTTGTCAACATGACCTCAGCATTTTCAACGCTGTTTTTCCTCCTGTTAAACTCTGATACAAGGCTCTGGCGAGCACGTGATTCGGTCATCATAAGCCGTCCTGCGCTTACCTCATCTCCGAGAACACAACCTACAGCACCTATCCTTGAGTCCACGTTCAATACTGCGGAAGTAGACTCTAAGTCTGTACCTTTCAGGAGTAGAACCTCTTCAGGTCTGACAGTCTCAGCTGAATTAATACCATGTGTGGATCTGAAGCTGTACTCTCTGCTGTTGCCTCCTGTTGTTGCGTTAAGCTTGACTTGAAATGGCAAAGAGTTCATGGTCAGGTAATAATCCATAGGTGTCCTGCAGAATATAAAATAATCACCGGTAACAGATTGTCTCTAAGCAGGCTAGTTCTGTCTAGAGCCGTCCAAAGTCCACCAAATCGCCGACAGAGGTCTTCTGAAGCACTTCAGTTCCAGGTCAAACCTTTTAAATTTGACCTGGATCAATAACCAAGACATGGGGGAAAATCTAAGATGGAGGGGATTGAGATAAACTCGATCTCGGATATGAGAGGGTCGATACAGCTGTACATGCAGCAGTATCCGGTCACTCAGTCCGGGAAACACTACACCTGCAACTAAATATACAGGCTTATCCAAAATTGTGAGGTCTGCTGGTTCAGCCTGAAACTTGAGAAAGGCTTTTCCAAACATAGGTTTGCCAGCGACCTGCTCCATTATTCAACCTCTAAAGTCCGGTTGATTTAACTGGAATAAATTAACAACTTTTACACATGGCTGGATTATGGGCTATTGCAAATTCCCTAGGTGTTGCTATGGAGCTCTCCGGTGTCATAACCGTAACAATTACTTCCATCGTGACCGACAGACCTATCTCAAATCTTGCTAATCTAATACGGATGGATCCGGAGAATCTGGAGGACACCAAGGATGAAGAGCTTACCCCTAAGAAAACATTGCCCATGAGCAGGTCACCAGAAACCAAGGCAGAGTACTACGACATGAGGCGAAAGTACATGAAGGAGGCTTTAGGTGCTGGATTACTCTTCTTCGGTCTAGGGCTCCAGCTACTGGCTTCGTTCTTCCTGGAAGGACTAATCTGAACCTTACATTGATCAACGTTCAGGTTGTAAATAGGGCCGAGGCTAGTTTGATATATCGATCAGTGAACTTGATTTGAAGTCTGGTGCGTCGACATTGTTTTCCTCCACGGCGTATATTGGTATTCCTGTGTCGGCAAGAAATAATTTACCTGAGTTCTCCCTGCTAAGACCTTTTTTGGGAAGACCTAACGTAACCGTATAGTCAGGTCTCACACATGGGTTGTGTCCTTCTCCAGTATCAGCGTTTATGCCTGAAGGTGCATCCACCGAGACTGTATCAGCAGACCATTTCTCCATTTTTTCGACGGCTTCAGCCACGTCTCCGGCCAGAGAATTTTCAGAGTGATGAGTTAGTGCATCAACATACGCATTTGCCGTAGGAAAGTCCATCATCTTCACTTCTTGGTTCATATCCTCCAGGTTCTGGAGCTTTGTATGCGCGGTTTGTGAAAGCCTTTCTCTGTTAAATGGTGTGTATACTTCGATGTTATAGCCCCAAGAAAGGAGTCTTCGCGCCGCCACAAACCCTGAGGCACCGTTTTCATCTCTACCACAGATCACGGCAATCTTCAGACCTTCAGAGAATTTTTTCCTGACTAGGCTGGCTACTTGGAAACCTGCCTGCTCAATCATCACGTCTCTTGGAATCCCGTACTTTTGTGTTACTGTCTCCTTTATCTCCCTCATTTTCTCCTGAGATACCGCTTCCATTTTTGAACTAATTGAACGGCTCTGCACAAAAAGGATTTGTCAGGTGTTTGAAGTAGCACCCTATAGCTGAAGATATGTCATCCAGATCTTGTTGTTATTCAAACATAATAAAAAAGTTGTTACCTGTTTATCAGAACATGAGTCAAGAAAATCTGAACCACCGCATTCGAGAGTCGAAATTGAAATGAAAAACTCTACTGCAGACCTAGTATTTGTAGTAGGCTTTGTACTGATTGTGGCTGTCTCCGCCGTCGGTCTACACGAGTACACACACATGTACCTGTTCAATAAGGCAGGATGTGATACAGAGCTTAACGTAATGGACCAGGGTGATCCAAGAACAGCAATGGCGGTAGCAAGTGTTTCCGCAGAATGCAGTGGAACCGCCGAAAGCCTCCAAAGGCTGGACATGAAGCAAAGTACTGTTGAAGCAGTAGGATACCAGATAATACCTCTCTACATCATGATGGCAGCTGTCATGGCATTTGTCATAGTATCAAATCTGCAGAATGGAAACACAAAGAACGGTAAAGTACCTGACCGAGATAGCCAGATCGTTCTAAGAACATCAGAGAATGATCTGAGACAAGTACTCCAAGACATACAAGATAACCCAAAAACCGATCTTGAGGTAGACAATGCTTCGAACCCTTCTCCTACCTATGCAGGATCTGGTGACTAGAGCATAATTGAATGCAGAGGATCTGTCATTTGATTATCTTTTCTTGACATCTAGTCTCCAGCGCCTCAAGCAGTCTTTTGGCCCAGCCAAGCTTTCTGGACTTAATCTTACCTACAGTATTATCTTCAAACTTAAAGCCTGCAAGACTAATTTCTGAGGCTCCGAAGTGGTCCGCTATGAAAGCTGTTCTATCACAGTCGGTGAAACCTCCAAAGTCTTCTGCTCCGTAGCCGAGCTTTGACCCTGATGTCGGTATGACATTTGAATGATTGAAACTATCTATGAACTGCTCTAGGAGACATTCCTAGATAATGAGTTACATAGTTTGTAGTTCAAACAGGTTCAAACTGTTCAAACATGTTTGAGGTGCAAACAGGGGCACATACCCTGGCTCCCCCGACGCGCGGGCGCGAGGAAAACAACCCGCTAGATTCCCAGTTAAACTTCGACAAACAGCCTTTAATCCAAAGTTCAAACCAAAAACCAAACAACTCTAAGACTGCCAATTATGACAGTATTATCACTAAATTGGCCAGCCTCAGTGAAGCTGCATCAGCTGCAGCGACTATTCCCTCAAAATCCTGATTGAACTCCTTCTCTAGCCCCGGATTGTTTCCTACAACCACAACTTTTTCACCTCCAAATAGATCTCTGAGCCTGTCTTTCGAAGACCTGCAATCTAGTAGCGACATCAGCTTTCCTTCAGCTTCTCTATCTTCGCTTCGATCAAAACCTTCCTGCCTGAAATCATTGATGATTCTACTGTAGAACGATTCCCAGTCTTCAAACTTCACGGAGAATCACTTGTTCCTGACTGCTAAAAATATAGTCTTCTACCAAGTGAATATGAAAGACGCGAAAATAGTCGGTGTACTGAACGTGACACCTAACTCATTCTATGACGGCGGAAAACACAATGAAGAGGATAAAGCGGTTGAAAAGGCTCTGGAAATGATTGAAAACGGCGCCGATATAATAGATGTAGGAGGCGAGTCAACAAAGCCGGGTGTCGATCCTGTTACGCCTGAAGAGGAGAAGAACAGGGTCCTGCCGGTTGTAAAGAGGCTCAAAAATCAGGGAATCAAGGTTTCAGTTGACACCAGAAAACCACTTGTGGCTGAAGCATGTCTTGAGGAAGGAGCTGATATTTTGAACGACGTAACTGCACTAGAGAAAAAGAAGATGAGGGATCTCGTAGCAAAACATGAGTGTAAAGCTATACTAATGGATTCGGACTCAGTGCCGGTGGATAGATCGTCTTTCAAGTACACGGATGAGGTGGTTTCTGAAGCAAAGGAGAACCTAGAAGGCAGGATTAAGGCAGCTGAAGAGGCCGGAGTAGATAGGGAAAAACTGATTGTTGATCCAGGAATAGGTTTTGGCAAGACCCCAGAGCAGGATGCTAGGTTGATCGCTAACCTGGACTCATTTCAAGAGCTTGGATGTGATGTCATGCTTGGATGTTCAAGGAAGTCCTTTTTCAGCGAATTAAAAGATTATCCACAGGAGAAGAGGCTCATACCAAGCGTGGCCGCCAACCAGATAGGAGTAATGCGTGGAGCAGACTATCTAAGAGTTCACGACGTGGAGGAGACGGCAAGAATGGTGAAAACCTTGGAGGCGATAGAATCTGAAAGAAACTGAGCTTCGGGATATCCCTACCTGCCATCTGTGAAAACTTGTAGTGATATAAGAGTAACAGATATCTCTTTAGACATAATTACCGCCTATGGACATAAAACCTGAAAACAAAAACGGTGTTGAAGCAGAACTAGCTCTTCATAACCTAGAAAAACGTGGCTACGAGCCTGTTGAGCCATCAAGAATGGTATTAGGTAAATCACCAACAGGTGAAGGATGGACAGATCCTGTCACAGATACAGTATTTGTTATGCGAGAGACTAAGCCTATAATACAGCATGAGGCGATACACGTAGATCAATATAACAGAATACTTGATTCGGATACTGAGTTCAGCGCAATCAAGAAGATAGAAGGGCAATCCCTGCAAAAAGCAGAAAGTCACCTAAAAGACAAGTTTCTCCGGGTATCAGGGCTTAGAGACTACGCATGGATTGGAAATATTGAAACATATCTCAATACTGTCTCTGATCCCTCCTACATTATAGAGCTATCCGACGTGCAAAATAAATTGGAATCAAAAATTGATGATCAAACTCAGATTCTCAACCGGTTTGAAGAAAAAATAGAGCACCTGAATAGCCAGAGAGGATTTGAGACATGGAGGGATGGCCCAGAATATATTCAACCTATCGTAGACCAGTACCAGGAATATACTGAGAAGGATATACCTATAAACAGAATGGAGGGCGAGGCAAGAGGATGGGAAATTTTATCGAGGCTGAGACCAGATAGTAAAGATCCTAAACATCGTGAAATCAATGAAGCTCTGAGACTGACCGAACAAGCATATTCTACTTCAGAAATGTACAACGGCAGAAAGGTAAGGAAAAACGTGGAAGATATAGTCTATGATTGGTATGATGATATAGATGAACTTGGAAGTAGACTTCAGAGTAGCCTCAGTAGATACTCTGAAGCTGACCAGTAATTTTTGTCAAACTCTGTTTTCCAATCTTCTACCTAGCTTAACCAGCGTCTTCTGATTTCTTGCGGATACAAATCCTATGACTCCAAATAGACCTAGAACTAGTAGGGCAGTTTCTATTCTTGAGGAGGCAATTGAGGAGCCTGTCAAAACAAGTCCTACAGTCACGGGTATTCTAGCCAGGGATATGACCACTAGCAGCTTTCTGAGATCGAGATCGGTTAAACCTGCGATGTAGCATAGTGCGTCGTGTGGAAAACCTGGTACGGCAAAAAGGAGAGCGATCACAAAGTAGTAGTGGTTGCCCAGTCTGTCCTGAAACCTATCCAAGTACTCGGAGCCAACAATAGATTCGGCTGCAGGCCTTCCCAAGGTTCTCGAGGCCAGTAAAGCTACCCCGCTCCCAAGAACAACGCCTACAAAAGTGTACAGTGTACCTGGTAACAGACCAAAGATATATCCGCTGGCTACCATCGTAACAGGGGGAACAGGAGCAATTATAATCTGTAAGGCTTCTAAGACAATCATTCCAAGCGGTGCATAGACACCTAGTTTAAGCACCTGTCCTCTGATAACCTCAGGGGTTACGCTGGAGTAAAACAAGCTTAGGGACAGATCAAATGGATTCAACAAGACGAACAGGAACACCATCAAGGAGAATAATTCTAGAAAGTGACGCCTAGTTATCAGACCAAAGCTCTCAATATCCACAAATCTATTTTGGATACTCTACTCAAATAGTTTCAGTGGATTCTCGTAGACATAATCAAGTCACTAATCTGACCTGAACGTGAAGGATATAGCCAAGAAAATCTAGAGTTTTCTTCTAGATCTTTCAAAATAGTTCTCAGCATCAGTTTTTACTGTATTTGTGACATGGATTCTATTAGGTGCATCTCCCGGGTTATCCCATTTAGCGTATATTACATCAAAACCTATGAGGTTCTCTGGATGGTCAACTGCATAGGCGAATACTTCTCCAGAGTAATCGTACTTTTCATTACCTAATTCAACGTTATCTTCAATGACAAGTTTCTCAATCTCCTCTGCATCGTTGCCATAACTGATCAGCCTTTGTCTTGTTTTGCGCGATGTATTTTTCCTAAATTCTCTTCGAGAATTGTAGTGCTTGGCTTGGTGACCATCCTTCTCGAGGAGGACACCTGCAAAAGCTATTAAGTCAGCTTGTTCATCGGGTTCAAGCATCTTATCAACCCTGAACATCGAGTTTGTGCTTGCCATAACACTCAATTATGCAATTTTTGTTACTGTAAGCTACTTAAATTAAATTGTCTTCAGTATAGATATGAGCACTATAAACCTTGTGGGAACCAACCACAATGACCCTAATATACACTCCAGAACAGACGGGATTCTAGAACAGGATTTCGATCAAGTGTTTGTTGAGGGTGTAGGTCCTGATAAAGCCGAGGACGTGAATGAAGTTGTACGGAAGTATGTTCGCAAGCTCAACAATCAGACAGGTCTGGATGTTCCTGTAGATGAAAATGAGGACGGTAGATTTGAATCCGCAAAAGCCACTGAGACAGTGACTGATCCGGTATACCTAGACACACCCAGATCAGTTTTCCTTGACACAAAAGACAATGTAGAGGACACACTCACAGCTATGTCCAGAGGAGAGATCACCAGAGATCCAACAGTGTTACTGGATCCTGAAGCAGGTGAAGAAGAGTTCAACTCGGTATACAGGAGAATGATGCCAAGTCCTGACCTACCCTACATGGCGTATACCATGGAACCAGGACATTACGGACAGGTGCTGGAAGAGCAGACTGTCAAACTATTCAAAAGTATGGATCAGGTACCGGAAGACTTTGACTACCAAGATTTCAGACAGAGGTTTCGGGATAAAGGACCTGATCAGTCCAAAATAAGACAGTTAATGGAAGAGGACGTATATCAAAGAGACAATATCCAAGACAGAGAAGATACATGGTTGAACAACTTTGAGCAGGAGTATAATGGTGATGACGCAGTTGTTTTTACAGGCCTTGCTCATCTAACAGATGATCAGGATAGCTTCTACACCAAACTGGAGGAAGCCGGTTACAGCGTAGATAGACATACTCTCTTGAATTATGAAGAGTTCTGAGTCGATTCCTCTAGTGCGGAAAAACAGAGGGCGGATCGAAGCGTTCCACGCAGCTTACACTGGCTTACACCCGATGGGTGAGCTTCCAGACCCTACCCGCCCTACATACAAACTGCAGGACTACTGAAAAGGCTCCGATTTACGGAACCACCTAAACTTACATCATCAAACCTTATACCGCTTCGGATCGGGAAAAAGAGACAAAAGTAAACTTTCAAATAAAAAATGTGTGAGCCTGCTTGATAATCTGAAAGATAATCTAGGCATAGGACCTGATTTTACAGATCTATCTAAGAAAGATCTTCTCCGAGAGATGCCTGAAGTGCTTAATCTCGGTCAATCAATCTCAATGCTTCTACTGCTTGAGGATGAGAAGCCGGGAGTACTAATTATGTCAGCAGATGACACTCAGAGGGCCTTCTTGGAAGCGTTCTGCAACAAGTTCGGCTGCAGCAGGATGGAGACCGAAGGAATCAAAAATCCTGGCGTATTCATCTCCAAGAACTCAGAGAGATTTAGGATTCTGAAGCAGTCGTCAGGCGGTTTCTACAGTGCTGAGGAATCAGCGGTCGGAAAGTTCCTAGGATACGAGAAAAAAGCCCGTGAATACTACGAAGAGATGAACGAAAAAGGCGAACTGGCGAGAAAAGAGTTTGAGAAAAAACTCAAAGAGTTGGAACAAAATGGTGAGGTACCTGAAGGATATGAGAACTACCTGGAGCTAATCGCGTATATACCATATCCAGACAAGCAGCACATCACACAGGCAATCAAAGAAGGAGAAAAGAGATATAAGATACTAGAACAACATCAAATTGGCAAAAAACTCCTGGAGAAGCTGAAACAGGAGACACAAGGAAAGGATCCTGTAAAGTCAGGCCTCTGAGAACCTATTGAGAGTCTGACTGTAACTACGTTGAATTTTACTGACACCGGATATCAATATAATAATTAATCACTGTTTAGTAAATATAATGGATCTTGACAGTGTTCTGGAGGAGACAGTAGCAGAAACGAAAAGCCAGGAAATGGGGTTCCAAGACTACGTTGATTTTGCCCTTGAAAACCCTGATAGAGCTGAGTTCGGAACAGCTGCTGAATATGTTCACGAAGCCATCACCCACTATGATACCAGGACAGTTGTAGAAGATGGAGAGAGAAAGGAGAGATACAGGTTTTTTGATGATCCATGGAATAACGGTGAGAACGCTGTCTTTGGTAATACAGAGATGCTTAACGAGCTAACTGACTCATTCAGAAGGATTGCCAGAGGAGACGCCGCCAAAATGCCCATAATTGAGGGTGAGACAGCTACCGGAAAAAGTGAGATGATAGACGTTCTGAAAAAAGGTCTCAGAGAGTACTCACAGACCGAGGAAGGAAGAATCCATACTGTCAAGATAGGAGATCCTGCCGAGATAACACCTCACACAGACGGGATGTGGAAAACATACGGGAACCCGGACCAGAGATACAGTGAGCCGGATGACTACATTGAGAGCCCTCTACAGGCAGAACCGTTAACACTGCTCAAAGAGCTTAGTGAAGAGTCAGGTCAAAGGATAGAAGAAGAGCTTCAAGACAGGAGGGAAAAGCCTCTGCCGGTTAACATACCTGATAACACCGGACCGGTAGCTACCTACCTTCTTGAGAGGTTTGAGGAGTACTCAGATGAATTTGATACAGACAGGGAAAAGATAGACGAGTTCCTGGAGAACTACGTCAAGGTTATAGACTTCAGGTTTGACGACGGAGAAGGTATAGGAGAGATAAAGAGCGAAGACGAGTTTGATTCACTTTACCAGCAGCTGTTTGCAGAACCACCTCTAAACTCTGATCCAACAAACCCTATGAACTGGAGCTTCAACGGTGCATTCACCGGCGGTAACAGAGGAGCAGCTTTTCTGGATGACGCAGATCAGTACATACAAATACTGGAGGATCTCCAGAGCCAGATAGACGACAACAAAACCAAGTTCCATGGTAACGGCTCTGCGTTTTCAATTGACACAGCGGCAATGGCAATCTCCAATCCAGAGGACTACCGCTCAAAACTTCCTGAGTCAGTCTACAGGCGTTTACTGGAGTTTGAGATGAACTACCTGACAAACTACGCCGTAGAGGCAGAACTGCTCAGAAAGATGATGGGAGAGGACTGGGATCTTCTAGATGATGAAGACATGGATCCTGAAGACGCTCTTGACGTAATAAGAAGGCCTCTGGAGACGGAGATCATGGATGACAGGGATGAGACAGAAGAAGTTACCTACTCTCCACACACCTTGGAGTCAGCGGCAGTGTTTGAGATAGCCACAAGACTTGATGGAGGTGAAGCAGAGCTAAGGCAGGAATCCGCTGAAAAAGTTCCTGATGACGCATCTGACCCTCTAAGCCTTATGGAGAGGGTACAGCTCTACCAGAAAGGATACATCACAAGAGAGTACGAGCAAAACGGAAATACATACGAGACCAGGCTGGAGAAGGATGACTTCAAGTTAGAAGACGTAGACTCCGGGACAGCTGAAACAAGCATTAACGCAACATTTACCAGAGATGTCCTGTCGGCGGCCATGACCGATGAATCCACTGACCGAGGAAGGGCTGAAATTGGAGACGAAGAAATTGACTTGAGTAACGTGGTCATGCCATATGATGTACTGGATAATATGCATGACAGACTGAAGACAGAGTCCACAATCAAAGACAAGGACGAGGTAGAGGAAAGGCTGGAGGAAGTAGAGGAACATGTAGACAGTATGCTGGAGGAAGACGTTCTAAATGCAATCTTCCATGAATACAGGGCGGATACGGATTCTCTGGAACAGTACGTTGACAGGGTTCAGGCACTCCAACCTGGCGGTACAGACACGTTTACAGACTCAACCGGTGACACGAAAGAACCTGATGAGTTCCGGTTGAAGCAGGACGAGATGAGGTTCTTCGGATTTGATGACGAGGACTACAGACAAGGTGGAGAACCAGGTGAGAAGGTCCAAGAGTTCAGAAAGGATATCAGCAACAAAATCGCCGTAAGAGCAAGAAACGGCGGCTATGACAACGCAGAAGATTTAACACCGATTCAGGACAGGCTAGGAACTGAGACCTGGGAAGACATCAGAAACATTAGAGGAGGAGAGTTTGAAGACTTTGACGTAAGCGAATGGATGGATCAGTCAATAAAGCCCAGAGATGCGGAAGATTTCGAGACTGACACACAGGAAATCAAAAACACAGCCGTCTGGAACATGGTCGAACACCAGGACTACGATCCCGCAACAGCTATACTGACAACAAGAGAAGTGGTAAACAACATACAGAATTGATAATCAATCAATGGAAAGGTGAACAGATTAGATTACTGACGAAAAAGGAGCTGATCTTGAGGGTCTGGACTGGTCTAAAGGACTTGAAAGATTAGAGGGAGAACACCAGCAGAGGATTGACCCGCTTTTTCCTGATGACACAGGTGACTATATTCATGCATTACTCAGGGACGAGTTCAATGATCTGCCTGACATGAATTTTGAGGAGGAGGTTCATGCAGGTCGTGTCGACCTGATTACAGACAAGTTCGTGTACGAGTTCAAAACAAGAAACAGCCTTAACATAGACTCGACGCCAGCAGAAGATGATATAGAACAGCTTCAGAAGTATCTGAACAGTCCGGATGTAGACCTTTCTGAGGGTCTTCTGGTGTATATAAATAGGGACCGTATCAGCAAACTTAAACAGTTCAGACTAGAGCCCAATTACAACACTAACTTTGTGAGGGATGGAGAACTCCCTGACACCTCCCAATATGATATTTACGAAGTTCTGGACACCACGTAACATCAACCTGTCAAAACGGTAATTCATTCCTTTCTCCCGGATCAACCGCCTTTAGAGCTGTGTTAACAAGATAGGCCTGTGAATCTACATCTGAACCGCTGAACTCTACTGTGTAAAGGCCAAGATCTCTTTTCTGTGGCTTGATCTCAAGTTCTCCTTCAACATCCCTGTCTCCATTCTCAAGACCTTCTATATTATATTTTGCGTCTCCTGGTATTTTGTGACCAGGGTTCAGGCTCTCAACTTCCTCATCTCCATGCTTATACTCGTTTGAATCATTCAGGTCCATGACACGCTGCATATGTATTCTCGGCTGTCCGTTAGAACCTCTAGGCAAGGGACCGTTCACAATAAACTCATCCTTGTATACGGCGACAAGCTCAGCAACCTCGACGCTGCTAACGTCTTTAAATCTGTATGGCTCCAGGAAAGGCTGATGCTCGACAGTTCTCACACGTTCAGCCACAAACTCGTCAAACCTGTCCAGAACCTCAGGATCATCGCTCCAGTAGCTGAGATTGTTTAAACCGCCCTCACGTTCAACAGTAAGCTCGACAGTACCTTCCCCAAACTCAAACTCGTAATCAAAATCTGTCACATATTTTTCAGTATTAGCCTTGGCGACACCTTCACTACCATCTAACTCATCTCTGTCAAGTCCTGCTTTAGGATCCTCCTCTAAGTCACCTTCAAGCACCGCCAGTGTACGATCCTCAATCTCCTTACTCCACTCAATAACATCTTTTTCATCTTCTTCAGCTACGTCATCCTGCGAAGACATTAACTTAGAATTAGGTATCAAAAGTAATAAGCCATGACCAAAACCTTCAATTACGCCATAACCTTTGATCCTGGAACACCTTTCCCGGAGCGTAGGAAACTTGTCAAAGATGCTGAGAAAAAGGTTCAAAAACTCTATTCAGCCGTCACTACACTCTGGTTCCTTGTTATCAGATGTTATCTGGGGCTTCATTAATCACGATGATTTTTCTAGACTCATCTCCTCGATGTAGTTGTCTACCCTAAGTGTCATCTCCGATCCGTCAGTATGTCTGTATGTCGCGACATCGTAAACCTGATCTCCGTCCTCTACAAGCTCGTGGTTTTCCGGTGTCCAGGAACCCATGTCATGCCCAAGTACCTGCTCTGCATAGGTGGTTAGGTGGCTGAAGAAATCTTGTGTTACAGCCTCTTTTTCTAGATTCCTCGATTCATACTCTATTTCAATCAACTTGTAATTCTTTTCTTCACGCTCTCCATCAACTAATACATTAGCTGACTCATCTTCTACACTGTAAGTCGTATCTCCTGTAAGAAGAGCTTTTGCCATCATCTTGCTTCTGGGATGAAAGGCTTCGTTTTGGTCTGCCTGTGGATTATAGCTCATAGCACCGTCCTCATGGAAATGATGAGGTAATCCCAATATTGAGTGACCTGCCTCGTGATTAATAACATGTTGGTTGTAGGCCTCGTTATCGACCAGCTCAACAAAAGCCACGTCAGTTATATAGTCAGCTAATCCCCCAGCATCCGGAAGAATATCATTTTCCACCAAGAATATAGGCTCTTGACCTGTCTCCGAGTATTTTATCTTCAGATCAAGATCAGCCTCTTGACCTTCATAGATATCATCAGAAGATACATTATTCAGTGACTGCAAGTCCTCAGAATCAGGTTTGACGCTTTCAACAGAAACATCTAGATCTACGGAGGGTTCAAGCTGGCTGAAAGCATTCTCTAGCGATTCACTGTAAGACTCCAGGGGTCTATTGTTGCCTTCTTCAGATATGTATACTAGTTTGACTTCTTCCTGTTGTTCTCTAACTGCCTGTGCATCAGGTATTTTTTCACGTTTGAGATTCCTCTTGTCTGAGTTAGCTATTTCTTCGGGAGTTTTTCCCTCATCGAGCATTTTCTCAACATCTTCAAACTTAATATCAGAAACGTAGCCGTCATCAACACTTAGATCAAGAGAATCAGCACTTCCAAGATAAATTGTGGCTCCTCTGTTTTCCTCTCTATAGTTTCTTCGCTCATCTACCTTTTCCTGTAAAATATTGAACTCTGAGTCAGCTGAATCCTGAGTCAAACTTCTTTGTGTAGCTCCAGCTGCTCCCATGGCTCCGATACCTTTCAAAACATCACGGCGAGACAGGTCCATGTTAACTATATAGTGACAACATGCTTTTATGTGTTTTGGAACTTTGCCGTAATCCTCTAAAATTCCAGGCTGATTTCCCGAACCAAAACTCAGGCTCTACAAATAATATTTTCTGCCATGCATTAAATTAGGAGAATCCGATGCAAACTTTCTGAACCACTCAGGTTTCTCAGTATGAATCGTAAACAGCTTCAGAGGATCAATACTTTCGATCATCTCCCTGATCTCCGGCTGGCTAATATGCCCTGAGGCATGAGTCTTCCTCATATCTACGTTATGCCTGCTCAAATCAGCATCAGCATCCTCTCCAAGTCACCTTCAAGAACAGCTAAAGTATGATCCTCAACACTCTCATCCCACTTCTTCTAGGCAATCAATAGCTTTCGCTTCAAAGCCACCTTCAGTAGTTTCTATACTACTTATTCACCTCTAGTTCTTCCTTAGTTTTCTTTAGAAATCTTTTCGCCGATTTCAAAGCTTTATCCGCATCGCTCATCGAAACCTTTGCATTCCTGTACTGAATTTCCGTCTTCCTATCCACGACCCATTCCCTTACCGAGTCAATATTCGACTTGAAATCCTGCGAAATCATTCTCTCCTCGTACATCTCCTGTAGCTCATTAGCAGTAGTAGAGTGATCCTTGTTGGTGTGACCTAAGTTCTCCAGCATCAAAGCATCGTTACACTTAATCATTGACATAATACAGTTCACGACCACAGGATTCCACACCTTACTCTCTTTATCCATCAGTTTCTCTCGGCTTAGCTCTGCAGCCCTGACATATGCCTCTGCTTCAATTATAGATTCAATTGACCTTTTCACGTAAAGAATCACCGTACAGAACCTTTGAATCTCTTACGATGTTCTGCTCAAACCTCTTTTCTTTCCCATGATTTTCCAAAAACTCGGATTCAGCCTCTACAACAGGAACAATCTCGTGATCCCGACCCTTCGCCTTCTGAAGAATCAAATTCTTGAAGTAATCCGTATCAACACCATCCTCAACAACGAACAAAAGATCGATATCCGAGTTAGCATCCGCAGTACCTCTCGCAACACTACCAAACAAAACAACACTGACGGTTTTCTCTTCCAGTCCATCAGCGTCCATAATATCATGAACAAACTCATCTGCCTCCATGAGCAAGGGATCAACCTCGACCTGGAAAATAGCATCAACAGCATGGAAGTAACGAGACTCAGGATTAAACTCTACCAGGTAAGAACCACCTTTCTTCCTGATCTTCACCAGATTCAAATCCTCTAACTCACGTAGAAAATCTCTAATAGCCGGATAAGAACCTTCAACACTTTCCGCAATCTCATTAATCGTAAACATCTGATCAGGCCTATCCCTCAAAAAACGCAGCACCTGGCCTCTATACTCCTTTCCCAGCAAATCCACGAATTTTTCCGCCATAAAATCACCTTTAAATAAAAACTTAAATGTTTAATCTTTTTCTTGAGCGTTTAAGATTTTCTTTAAGTCTTTGAAGTTTGCCTTAAGCCACTGACATATCTCCAATTTTCTGAATCCAGTCCCTCTACTCGTATCAAGGAGAGTAACTCTTCCCATACTCAACCTCTCCGGATCAAGGTCTCCCTCACCATGTCATGACATCAAAAACACCGGACCTCAACAACAATAAGTTTGAAATGAAACAGTAGTCAAGAATCCCTCCACTGCCTGAACTTCTCCAATACATGAACTCCGTTTCCACCACATCTAATTTGATCAATAGAGGCCTCATCATCTTCGATAACCAGGTTATCTGTCATCCTGAGAAGTCGGATATTACAGGTGATACAGTCCTCATCAAGATTATCATGCTCCCTGACAATATCCACAATTCTCTCCTTCTTCACAGGTTCGTTCTCTTTCACCATCCTTGCCATTACCTGGCCTCTTCAGGCAACAAGTGACCTTTTCTAAGTCTCAAAGAATCTGATCTACCCCATCTTACTATTGCAATGAAAAAATTAAACGACCTTAGAATTACCTCAAAATATAAACTTAAAAAACAGTATATTTCTATGAAGGTTGAGGAAAAATATTCTATAGGTGAACTATATGAGAAAGTCAGGACTTATGATATCGTGTTTACTTCTGAAGCATCGATAATGTCAGCTCTAGATGACAGGCGGGAGGACAGATTTAAATAAAGAGAACCATGGGGAGTATCAGAGACAGCTTGATATCTATGGAAGAGTTGTCAGTAGAATATTCGATGATAGAAGTCTAATAAAAAATAATTTCTATACCAAAGATTCATAGCTGAATAGTATCCCAATTCTCCTTAGCATCTCCTATTTTCTGTTTGTCTGATGAAACTTTCTCATAGGATGGGGCCTTATTTGCTCTCTCTTCCTGTTTCTCCCTATACTTTTCCTCATCCAGCTCCTCCAGTATCTTCAGGTATTCCTCCTCGTGGCTGTTCTTGATTTGTTTATATTTCAAGCCAGAACACTGTTTCAGTTTTATCTCATCAAGAATCACTCTTTCAAGAAATATCAGATCATTAATGTACTCTCTGTGACTATCTAATTCGAACTGTCTCTCCGAAATCCTCTCTTTAATGAATTCAGATTTTACCTCATCGTATGGCTTCGATGGCAGATTGAGTCCTGTCATTGTAAACATTAATTAACTTGTCATATATGTAAACTTTCATAAAAATATTTGCTTCAAATGAAAATATAGATGATTCCATCTGAAAAACTATCTGATGCTCTCAGAAGAAAACGAAAGAAAACCGATAACACACAGCAGAAACTTTCAGACCTGACAGGCCTTAGCGTCACCCAGATAAGCAGAATCGAAAACAACGACACTAACTACAGCCACACAAATGCCTACCAGCTATGGAAAACTCTGAAACAACTCGAAAAAGATTATAAAACAGCACATGATGTCATGAAAACACCGATAGAATGGGCCTCACCAAAGGACACAGTACTTGAAGTCAAGAAGAAAATGAAAGAAAATGATTACTCCCAACTTCCCGTCAAAAAGAACGGCAAACATACCGGCAGAATAAACACAGAGATACTAATGGATTTACACAACCCAGACGAAAAAATAGCCGACTATAAGGGTCCAGCCTACTCCGAAGTAGGGCCAGATACACCTGCACAATCAATAAAACAGATAGTAAAAGATGACTCAGCAGTACTTGTCAAACAAAACGGAGAATACCAAGGCATGATCACTATTGCCGATATTATTTAAAAATAGAGTGGAAATGATAAACGGGTTTAGAGTATTTCTCCATCATCTGTGCGGATGTATCCGTCTTCTCTCTACCTAGAGCCTCCAAGG
>CAYMJB010000004.1:18786-22441 GCA_964391005.1 uncultured archaeon | reverse complement strand
TCAAGTGACCAGCTGTCGGTGAAAAACGGTCTTGTTCTCAAGGTTATGTCAAATGCTTTTTCGTCTGTAAAGAATATCTGTGTTCTTTCCGATGTTATCTGAGATATTTTCTGGGAGCTCAGCGTGTTTTTGAACCCTTTAACGTCTTTCAGGTCTTCCGCTGCTCCTGTTGAATACACTGTTACAAGATCTTTCTTAGGGGAGCTTATCGTGGAGAGTTTCTCTAGAATATTTTTTGTCTGTTCGAGACCAAGCTTGATGTCCTTGACCTGTATTTTCCCTGTTTCTTGGGTTTTTTCGCTGAGGTTTGCAGTTTCAAGCTTGTCCTGTAGTTTGTTGAGTTCCTCTTCTGCTTCCTGCTTTTGTGCGGATAGCTTGGATCTTCTCTCCTTCTCTGATTTGAACTGTTCTTGGTATCTGTCTCTCTGTTCTTTGACTTCCTTGAGTTCTTCCTCGAGCTTGTTTTTTCTTTCTTTGATTTTGTTGTATTTTGTCCATGGAAGTTCCATATATTTCTGTGGTGTCTGCAGTGTTTAAAGTGCTGTCAACTCGCTGAGGGTTTGTGAAGTAGCCTGGTTTGGCGAAAGTATTTTAAGATTGCTAAGTGATATCAGGTTTAGTTGATCCAAGATGACAGAGTACACAGTTGAGGAGTTAGATCCGGAGGCAGATGATGTCGAGATTACAGGAGAAATCGCTGAGCTACCAACCCCTAGAGCTGTCTCAACTCGATACGGTCAGAAAAGAATAGTCACAGTAGTGTTTGAGGATGAAACCGGTGAAGTAGATCTTACTCTTTGGGAGGAAGAGATTGATGAGATTGAGGAAGGCGCAGAAGTCCAGATTGAAGGAGCCTATGTAAGAGAATGGGCTGATGGAGTGCAACTGAACATCAGCAGAGACGGGGATATAGAAAGGGTAGACGGATAAAGACGTCGACCCGCGACTTTGAGCTAACTGGAACTTCTTTTTAATTTAAGTTTCTGATGCAGGGTTATGGGTGTCGATGACAGGATTGAGGAGCTTGAGGAGAAGCTGCAGAAGACACCTGTTAATAAGGCTACTGAGAAGGAGAGAGGTCGCCTAAAGTCTCAGATAGCACAGCTTAAGGAGGAGAAGCAGAAGAAGCAGAAAGGTACTGGAGAGACCTCTGGATACGCTGTTGAGAAAACAGGAGATGCTACTGTTGCGTTGGTTGGTTTCCCCAGTGTAGGTAAGTCAACTTTGCTTAATGAGCTGACAAATGCTGAGGTGGATACAGGTGCGTACGAGTTTACTACTCTTGAGGTCAATCCCGGTGTCTTAAAGTATAAGGGAGCTGATATCCAGATTTTGGATGTGCCTGGTCTTATCGGTGGTGCTGCCGATGGGCGTGGAGGAGGTACACAGGTTCTTTCAGTTGTGAGAAACGCAGATCTTATACTTGTGGTGCTAGATCCTGAAGAACTGAGGGACGACGAGATAAGGGACGAGATATACAAGGCCGGTTTGAGAACTGATTCTAAGCCACCTAATATGAAGATTGAGAAAAAGGATAGGGGCGGTATTGGAATATCATCTACGGTTGATCTCGATATTGAGGAGGAGACGATTAGAGACCTTATGAGGCAGAACGGCTACGGGAATGCAGAGGTCATAATAAGGGAGGAAATGGGTATTGACAGGTTTATTGACGGCCTTATGGATAATAGAAGATATCTTCCGTCTCTGGAGGTTGCAAATAAATCTGATAAGGTAAGCCAAAGCAGGAAAGAAGAGTTGAGGGATCGCTTTGATCTCTTGGTGTCTGCGAACACTGGCAAAAACCTGGATGTGCTTAAGCAACGTATCTTTGAGGAAATTGGCCTGATACGGGTTTATATGAAGGAGAAGAATCAGGATCCGGATAAGGATGAGCCTCTGATGTTGGACAAGGGAAGCACTGTTGAGGACGCGCTTGAAACACTACCAGGTGATATGAAACAGAAGTTCAAACATGCCAGAGTAACCGGATCCAGTTCAAAGTTTCCGGAGCAGAAGGTCGGTGAAGACCACCAGCTGGAGGATGAGGACGTACTCCAGCTTAACCTGAAGAGAATCTGACATAAACTTGTCGGCTTCATTAAATCCATAAATATAAGCTTTTACCACCTCTTGTAAGGTATGGCTGAGTCAGAGTTTATTGACGATGCCGGCCAGCAGATACCGATAGATTTTAACAAAAGCAGCTACCTGAGCAGAATCGTTAACGCTGCGAAGAAGGTAGTCAGCTAGAAACGGCCGGAAAAATCAACCACTTTTCTTTCTAATTATACTATATAAAGACAAACTAGGGAAAAGGCAGAGCGTTTATTCCACAAGCTCTGCGTTTACTACTCCTTCTTGACCAGGTCTCGATGTGATTCTGGCTTTACCTTCTGATGTCTGAATGATTGTTCCTTTTGTTAGGAGTGATCTTCTCACGTAGTTGTCGTTTGCAGGGTTGTCTACAACTGACTCTATCTCGACGTTCTTTACTTCTCCGTTGACAGGTATGTTTGCATGGCTTTCCTCACGGACAACGTTTTTTTCCGTGTTGCCTCTGGAGTCCTTCTTTTCCGTCTTGGTTTCTCCTAGGCTTGGACTTGAGAACTCGCTTCCAAGGTCGTATTTTCTTGACTTTCTGTATCTTCTTGTTTTTCCGCCTGTCTTCTTTGTCTTCGACCTGTCGTGTCTGATGCTCATATTTTGAGGTTAGTGTCATGAATTTATTTAAATAGAATCCAGTTTTGTTCGGATGCTTAGATGCTGAAACGGGTTTTTGAGGGCTGAGCAATCCTCTCATGATTTATATAAGTTATGAGGTGATTAGAAGCTGTAGGTGTTTATATACAATGGGAAATGACAATAAACGTCCGTTTGACGTTCTAGATGACGCAAAGGAAGGTAATGTATTGATCAAGTTGAAGAAGTTTGGAGATGAAGAGACAACAGTCTCAGGAGAGCTACAGGCATTTGACAAGCATCTCAATGTCTGGCTTCAGAACGCGACTGTAAAAGGTGAGGATAGTACAACAGAGCACGGACGTTTATTTGTCAGAGGGGACAACGTGCTGTTTGTCAGCCCTGAATAGGTTCAGGGTCTGACAGTTTCAAGGGTCCGTAGCTCAGTCTGGCAGAGCACCGGGCTTTTACCAGTAGTGCACAGCCTGTAGCGGGCCGTACGGAACAGGGCCGCTAATATACATCTTCAGGTTGAGTTTGAAAGATACCCGGCCGTCGTGGGTTCAAATCCCACCGGACCCGACCAAAAAATCTCCTTTCATACATTAGACATGCTTGAAAAATGAACATTTGGCTGATACTTTGTCTACTTTTGCTTATACTTGGTTTCATAGGTAGTTTTACTCCTGCTTTGCCAGGTTCCTTGCTTTCAGGTCTTGGCGTAGTTATCTACTGGTGGAGTACCGGTTATCAGCAGCCAGGCACTTTATTTGTAGGTATTGCAGTGTTTCTTTCTATACTTGGTCTGCTTCTTGACTGGTTTTCAGGTGCGATCACCGCCAGGATCGGCGGTGCCTCGGACAAAACCTCTCTGATGGCAGGAATTGCTGGAATTATAGGTTTTGTCTTTCTTGGAGGGCCTGTAGGAGTGCTGATTGCAGTTGCTGGAACAGTTTTCCTGAGGGAGTATCTT
>CAYMJB010000004.1:0-18686 GCA_964391005.1 uncultured archaeon | reverse complement strand
GCCTGTAGGAGTGCTGATTGCAGTTGCTGGAACAGTTTTCCTGAGGGAGTATCTTGTATCGGGAGATATGTCCAAGGCGAAGAAGGGGGGTATTTACTCTGCGATCGGGTTTCTGTCTTCCATGTTTATGCAGGCCTTGATCACGTCAGTCATTCTGATAGGTTTTGTCATTACGTTGATAATCTGAGTTTTAGACGATAAGTTCCTCTGGGAATCCTACAACCTTGGTTTCGTACTCCCCTCCTTCTCCGGCAGGATGGAAACGGTGCTTATCTGCAAGATCTATAAGCTCTTCAACAGATTCCTCGTCAAGAACCCTGCCTATCCAGCTCTCGTCAAGGCCTCTGGCCGCCACGTCTGTGATCTTTACTTTAAAGCCTTCTCTGATAAGCCAGTGCATGTACTGTTTTCTGTTAAACTGCCATAGAGGTGTGTAAACTTTGAGGCCTACTTTTTCAGCTACTCTGTCAACTCTATCCCTTTGATATGTTGATTCTATGGCTCCTGAGACAACTCCTTCAACCTTAAACTTCTCTTTAACCTGCTCAAGACCTTTCTTCAGGTCATCCAGTTCCTCTTCTTTTTTGCCTTTTGTCTCTTGTTTTCTGAGTGGTATATCCATCTTATCTGCCTGCCACTCCAGGTCTTTTTCCTCTTTTTTGGAGTCAAACATGTAGCTGTCTTTATTCTTAGATCTCAGTGTAAGTAGGCATTCTAGTTTGTTGTTTCTGCGCTGCATTCTCAGTAGCGCTGCATTGGAGTCTTTTCCTCCTGATGTTAGGCCTACAAGTTTCTTGTTTTCCCGTTCTCTGTACTGGTTAAGGTAGCTTTGTTTGTGTGAGTAGCTTGACTTTTCTGTGAGCTTGTTTATTGCTTTGTCGAAGTTGGAGCCGTACTGCGCCGCTACTTTCTTTCTCCATGCTATTGACTCAGGAACACCAAGCTTTTCAGCGGCCTTTCTTAGAACCAGTTTTTTGTATTCCCCGTTTCTCTTCATGTCCTCTGGTATTGTTAGTGCGTGTTCTACCAGGTCTTGGTCAAGAAACGGTATTCTGAGTTCTCTGGAGTTTCTGAAGCTGATTACATTGTCTCTGTACAGGTCGTTGTGGAATATCCCTCTCAGGTCTGATAGGCATTCCTTGTTTAGGTACCCCTGCTGTCTTGTGTATCCTGCGTAGAGCTGTTCTGAGCCAAAGCCAGAGAAACAGACTTTTTCATCTCCACTTTGGGCCAAGGAAAAGTGGATTGGAAGAGCTACACCAAGTTTCACTGTGTTTGTTGTTGAAAGCCAGTTAGAGAGTTTAGGTAAGGTTTCTTCAACATCTTCTAGAGTTACTTCTTGGACCTTGAGCTCTATGTTCATTTTCTCTGCTGCTTTCTTGGCTTGTTGAACGTCTCTTGGTTTATCCACGTTTCCGTGCTGTATTCCGGCTGTGTATGCGGTAAAATCCTTTTCAAGCTCTTGAAGTGCCGCTGCAACCATGGTGGAGTCGACACCTCCTGAAAGCAGCAAACCAACTTCTCCGTCCGGTATACGTTTTTCGACCGCGTCGAGAAACAGATCCTTTATTTTCTCCGCCTCCCTGTCTATGTCTGTGTCTTCTTTTACGTCTATATCAAAGAATTCTCTGGTTTCAAATGATATGGTTTCCTTTTTGACGTTGTACGTAAGAATTTTTCTTGGATGAAGTTCACGGATATTTTCGCATCCTGAATCCTCTAGGGCTTGTTTTTCTGAGGCGAAGGCAAACTCCTTCTCGTCGTCTACGTACCACATCGGGTTTACTCCAAGCTTGTCTCGCCCTAGTATTATTTTGTTGTCTTTCCGGTATGCAAATGCGTAGATTCCGTCAAGCTGTTTTAGGGCTTTTTTCCCTTCTTTATCAAGTAGCTTGAGCAGGAGTTCGGCGTCGTTTTCCACCTTGAATTCATGATTTTTTGCCAGTTTCTTCCAGTTGTAGATTTCGCAGTTGGCTGTCAGTATGCCTTGATCCTGTACAGGCTGTTTCACGTTTCCGACGACCGAGTGCAGGACGTTACCTAGGGTGAAGTTTCCTGTCTCTGTGGTTTCTGTGTTTTGGCCTCTGTGGCTCTGCTTCTTGACGAGTTTTTCGGTTTTCTTCCGCTGACAGGATCCTGCTATACCGCACATTACAGTTTCAGGTGGTGTAGAAAGGTTTTTGAGGATGGTTAATCGACGGAGTAGTCTGCGTCAAAGTCGCTCAGACCCTTCTGTGAGTTATCTATGGCCTCGTAGCTTGCTATCACGTTTTCCATATCTACTTCCACGTATTCTAGGTCTCGATCTTGCAGGTAGTCTAGAATCTTGTCGGTGATCTTGGGCGCTACCAGTATTCCTCTTACTTCTCCTTGATACTCTTCTTCTATCTCGTCGACGTATCTCTGTAGCTGGAGTATTGTATTGTAGTCAGGGTTTCGTTTTACCTCTACGACAACCCATCTATCTTCTTTGTCGCGTCCAAAGACATCGATGAATCCGGCTGGAGTTTCCTTTTCACGCTCCACAATCGTAAGACCATCTTCCACTATCTCTGGATTTTCTTCTATTGATTCGTGTATGTCGACTTCGTGGCCACGGATCTTGAGCTCTGACTTGTCGACAAGCTTGTCCACTGTTACAAGATCGATTTCCTCAAATCTTATCTCCACGACTTCTTCAGGATTGGTTCTTTTTGCCTCAAGGATTAGGTGTCTTTCTCCCTCAATGTTCTCTGTCTCCACGTTGAAGCTATCGACCTCGGGCTGCCAGTTTTTTGGCTGGTAGTTTTCCGGCCCGTGTACAAGGGTTGCAGTGTCCTGTTTTTTGATGACCAGTCGCTCCCCGCGGTCGAGCTTTGACTTTGCTCTTCCTTGGTAGTTCACGGTGCAGAGCCCGTTTATCTGTACTGTAAACTCTCTTCTCAGGTGTTCATCAAGCACTTTCTTGGCTTCCGAGAGCTCTGGGTTTTGTAGCAGTGCATCCATAATTGCAAGTTTCGTTTTACAAACCTCTAAAATATTCCTTGGATATTTCTGTACTGTATTTGGTAGTGAGGCAGATTTCAGGGGGTTTTTGCAGAGTGTTTTTCAACTAGTAGTCTGTAAGTTTTGTTTGATGGATTATACGATTAAGGATCTGCCTGAGTCGGAACGTCCTAGAGAGAAGCTTGAGGACAGGGGTGTTGATGCTATGACTGATGTTGAGCTTCTTTCAATTATACTGAGGACGGGTACCTCAGGTAAGAATGTTAAGGAGCTTTCCTCGGATATATTAAACAGCTATAGCGTTGGTGAGCTTGCTGATCGAGGTCTTGACGATCTTAAGGATTTTCAGGGCGTCTCAAGGGTTAAGGCAGGCCAGCTTAAGGCATTAGGTGAGCTTTCTAGAAGGATGGAGAAGCAGGATAGGGAGAAGATCGATTCTTTGAGTGATGTGAAGTCTATGACTGAGGATATGAAGTATCTTGAGGAGGAGAAGCTCAGGACGTTCTACCTGTCTTCAGGCAATGAGTTACTGGGCTCTGAGGAGTTTGACGGTTCTGTGAGCTCTGTGGGCGCTGAGCCTAGGAAGCTGTTTAAACATGGCCTGAGTCTGAATGCTTCTGCGTTTATTATAGTTCATAATCATCCTTCGGGAAGGTGTGAGGCCACCGATCAGGATCTTGAGATGACCCGTCAAATCTTGGGTACGGGTCGGGATCTGGGTCTTGAGCTTCTTGATCATGTAATAGTTGGTGATGGTTTTCTCTCGATGAGGAACTCTTCAGAACTGAGCTTCCAGTAGAGTCACGGTAGGATGTATTTTGGGCTGATTTGTCCCATGATTTTTAGGCGGACTACCCTTTTAAAGTTTACTAGGGCTTGTTTACATGTTCATGAACGAATTTTCTTCATGTGCTCAGGGAGTGATCTAGATCATGGCTATGGATGTACGCGACCACAGGCTTGTACCGGAACACCGAAAAATGAGTGAAGAAGAAGTCGAGGAACTGCTGGAGAAGCATGAAATTGAAAGGGAGAACCTGCCAAAGATAAAGAGTAATGACTCGGCGTTGAAGCAGAAGGATTTTGAACCTGGTGACGTTTTTGAGATCACCCGAAGCAGTCCGACCGCAGGAAAAACCAAGTACTACAGAATGGTTGTTGAGTAAGAGGTAATATTCAATGAAAGAAGAATTTCTTGAACAGCTTATTGACAGGAATCTTGTAAAACATCAAATAGAGTCCTATAATCACTTTGTCAACGAGAGGATAAAAGCAATACTAAACGAAGTTGAGTCTATTGAACCGGAGCTTCCTGAGGGGGAGGATCTGGTTATCAAGATCGTAGATGTTGATATTAAGCGGCCTAAGATTCATGAGGCAGATGGATCAGTTAGGAAGGTCATGCCTCGTGAGGCCCGTATGAGAGATCTTACGTATTCTTCACAGATTGAGGTTACATTGACACCTATCTTTGAAGGTGTTAAGCAGGAGTCCGAGGAGGTTACTATCGGAGAGATACCTGTTATGGTTGGTTCCGAGCTCTGCTGGACCAATGAGATGGATGAGGAAGAGCTCAGGGAAAACGGCGAAGACCCGGAGGACTCTGGAGGTTACTTCATAATTAACGGCTCCGAAAAGACGATTATCGCAATGGAGGAGCTGGCCAACAACAAACCTATTTACCAGCACGACGATGAAAACGAGAAATGCCGTATTAACTCAGAGAACCAAGGCTACGTTCAGAGACATATTTTGAGAAGGAAGAAGGATATTGTCAATATCAGCTTTGCCAACGTGAAGAAAACGCCTGCCGTCGCTCTGATAAGAGCTCTCGGAATGGAAACGGATAAGGAGATTGTAGAAGCCATTGGAGAAGAGTACGCTTCTGACGTATACCTGAACTTGTACGAGGTCGATGCCTCCAGCAAGGAGGAGTCCTATGAGTATATTGCAAACAGGGCTGGAATCACCAACGATGTTGAGGATCGTGTAGAGAATATCTTGGACGAATACCTTCTGCCGCACATAGGACAGGAACCAGAAGTTAGAGAGGAAAAGGCTGAATTCCTGGCCAAGATGATCAGAAACACTATCGCACTAGGTAAGGGAGATATTGAGGAGGATGATATCGATCACTACGCAAACAAGAGAATGAATCTTGCAGGACAGCTTCTGGAGATGCAGTTCAGATCTGTTTTCCTAGGAAAGTGGGGTCTTGTTGCACGCATGAAGTACAACTTCCAGAAATCTGCCAAGAGAGGGCGTCTGCCTTCGCTTCAGTCTACAATTGTTTCCGACAAGCTGACATCCCAGATCATGGGAGCTATGGCAACAGGAAACTGGGTTGGAGGAAGAACAGGTATATGCCAGAGACTTGAACGTAATAACAGGATTAAAACCCTCTCACATCTGAGAAATATTGTATCTCCTCTAAGCTCGGATAGACAGCACTTTGAGGCAAGAGACCTCCACCCGACGCAGTGGGGACGTGTCTGCCCTATCAAGACTCCCGAGGGAATGAACATCGGGTTGAGGACGCACCTGGCTATGTGTGCTGATGTATCGACAGGTATGACTTCCAAGGAAAGAAACTCCCTAAAAGCCAAGCTTGAGGAAACCGGAATTGACGCAAGGTGAGATAGAAGAATGAAACTAGATCATGATAAGTTTGATACAGTACTGGAAAAACGCAACACTGAGTCCACAGGTGATGTAGAATGACTGAGGTATTCCTAGACGGAGAAATAATGGATGACTTGGAGTCACCAGAGGAAGCCAGAGAAGAGCTTGTAGAAAAGAGAAGAAACGGCGAACTCGATAAAGAAGTATCAGTATACTATAACGAGAACAGGGATGAGATCAGGATAAACACTGACTCAGGTAGAGTGATGCGTCCTGTAGTTATTGTCGAGGACGGCAAACCAAGGCTGACTGAGGAACAAGAAGAACAGCTTGAAGACGGCGAACTATCCTTAGAAGACTTAGAGGATCAGGGAATAATTGAGTACTTAGATGCAGAGGAAGAGGAGAACGCCTATGTAGCTCTAAATGAGGAAGAAGTCACTGACGAACACACTCACATGGAGATTGACCCGGAGATTATCAACGGTCTTTCGGCTTCTCTGACAGTTTACCCTGAGCACAATCGTGGTGACCGTGTCAACTTCGGTGCGAAGATGGCTGGGCAGGGACTCGGCATGCCTACCAGAGACTTCCACCAGCGTTTCGACACGCAAGCTAATGTTCTGACGTATGCGCAGAAGCCTGTAGTTGAAACGAATACTTATGACACCCTTGTCGGAGATCATCCGATCGGTCAGAACATGATAATTGCCTTGGCTTCGTTTGACGGCTACAATATTGAGGACGCCGTCATCATGAACAAGGCGTCAATTGAAAGAGGTCTAGGCCGCTCCACCTATATGAGAACCTACCAGACAGAGGCCAAAAGATTTTACGGAGGTCAGAAAGATCAGATAGGTGTACCAGGTAAGGATGTCCGTGGCTACAGACGTGAAGAGGTATATGAGAGCCTTGACGAAGATGGAATCGTCAACCCAGAGACAGAGGTTGACTCCGACGACGTGATCGTAGGTAAGACATCTCCTCCAAAGTTCCTTGGTGGAGGAGGCGAGGAAATGAAAATGGGGCTTGCTGAGAGAAGAGAGACAAGCCTCACAGTCAGGCACGGAGAGCAAGGAGTTATCGACAAAGTAATGCTTTCCGAGACCGGCGACGGAGATAAGCTGATTAAGGCAAAGATGCGTGAGTACCGTGTACCGGAGCTTGGAGACAAGTTCGCAACAAGACACGGACAGAAAGGAGTCATAGGAATGATTGCACCGGAGGAAAACATGCCCTTCACAAAACAGGGTATAACACCGGACATGATTCTTTCCACACACGCCATCCCAAGCCGTATGACCGTTGCACAGATAATTGAACTCATAGGCGGTAAGGTAGGAGCCCTGCGTGGAGAAAAAGTTGACGCAACAGCCTACCACAACGAAGACAAGGACGAGCTCAGAGACCAGCTTGAAAAACTTGGGTTTGAGTCCTCCGGCAAAGAGACAATGTACAACGGAGTTACAGGCGAGGAGATGGATGCTGAAATCATGATCGGACCAGGTTACTACCTGAAGCTAAGTCATATGGTCGGGGACAAGGTCCACGCCCGTTCAAGAGGGCCTGTCACCTTGCTTACAAAACAGCCTACCGAGGGCCGCTCCCAGGAGGGAGGACTACGGCTTGGAGAGATGGAAAAAGACGTCTTTGTAGGACACGGAGCATCACTCCTGCTTAAGGAAAGGTTTGGTGCAGACTCTACAGAGATACATGTTGACAAGGACTCCGGTGATATTGGATATCTTGACCGTGAACAGAACAAGGTTGTCAAACAGTCAGGTGAAGACGGAAACTTTGAGGAAACAGAGATTCCTCATGCAATGCTTCTGCTGCTTGACGAGTTGAAATCCTTGATGATTGATACGGATATTGAACTGGAGGATGAATAGGTGATTTCAAATGGAGAGTATAACAGAACTTGACTTCGGTATACTGAGTTCGGAGGAACTCAGGGAAAGAGCCGCAAAAGAGATTGACAAGGCAGAGGTTTACGACGCAGACGGATACCCTGTTGAGGGCGGTGTCATGGACCCTGCCCTTGGTGTAATCGACCCAGGGATGACCTGCCAGACATGTGGAGGACAGATGCGGGAGTGCCAGGGCCACTTTGGGAAGATAACGCTGTCCAAGCCTGTGGTTCACTCACTTTACGCGAAGAAGGTTAGAAATCTGCTCAGATTCACCAATATTAACGAGAACGGCAACGTTTCCTGTCTTCTTAAGAATGAGAACAAACCTCTCAGGAAGTCAAACAGGTTGACCGAGGATCCTGAGACAGGTGAGGAAGTTCCTGATATAGATTTTGAGAAGCCTTACACTTACTATGAAGACGGTGACAAGGTAAGGCCCGGTGAAATAAAAGAGAGATTTAAGCAGATACCGGATGAGATTGCAGAGAAGATAGGTGTAGAGGGATGTAGACCTGAGGACCTGATCATAACGCATGTACCGGTTCCTCCTGTAACCATGAGACCTTCTATTACTCTTGAGACAGGAGAAAGATCTGAGGACGATATTACTCACAAGCTTGTCGATGTTATCAGAATTAACAAGAGGCTGCAAAACAATATTGAGATTGAGGCACCTGACTTTATTATCGACGATCTGCATGAGCTTCTTCAGTACCACGTTGCAACTCTTTTCTACAACGACATGAGCAATGTGCCGCCTGCAAGGCACCGCTCCGGTAGATCACTCAAGTCCCTAATAGAACGTGTTCAGGGCAAGGAAGGCAGATTTAGGCAGAATCTGATTGGAAAGAGGGTCAACTTCTCCGCAAGAACCGTTATCTCACCTGACCCCAATATTGGCATCAACGAGGTCGGTGTTCCGTTTATGATTGCGAAGAAGCTCTCCATACCTGAGGAGATCACAGAAAGAAACTTTGAGGAGATGAAGAAGAGGATTGAGAACGGACCGGACGAGCATCCTGGGGCAAACTACGTATATCCTCCAAGCGGCAAGAGAAAAAGGATTACAGAGGAGAACCAGGAGGAGATTCTGGAGGATATATCTCCTGACGCAGGATGGAAAGTTGAAAGACATCTCAACGACGGAGACACCGTGCTTTTCAACCGTCAGCCAAGCCTGCACAGAATGTCTATCATGGCTCACGAAGTCCGCGTACTTCCGTACAGAACATTCAGGCTAAACCTGAATGTCTGTGCACCGTACAACGCAGACTTTGACGGGGACGAGATGAACCTGCATGTACCTCAGACCGAGGAAGCACGTGCAGAGGCTGAGGAGCTGATGAAGGTTCAGGAGCATATCAAGTCACCGAAGATGGGTGGACCGATTGTAGGTATGCTTCAGGACTATGTATCAGGTCTTTATCTGCTTACACAGCCTGATAGAACAGTAAGCCGGGAGAAGGCTTTCAACCTGCTTACAGAGGCAGGTGAGTACGAGGCAAATCTGCCTGACAAGGATGAGATCTCAGGTAAGGAGCTTGTCTCTCTGTTCATTCCGGAGGATATATCTCTGACTATAAACGAGGGTGAAGACAACCAGGTTGTTATCGAGGAAGGAGAGCTTGTTGAGGGAGTTCTTGATGAGGATGCTCTTGGAGATTACGGTGGAGAGATTATCCAGCAGCTTTCAATTGAGTACGGATCCGATAAGGTGACAGAGTTCCTGAACAGGGTTTCACGTGTAGGTGCTATATTCCTGACACAGCGTGGATTCAGTATAGGTCTTGAAGACCTTGAGGTTCCTGAGGAGGCTACTGAGCAGATACAGGATATGATTGAGGAAACGGTTCAGGACGCTGAGGAGCTCCTTGGTGAGTACGAGTCCGGAGACATGGAAGCCATCACAGGTAAGACTGTGGAGGAAACACGTGAGATAAGAATAACTAAAACCTTGAATGAGGTGTTTGCTGACATCGGTGACCTGGTGTCAGATAACTTTAGCGAAGACTCTTCTGCGTACGTTATGGCAGATTCAGGTGCTCGTGGAAGCATGCAGAATGTCACAACTATGGCAGGCCTTCTTGGGCAGAACTCTGTCAGAGATCAGAGAATCCAGAGAGGATACAAAAACAGGACTCTCTCACACTTCAAGAAAGGTGAGATGTCGCCCAGGTCAAGAGGATTTGTTTCCTCAAGTATTCTAGATGGTCTTGATCCTGAGGAAATGTTCTTCCATCAGATGTCTCAGAGAAAGGCATTGATGGATAAGTCTTTGAGGACGAAGACATCCGGATACATGTATAGAAGGGTGGCAAATGCCTTGCAGGATCTCAAGGTGGAGTACGACCAGTCTGTGCGTAATGCACAGGGAGATATAATCCAGTTCCGTGCCGGCGAGGACGGAGTTGATCCGCAAAAATCTGACAGAGGAAAGATCTCAACTTCGATCGAATTAGATTAAGAGGTGTAAAGAAAAATGACAGAGCTTAACTGGAAGGACCGTGCAGACCAGCTTCCTGAAATGTATCAGGGAAGAAATCTGTCGGAGGACGAAAAGGAAACCCTTAGAGAGCGTTATAAGCAGATGCAGTACGAGCCAGGTGAATCGATAGGTGTTGTGGCAGCTCAGTCGCTTTCAGAGCCTGCTACACAGCTTACTATGGAGACGTACCACCAGGCTGGAGGAGCGCAGGTATCTTTGACGGCAGGTCTTCCAAGACTTATTGAGATTGTTGACGCAAGGAGAAATCCTAAGACGCCTGCAATGGACGTATATCTTCACGAGGACTACAACTCCAAGGAAGACGCACTTAATGTTGCGCGGAAGCTTAGACAGGTCGTGTTTGAGGACCTGATCACGCAGGACACTATTGATATAATGCAGCTTCAGGTGGAGTACAACCTGAATCCGGATCTTCTTGACGACTACGATATCAGTATGGAGGATGTCAAACAGCGTGTAGAGGAATCTGTCAGAAAATCAGATGTATCTATTGAAGACAACAACATGATCGTTGAGTCCTCTGAGGAAGACTATGACCTTAAGGACCTGAAGAAGATCAAGAACAAGGTTGAAGAATCACGTATCAAAGGTCTCAAGGGCATTGAACAGGTTGTAGTGAATCAGGAGGACGACGAGTGGAGGCTTCAGACAGCAGGCACATCACTCAGAAAAACCCTCAAGATTGAAGAAGTGGATGAGAACAGAACAATATCCAACGACCTGTTTGAGATACTGTCAGTTCTAGGTATCGAGGCTTTGAGACAGTCAATAATCAACGAGGTTAATGAGACGCTTGAGGCTCAGGGAATAGGGGTTGATGACAGGCATATCATGCTTCTTGCCGATATGATGACCAAGGAAGGCGACCTGAACGGTACCACGAGATACGGTATCATGGGCAACAAGGAATCTCTTCTTGCACGCTCCGTGTTTGAGGAGACCAAGAAGCATCTCCGTGAAGGTTCATTGAGAGGAGAGACTGATGATCTTGAAGGTGTAATTGAGAACATCCTGGTTGGGCAGCCTATTCCGGTCGGTACAGGAGCAGTTGACCTTAAGCCAAAGTTTGCACCTGAGGAAGAATAAGCCCTAGGCTTCACCTTACCTAATTTTTTGTTTTTGTTATGCGCATACTACAGGGTTCAAAGCGTGCGGAAAAAAGCCTGATGGACGTTTCATATATAAACTTTATGACATGCATTGTTACTACAGAAGAATCATTTGGAGTGCGGTATCTATGACTACAGCAACTTACGACACTGAGATGATAAGGAACATTAACATGTTCGAGTCTATAACAGATGTTGAGGCCAGAGATGCTATAATTAAAGAGGATGAGGCATACTTTGTTGTGCCTGAAGGAAAAGCAGGAATGGCTATCGGCAAAGGAGGAGAAGTTGTACAAAAGGTTCAGAACAAGCTTGACAGGGATGTCAAGATATACGAGTACAACGACAACCTAGGAGCCTTTATCAACAATCTTGTTCCAGCAGATATTAGAGGAGTGGACATTGACGGCGACAAAGTGGAGATTGATGTACCAAGAGACAATAAAGGGCGTGTTGTAGGTAAGGACGGCAACAAGATTGACTCTATTAGAGAGATTCTCGCCCGTACACATGGAGTCGAGGAAGTCAAGGTAGAGTAAAAATACTTCATTTCGTGTCTCGACCAATAACCGTTTTATTCTAATACAGCGGTTTTTATTCTATGGGTTTTGTTGAAGAAAATATTAGAGATCTCAAAAGGTTTGATGAGATAGTCCGTATCCTGGCTGACTATCAGCTTGGTATTGTTCTTGATTACCTGGATCTGAAGCACAGGGTTCCCTATACGAAGAGGTTTGGGATGAGTGATGATGAGCCCGAGCCTGAGAGGCTTCGTCAAGCCCTAGAAGATCTTGGACCAACTTTTATCAAGTTTGGCCAGCTTATGGCTCAGCGCCCTGATATCGTTCCTCAACGGTATATTAACCAGTTGGAGAATCTGGAGGATAACGTCAAGGAGTTTGAAACCCAGAAGGCAATGGACATAGTCAGGGAGGAAGTAGGGGATTTTGAAGATGTCTTTGACAGTATCGAGGAGGAGCCTATTGGATCTGCTTCAATTGCTCAAGTGTATAGAGCCACCTTGTCTTCGGGAGAGGATGTTGTTGTGAAAGTCAGGCGACCTGGGATCAAGGAGAAGGCGGAGACAGATCTGGATATAATGAAGGCTGTATCAGGTAGAGCGGAAAACCTGTCAAAGGTACTGAGTAATATGAGAATACATAACCTAGTGCAGGAGTTTGGTGAATGGTTCAAGGATGAAATGGACTTTGAGAAGGAGGCAAGAAACGCAAAGACAATAAAGAGAAACATGTCCGACGTGGATAATGTAAAGGTTCCTGAGGTCTACGAGCAGCATTCAACTGAAAAAGTGCTTGTCATGGAGTACGTGGATGGTGTCAAATGCACAGAGGACGAAAAGCTGAAGCAGCTTGATGTTGATATGGCGGAGATAACCCATACAGGAATTGAAATGGGTTTAAAGCAGGTGATAAGAGATGGAATGTTTCACGCAGATCCTCATCCCTCAAACTTCTTCATAGATGAAGAAGGTAGAATCATACTGATAGACTTTGGGATGGTTGGAAAACTCACAAAGAAGAGTAGAAGAAGGTTAGGTCTTCTGATACTGCATATTGAGAACGAGGACGTTGAGTCAGCGGTAGACGTAATCACAGATATGAGCTACGTTTCAGAGGACGCCGATCTTGAGAAATTCAAGCAAGATGTTGAAAGGATTACACTTGAGCTCAGAAACTCAAGAGCAAAGGACAACTCCCTAAGCAAGACAATACTTGATATGGCGGTAAAGGCATCTGACAGGGGCGTTTACCTGCCGATGAACCTTGTTTTAACCGGTAAAGCCCTCGTAACTCTGGAAGGCATACTTCTAACCGTGAACCCGGAGGCACGCCTCACCAAAGAGTACAGGGAACAGGTTGAACAGGTACTGAAGAACCAGTACTCCTTGAAGGATATAAGCAAATCACTTAGCATAAATCTTCTGCAGAACAAGGATCTGATAACCAACGCACCTTCCAAGATAAATAAAATGCTTGAAACCCAGTCACAGGAGAAGACTGAGGTGCAGGTAGAAACATCTGACCATCATGAAGACATACTTACTGCCAGCCTTGTGTTGTCGGGAGCTTTTCTAATTGCACAGGCTCTCCCAGCATACTCGCTAAAGATAGTAGGAACATTGTTTATACTGGCGGCCGCGGTCCTGTTCAGTAAGAAGATCTAAAGTATAGATGTTCGCCCGCTGCTAAAGTGGTGCTCGTATAAAAAGTTTAACTACAGTAAATAAATTATGGGATTGTACAGCGCACGTAAGATGAGGAAAAACAGCCAGCAGTACCGCTGGAGTGATAAATATTACAAGCGGAGGATGCTCAACCTGAAGGAACAGGCAGATCCTTTGGAGGGAAGCCCTCAGGGACGTGGAATTGTACTTGAAAAACGTATCATCGAAGCAAAGCAGCCTAACTCCGCTCTACGTAAATGTGTGCGTGTACAGCTACTTAAAAACGGTAAACAGTTAACTGCTTTTGTTCCAGGAGACGGAGCCATTGACCATATTGACGAGCACGACGAGGTAATGATTGAGGGAATTGGAGGAGCCGACTCCGGACCAAAAGGGGATATACCAACGGTTCGGTTCAAGGTTATCAAGGTCAACGGTGTTTCACTTGAGGAACTTGTAGCAGGTAACAAACAGAAGCCAACGCGGTGATTCAAATTTATGACAGAAGCAGCTAAACTTGAACTTGAAGACGAGGTACTCACATTTGGTAAATACGATGCATCAGAAGCCGAAGTAACGGACAACGGCCTTCTGAGATACATTAACTTGGAGAACATTGCCGCTCCACGTTCAAATGGGAGACACAGTGAGAAACAGTTCTACAAGGCAGACGTACCTATAGTTGAGAGACTGCTTAACAGGATGTATGTAGCAGGTCACTCAGGTCAGAAACATCTTGTCTCATCAGGCCACAATACAGGCCACTCAGAAAGACTCTGGAATGTAATAGATGACGCCTTCAGTATCGTAGAGGATGAGACAGGTGAGAACCCTATACAGGTTCTTGTCAATGCAATCGAAAACTCGGCTCCCGTAGAGGAGGTTGTCACGTATCAGAGAGGAGGAGCAAGAGCTCGAAAGGCTGTACTGGTCTCACCTCAGAGGCGTGTTGACCTGGCACTCAGACTTCTTGTACAGGGAAGCTATCAGGAGAGATTGACTTCCGAGGAAGAAGCGGCCGATGCACTGGCTGATGAACTTATTTCGGCAGCTGACGGAGACAACTCTGTCAAGGCTGTACGTGAAAAAGAGAGACGTGAGCGCGAAGCAGAAGGCGCACGCTGACACACACGTATACTTCATTATTATCTAACCAGAAACCTTGTTTCAAGCAATGTAGCCTGTTTCAATGTCAAAAGACTCAAGATTCTGCCCTGACTGTGGTTCCCGTGATGTTGGACCAGATACCCGACGCACTAACTTGCTTGGTGAGATGATATTCAACCAGAACAAGTGGATGTGCAATAACTGCGGCTACACAGGATTGATGCCTGAAGGTGATCCTGACCAAGAATACGAAGACGAGGAGCTGGAGTTTCAGGGGGAAGATGAAACCGAGTCAAGAGACATGGTAGATACAGATGCCGGGAAAGGATACCTCAAGTACGTAATGTATGTGTCTGTGCCCGCTTCCATTCTGTATGTTCTTTACGCAGTTCTGATATAAGTACTCATCACCTAAGAAACTCCGTACTTGCCTAGACTATATCTGATAATTTTTTATGGTAAAACTGGTTTCTGCTTGAGTATATGACCGTTCAAGGAGTCTGCGTTTCCCTTTTTTAAAGGTTGTAGAGAATTTGCAGTTATAACTAGGTGTAAAGCATAGTATGTCTGATAAAGAAGTTGACGCAATTGAACAGGTAATTAATGACCCGGAACACATTCGTAACATCGCTATTGCAGCCCATATTGACCACGGTAAGACCACGCTTACCGATAATCTTCTTGCAAGAGCTGGTATGATCTCGGAGAAGCTGGCTGGAGATCAGCGTTTTATGGACTTTGATGATCAGGAGGCGGAGAGAGGTATTACAATCTACTCTGCAAATATTTCGATGGTCCACGAATATGAGGGAGACGACTACCTTGTAAACCTGATCGACACACCAGGGCACGTCGACTTTGGAGGAGACGTTACAAGAGCCATGAGAGCTGTCGACGGTGTAGTGGTTCTTGTTGACGCTGTTGACGGCGTCATGCCTCAGACAGAAACGGTCATGAAGCAGGCTATGAACGAGGGAGTGAAGCCTGTACTGTTTATCAACAAGATTGACCGACTTATTGAGGAGATGGAGCTTACGCCTGAGGAGATGCAGGAACGCTTCACAAATATCATCCGCAAGGTAAACAATATACTAAGAAAGTACGCTGACGAGGAGACGGCAGAAAGATGGTCGATGGCAGTAAACGATGGAACCGTTGCATTCGGCTCCGCTTTGATGAACTGGGCTATCTCAGCTCCTTACATGCAGGAGACCGGTATAACCTTCTCAGATATCATAGAGAGAACAAATGAAGGCGACCATGAAGGTCTCTCCGAAGATGCACCGATTGAAGAGGTCGTGCTGGATATGGTTGTCAAGCACCTCAACAATCCAAAGGAGTCGGCGCAGTACAGAATACCTGCGATCTGGCCGGGAGACTCCGAGTCAGAGGTCGGTAAGTCGATGGCCGAGCAGGATCAAGAAGGTCCGTTTGTAGGAGTTGTGACGAACGTTGAAGACGATGAGCACGCAGGTACAATCGCCACAGCAAGAGTCTTCTCAGGAACAGTACATGAAGGAGATGAACTATACGGTATAGAGTCACATAAAACCGAGAGAGCACAGCAAGTCGGTATATACTCCGGCCCAAGAAAGCTGACTGTAGACGATGTTCCAGCAGGAAACATTGTAGCTATCACTGGTCCAGACTTCTCCACAGGAGAAACCATTATTTCTGATGACGCGGATGAGATTCAGCCGTTTGAACAGATTGAACACGTGTTTGAGCCTGTTGTTACCAAGGCGATTGAGCCAAAGCGTACGTCAGATCTTCCACAACTTATTGAAGAGCTTCGAAAACGCTCAAAGGAAGACAATACTATTCAGGTTGATATCGATGAGGAAACAGGCGAGACAACTGTCTCCGGTCTAGGAGAACTACACATCGAGGCAAAGGTTGAGCGCCACCTTGAGGAGCAGGGAATTGATATCGAGGTCTCAGAACCTATCGTCGTATTCAGAGAGGGTATAACCAAGGGCTCCCCAGAAGTCATGGGCAAGTCCCCTAACCGCCATAACAAGCTTGAGATGAGTGTAGAACCCATCGGCGAAGACGTTAGAAAGTTCTTAAAAGAGGAGTACGAGGAGGTTCAAAGAAATGCAGATGAGCAGTATGAGGTTAGAGACGCCTTAATCGAGGCAGGTATGGACGACGAAGAAGCTGACAACATCCTTGAGGTACATGAGGAGAATGTGTTTGTAAACGCTTCAAGAGGAATCAAAAACCTGCGTGAGATTCAAGAGTACCTGCTTGACGCGTTCAAGGAGTTCTGTGACGAAGGTCCTCTGGCCGGAGAACCAGTAATCGGGTTGATGGTAAAGCTGCATGATGCAAAGCTGCACGAGGATGCGATCCATAGAGGTCCATCACAGATGATTCCAACCACCAAAGACGCAATGAGAAAAGGTTTCCTGCAGGCGGATCCCGAGCTGATTGAACCAAAGCAGAAGCTGAGGATCGATACACCGACAGATACGATGGGAGACGCTATGACCGAAGTGTCAAACAGACGTGGAGACGTTATCGATATGAGCGAGGAAGGAGACTCCTCGGTTATCAAGTGCAAGCTTCCTGTAGAGGAGCTCTTCGGTTTTGAAGCTGCCCTGAAGTCTGCGACAAACGGGCAGGGATTCTTCTCACTGATTGACATAATCTTTGAGCCGCTGCCAAGAAACCTTCAGGAGCAGACAATCCTTGATATCAGGGAGAGAAAAGGCATGAAACAGGAGATGCCAAGCCTAGAAGAATAGAAAGCAGAAGGCACGTTAACCCAGATCGGTTTCCTCTTAGTCCTTTTTTACTTAAAGTCCTCTCCATCAAGCTTATTCAAAAAGGACCGGTAGCTTAGCCAGGTTAGAGCGCCACGCTGATAACGTGGAGATCCCCAGTTCAAATCTGGGCCGGTCCATTCCTGATTTTGTTAAAGAGAAGGCCTACAGATCTTTTGAACCCTACTTTATTACGCTTAGCACACACGTATACGTCATTTAAACCTCACTAGTAGTCATATCCGTCTAGATCATCTTTGAAGCTTTCAAATACGTCTTTATGTCCATTATTTTCGAAATATATCGCTTTCATCTTTGTTCTCAGGTCTTCGTCAGGTACTGCTGATTCTGTCAGTAGATCATAGGCAAGTTTTTGATCGTTTTCTGCTATCTCCTTGTAAACATCTATGGCTTTTTTTTGGCGCCGTAAATATTCCATGCTGGAATAGTTCGTCGACGTCTTGTCTACAATCGTTTTCAAGTAGATACTCCACTGCTTCAAGACCTTCTGATCTGTTCAGTTCCTCGACAAGGCTAATACGACCCTGATCTCCTGACGCCTGTATTATTGAAGTCAGAAAAACGTTGTCGTAGTTATTTGTTGAATCATCACGGACTGGCGGATCCAGAAAATATCTTCTGATGAAATCTATATCCCTATCCTGTCGGGTCATTCACAAAGCCAATATGCATGATAATTCTTTTTGTAATATTGTTGGTACTCTTTAGGCTCTCAGCGAGCTTTGAAATCACAGACTATTAGAACATTGGACTTTCTTACCGATTTCTTTCAACCGTTTTTTAGCCTATCTGCTTGGTTCTTATGTTTGCTGATGTCAGGAGATACCTTCTTTGTACGGCGGCGTCTCAATGCGAGGAAGGCAACGACCAATACGGTGATTGTTGCCACAGCCAGAATCCTGAGATTGAATGACTGGGTTGAATCGGCTTTTTGGGTATCCTCATCTTCTGATACATTCCCTGTATTATTTACGGTGATTTCTTGTTTGCTCTGTTTTACTGCGACCATGAATGGGGAGAATCCTGTTATCTACGATTTAAAAATACGTACTTAGACTCTTCCTCTCTAAGATATGTTGTTCCGAGCTCCCTCCATTCTCCTGAGGTTTTTTACTTGATTCGAAAAGCTTTATTCTTGCATTCAGCGGACCTGTTAATTCATCTGCTTTATCCCTGAGAGAAGGGTCTATCCTGTACTTTGATCTGTAAGGTATTACCCTTTCTACTTTCTTCTGAGAGGTTATCCATTCTTTGCTCGTGTTTATCTTGACCAGCCAGGAATCCTCCGGTATATATGATATAAACTCTACACCGTTGTCTTCCATCCAGTCTCTGTATTGCTGCTTTGATGGCTCTCCATACTGCATCACCATGTACTCATAGGTCTCACTCTGTGTAGACAAGGTATTAGAGGTGGAGAAGCTGTTAATAGATTCCTTATTTGCTCCTAGAGTGGTTCCCTCTAAGTAT
>CAYMJB010000003.1:0-31770 GCA_964391005.1 uncultured archaeon | reverse complement strand
AGAGCGAGCGGCTTCGGACCGCTAGGCCCAGGGTTCAAATCCCTGCGGACTCGAATACTTCTCCAAACCTAGGTCTAGAACTTGTTTATTTTGGTTCCGCATCTGCTGCATTTGAAGCTTGGTAGAGGTCCTTGGTCTCTATCTGAGTCTTTTTCCAGGTTGTGACCGGTAAATGTGCATATTATTTCCTCAAACATTCCACGTTGTGGTTTTGGTGAGGGAGATTTTTCAGTCTCCCTGTCAAACAGTAGGTATGGAAGATATCCCTGATTATGTTTCCATGGATAGGATGGTTGAGGTAAGTGTTCAGCTTCCTGATGGCTCTAAAAAGAAGTTTAACTCCAGCTACGAGCACGTGGTTTTCATCGATGTCAGGGATGAAGGGGTCTGGATAAGAACCGAGGACAATGTAAACCTGTTTTACCCGTCGTCTAGGATACTTGAGCTGAAGATGTCATCCAGTAGGGAAACCATCCCAGAGGATCTTCAGAAGCAGAGAAGGCAGTAAAACCTCCGGAGAAGCACTTATTGAGGAGGTAGCTTAGGCTAGAAAACGGTAGTGTAATCTTTTCTTGGAGATTTGGAAACGGTTTATAATTCTAAATATACGAGCTGAATTATGGAGATGGTTAAGGAGTTGCTGTCTGATCCAGATAGTTTGGCGGCCTTTGGTTATGGAGCCGCTCTGCTCTCAACCTCTGCGTATGCGGCCTACAAAAATGATTTCGGGGCTGACGCCAAGACACGTAAGGAGCTCGAGTCCTACATAGAAGAAAACGAACCAAGCCTTAGCAATCCTCTAGATACTTGGAAGTTAAGGGAATATAAAAAGGAGTTTGAAGATAGAGGGGGAGCAGTAAGTTATTCTGATGGCGGATATGAGGCGGCGTCAGAGACAGAATCTGTGTAACATGAAAGGACTGCCTCATACTCAAAGCTTAGACATGAGACGTATTTGGTCATGCTTTTATTGAATTGGTTCGTAGTCATGTTGATATGGAGTTTCTAGATTATACTAATGTTGAATGTGACCCTGTTGAAAAGAGAGATACTGAGCTAGTCGAGAGGAAAGGGCTAGGCCATCCTGATTCTATATGTGATGGTATAGCTGAATCTGTCTCAAGAAGCCTTTCCGAGGAGTATAAAAACCGTTTTGGAAGGGTGCTACATCATAATACTGATGAGGTTCAGCTTGTTGCAGGGGATTCAAAGCCTGAGTACGGTGGCGGGGAAGTTATTACACCGATCTACGTGCTTCTGGGTGGCAGGGCAACGAAAGAGTTTGAAGGTGAGAGGATTCCTGTTGATGAGATAGCCTTGGAGGCCGCAAGAGACTATATTAGCAATAGTTTTGAGGAGCTGGAGTTAAGACAGGTTGAGTTTGACTGCAGAATAGGTGAGACCTCTACGGATCTGAAGTCAATATTTTCCAACGAGTCGCCTGCATCCAATGATACAAGTTTTGGTGTAGGTCACTCACCTCTTTCGGATACGGAGAAAGTGGTCAGGTCTGTGGAGGAGCTGGTCCGTAACCAGGTAGACAAGGCCGGTGAGGATGTTAAGTTGATGGGTCTGCGGCGTGGAAACAAGCTGAAGCTTACTGTTGCGGCGGCAATGATCTCCCAGAGAGTTGCAGGGTTAGAGGAGTATCTTGAGGCTAAGAAGAAGATTGAAAAAGTCGCCGAAAACTACGTACAGGAGAATACCTCTCTCAACCCTGAGGTGTTTGTCAATACTGCTGATGATGTGGAGGCCGGTGATGTTTATCTTACAGAGACAGGTACCTCCGCGGAGATGGGTGATGACGGAAGCGTCGGCAGAGGTAACAGGGTCAACGGTTTGATTACTCCACACAGGTCGATGAGCTTGGAGGCTGCCTCAGGTAAGAACCCTGTGAATCATGTAGGTAAGATCTACAACATTCTTGCGAACAGGATCTCTGAAAACTTATCCGAAAACGGTTTTACCGAGGTGAAGATGCTTTCGCAGATCGGTGTTGCGATGGATAAGCCTCAGTCCGTTGAGGTTCGATCACAGGCATCGGAGGAAGAAGTTAGGGAAGTGGTCAGAAAGGAGCTTTACAACCCAAGCATTACCGAAGAAGCAATCCAGGGCGATTTCTCCACGTTCTGATACCGGGTTTCATCTAGCTGAGCTCGTCCCTCTGTGTCCTGAGAAGGACAAATGATCCCGCCATCAGTCCCAGCCCACACACAGCCAGTACATGGAATAGGAATCTCTCACTGTAGATTATCGACATGTAGAGCAAAGGAACTGTCACCGCTCCCATTCCTAGAATGTACTTCAGGAAGATATCTGCGTGGAAAAGGCTTTCGTTCGGGCTTAATCCCAGTACTCTGACAGCTACAGCCATTCCGTAGACGGTTGTCGAGGCTGCGGTAACCAGTGAGAGCAGGATATGTCCTTGGTAGACAAGGGTTGATGCCAGAACCATTACAAACGACACCGGTAACGCCAGGGAAAGGTAGGCTATCTGTTTGGAGTGTGCTATGGAAAGACTGTCTAGAGGTATGTAGCTGTATGTCTCCAGTGAGTCAAACTTGTTTAGCCAGTTGTAGATTGAAAGGTTTATCAGCCCTATCAGTATGCTGAACGAAAGCAGAGGGTTTTCCAGGAATATCGATGCCAGAGGGAAGTTCAAAACCATTATCCAGTAGAAGAAGCTCAGTACACCTAGGGAGAACAGTATCTTGAGGAAGCCTCCGGAGGACCTGAATATGTCGACAACTGACTTATCTGCAACAGGATCAAGTACGTCAATATTTCCGTAGTTTACTATGTTGAGAGATGGAAGTGTCAGTGAGCTTAGTGCTACTAGGGCTGATGACATTAATCCTAGTGTGAATAGGGCGGCTGCGTCAAGCAGGGACGGCAGTATTGCAAAGCCTGTGGGTATCAGGAAACCTAATGAAAGAGGTATTATAACCAGGAACATGTAGAAGAATGTATCTTTGATGAAGAACTCTAGATAGAGCTTTCTCTTGGATACGGGTAGTGTGTGGCTTGAGAATACTATGTAGTTTGTGTCACCTAGAACGTTTCTGAATGCGTCTTTACCTGAGAAGCCGGATAGGCCTACTGCCACACCCATTAATCCGGCTATGGCTGCAAGTGAGTTACCTATCATCGGGTAGCTGAGGGTTGAGAAGTTCACCACCATATAGTTCCATCCGAGAGAGAACAGGAATATCACTGCTGGAAAGAGGGCAAAGCTCCTGCCTCTGTAAAGGCGAGAGTTTCTCCGCCACTCCTCCTTTATCATCTTGCGTATCATTCTTGGGAGTCAAGGAACTTGTCTTTGAGGTTGTCTACGTCCTCCACCTCTTCAACTATCTCTCCATCCTTCAGGAAGAATACCCTGTCGCATAGCTCCTCTGCCAGTGATATCACGTGTGTGCACAGGAATATTGTACCGCCGTCCTCTCTTTTCTCCTCAAACAGTTCTTTTACACGTTCCTGTATAACTGGATCAAGGTTGACAAGAGGCTCATCTACAAACACTAGGTCAGGATCATGGAAAAATGCCTGTGATATCATCAGTTTCTGTCTCTCTCCTTTTGAAAGATCCTGCGTCATCTTGTCCAGCTTACCTTTCAGGTTCAGTTTTTCAATCCATCTGTCGGATTCAATGTCTGTCTCACGTACGTCTGATACAAACTCGAAGTATTCGCTTCCTGTCAGGAAGCTTGGAGGATCTTCTCTCTCGGGGAGGGCTCCGATACGTTTCTTAACCTCTACAGGTTCTTTTACAGGGTCTCTTCCAAGAACGGATACGTTACCTGAGTCGTACTCGAGCTGTCCTGTCAGTGCCTTCATCAGGGATGATTTTCCGGCTCCGTTTGGACCTAGCACACCTACAATCTCACCTTTTTTGACCTCAAGCTCCACGCCGTTCAGGGCGTTGACATCGCCAAAACTTTTCTCCAGACCGTCTACGTCGATTACAGCCATTTTGATTCACCTATAATGTAGTTTCTGAATCGGGTACGTATAAGCTTTGGTTCCAATAGGGAAATGCCTTAGTAACTAAAGAGTTTACTCGATAATCATTTCGTATGGCCTCTGAAAGAGAACAGATATTGGAGGAGATAGGCCGCCATAAAAAGGAGATATCTTCTTTCCTTGACAGCTTTCTTGAGGAATGGGAGGAGGAAGGTACACAAGGCCGATGGAGAAAAGACGTTAGAAAAAGACTTCAGGAGATGGTGAAGGAGGGCAAGATGGTTCGAGGAACTCTTGTCGTCATTATCAACAAGTTCTACAATGGTGATCACCACGACAGCGCTGTAAAGGCAGGTGCTGCGGTTGAGTTGCTTCACACCGGTATCCTGATGCATGATGATATAATTGATAAGGATCTGCGTAGAAGAGGTATGAAAACGTTCCAGAAGCAGTACAGAGACCTGGCTGACAAGGAAGGAATTGAAGAGAGAAAACACTTTGGAATCAGCATGGCTCTGGCAGGTGGAGACGTATCATTTTTCCTAGGTCAAAATGTATTGTCGTCTCTTCAGGTTCCACAAAACTCAAGGTCAAGTATTCAGGAGCTTGTTTTCCGTGAGTTTTCCAACGTAGGGCTGGCGGAACAGGTTGATATTTATTCAGGTTACTCGTCTGACGAGCCCTCCGAGGATGAAATCCTTGATCTCTACAGGACGAAGACAGCTCGTTACACTTTCTCACTGCCTATGAAGGCTGGTGCAATCATCGCAGACGTTGACAAGAGTGAAAGAAAGAAACTTTACAGGATAGGAGAAAAAATAGGTACTATCTTCCAGTTAAAGGACGATGAGCTTGGCTTGTTTGGGGACGAGGAAAAAATCGGAGAAGACATAGGATCTGATCTTGACGAGGACAAGAAAACTCTCCACAGGTTGAAGCTTCTTGAGAGACTCTCTGATGAGAAGGAGGAAGAGGTCAGGGAGATGCTTGGCACAGATATGACAGATGAGGAACGAGAACAAATCAAGGACCTGATCCGGGAGAAGAACGTGAAGTCTGACGTCCACGACAGGATGGAAGAACTAGCCGAGGAAGCCTCAGAGATGATTGAAGAACTTGACCTAGATAAGGACTCTAGGGATTTTCTGCGAAAGACGACAGTATTCTGTTTGGAGAGGGAGAAGTAATCACTTATTCGCCCTATACCCCATCAGGTATACGTTGAAGAGAACTGCGGCCGCAGCAAGATACGCCGCTAGACTGGCTCTAGGAATAATATTTTCCCCTGAGGTGGTTCCTGTACTGTAGGCTAGAAAGCTCATTGTCAGGAATGCAAAGGATTTGAGCAGTTCATACTTGTTGTCGTGTTCCTCTCTGTCAAGCTTTCTTCCTCTCCTCAGCACCAAGTGGATGAACCCCATTGATATGATGAATATTATCGGCAGTGACAGCGCCGTTGAAGTAGCGCCCAGGCTCATCGCCGCTACGATACCTGCGAAGTATGCGGAGGCCGCACAGACCCCTATTACAGCTGTGTCAACAATCTTTCTCTCGGTTTTGATATCTATGAGAGACATGTTAAGAAGGGTTGAATCTTCAGTAATAAAAGCGGTTTTCTTGATTCGAATGGTTTAATACGGTTGCACATCTGATGTTTGGCAAGTACTATGGAAACCCAAGTTGACCTTGAGGATAGGAAGCTAACTATAGTAGGTACGGCGCATGTCTCTGAGGAGAGTAAGGAGGAGGTCAGGGAGAAGATTGAGTCTGAGAGCCCTGACAGGGTCTTTGTTGAGCTTGATGAGAACCGGTATAAGTCCCTGAGCTCGGATTCTGGATGGAAGGAAATGAATCTTGTTGAGGCTATAAGACAGGGTCAAGGTTTTACACTGTTTCTGAAGCTGTTTTTGTCTATATACCAGAGGCGTATGGGCCTGGAGCAGGGTGTTGAACCCGGTGAAGAGCTTCTTGAGGCTGTAAAGGCATCAAAAGAAAATAGTATTGAGTATTCTCTCGTTGACAGGGATATAAATGAAACTTTCAGCAGGGCTCTTGAAAAACTGACTTTATGGGAGAAGGTTAAGTTGTTAAGCTCCATCGGGTTTTCTGAATCCGATCTTGACGTTGAGGACCTGAAACAGGAGGATATGCTCTCCCAGGTTGTCAAGGAGCTCGAGGATGAGTTTCCGTCTATCAAGAAAACCTTTCTTGATGAAAGGAACGAATTTATGGCGGAGAAAATTCTGGAACATGATTTTGACGAAGCTGTCGTGGTTGTAGGAGCCGCACATGTAGAGGGCTTAGCTGAAGAACTCCGGGCTGAGGAAACATCTTATACTCCTGAAAAATACGTTGACACATCCGGGATTGATATGCCGTGGTTTAAGGTTGCTAAGTATGGCATGCCTGCCTTTATTCTAGTCAGTCTTGGCTACGTGTTTGCCTTCTGCAGTGTCTCGCAGGGTTTGGTACTGGCTAGAAACGCATTTCTGATTAATGCGATTCTTCCTTTTATCGGAGCTATACTGGCCAGATCATCTCCTGTTACATGGGCAGCATCTTTTGTATCAGCTCCCTTTACCTCAATGGATCCGGCGCTTGGTGCTGGAATGGTTGCTGCGTACGTGGAGGGAAAAGTTAATCCTCCGAACATGGATGAGCTGGAGGATATTGTGAAGATTACACAATACAGGGATCTATGGTCAAATCAGGCAGGAAGGATAATCCTTAGTTTTGTGTTTGTGACCTTGGGCAGTGCCCTGGCTACGTTTATAGCCGCTTTCTACCTGGGTGTCAACCTTGCCTGCTAATCAAGCATATACTTCTCTTCCCACTTCCTGATTCTTTCATCTAAATCTTCGCCTCCATCATCCTCCTCGTTGTCGGTGCTGTCTGAGGGACCTGATTCCTTTGACTTTGATTGATCTGATGGCTCAGGGGAGTTCTTTCTAAGTCTTAGGCCGATTGCTGCTCCGGTTAGAAGTCCGAAAAGGTGTGCCTCGTAAGCAACCTGTGACTGTCCTGTTAGACCCGCGGAGTTAATCAGTATGTACATGGCTAGGACCACGTACATGGGTGCAGGTACACCTAGAGCCAGACCGGTCTGTCTGGGTTTGTACACTGTGAGGGCTGACAGTAGCCCCATGGCTCCTCCGGAGGCGCCGATTATAACTGAGTTAGGATAGAAAATAAATGCTGTAAGGTTTGCTCCTACCGCGGAGATCAGAAACGTCGTCCAGAACCTCTTTGTGCTGGTGACAAGACTGTAGATTGTGCCAAATAGACCTATGAAGAACAGGTTGTTTGTAAGGTGCTCTATGTCTGAGTGTCCAAAGAATGAGGTGAAGAACTTCCACCAGACGCTTTTCCCGGCCTCAAAACCTGGTTGAAACCCTGTCAGGAGCTGTAAAGTGTAGACAGCTACGAGTACTGCACAGAGCTTGATTGCTGCAAGTTTTTGTTTTTTCATGCAAGCTTCTGAACTATCTGGGTAGTCTGCTCCTGCCCTATAGAGATTATCAGCGTGGATAGCCTTGGACCGTTTTCACGCCCTAGAAGCGCCCTGTAGGCTGTCTGGAAGAACTCTCCCGTATCCAGGTCTGATTCCTCAGCGACACTGTAAAGCATGTCATCAAGTTCATCTGAGCCTTCAAAAGACCGGTCTTCCAGTTGATTCTTCATAGCGTTTACTGCATCCTGCTGTTCCCTGTTTAGGCCTTGAGCCGTTCCATCCCAGTTTATCTCGTACACGTATTTTTCAGGTGCGTAGTTTCTGGCCCATTCCTTGGCTCTTTCAAGGCGGCTTACAACCCTGGTTTTGTCTTTTCCGTGTAGGCTGTCTGGTAGGTGTCCTGTTCGTTTGAGGGACTCTATTCCCTTGGTTTCCCATTCCTCTTCAGGAACTGTCTGTGCTACAAAAGCGGCATGCTTGAAGGGTATTCTTACAGGCTGACTTTCTGGTACTTCTACTGTTGCCTGCTCGTATACTCTCTCACGATGTCTTGTGTCTTTGTCGTCTCCAGACTCCTCAAAGTAGTCCTCTTCGTACCTGTCAAATCTGTCATATATCTGTATAACTTCCTCTGACTCAAAAGGTATCTCAAAGGCCTTGTTTGGCTTGGTCTCGGAGAAGAGGAATCTAATGATCTCAGGTGAGTATATGTCTTTCAGGTCTGAAAGAGTGAATACTCCTCCTTGGCTTGAGGATATCTTGGATCCGTCTTTGGTTACAAACTCGTACATCTGGTGTACCGGTGGCTCCTTGTCGTATATTTTCTCCGATAGCTCGTTTCCTGTGTCCCTTGATCCTCCTGCGGCCGAGTGCTCTTTACCGGCTGGCTCAAAGTTTACCTGTTCATACTTCCATCTCATCGGCCAGTCTATGCGCCATGGAGGCTTCACATTTCCCTCCTGTTTGAAGTTTATCTCCCTTTTCTCGTTGCATTCGTTGCAGTGGTACTCTAATGTGTATGAACCGTTCCACGATTTGACTTCTGTGAAGTCTTTGCCACATTCTGTACAGTACACGTGCACAGGGTAGTAAGGTTCTTCAAGAGGCTCTTTTCTGTACTTGTCCAGTATCTCCTTGACCTCTGACCTTTTTTCCAGCCCTTTCTTGATAAGATCTGCGTATTCTCCGTTTTTGAACTTTTCAGCCTGTCTGATGAAGTTTATGTCTACATGCATGTCTTCAAGCTGTTTTTCCAGCTTTTCTTCGTAGTGTTCTGCGTAGCTGTCATGGCATTCCTGTGGATCAGGTACCTCGACCAGAGGCTTTCCGATGTGTTTTTCGAAGCTGTCAGGAACCCCTTCTGGAACCTTTCGAAACCGGTCGTAATCATCCCATGAGTAGATAAACTCTACATTTTCGCCTTGATGTTTGAGGGATTTTACCACAAAGTCTGTGGTTATTATCTCTCTGAAGTTTCCGGCGTGTACGACTCCTGATGGAGAAACTCCTGATGCACAGACGTATTCTTCTTCGTCTTCAAACTTTTTTCTTGTTCCAAATGCTAGTTGATCGCTCCAGAAGACAGGTCTTTCATCCATATTTTTTGAACCTCTTAGATTACGGTATTAGATCAGAAGTATTTTAGTGATGTGGTTACACGGCAGTGAGATTACTGCTGTAAATGATTTCAGGTCCTGAAAGTTAGGGAAAGCTCTTTTGAGTAATGTGTGGTAAATTTGTGTGGCTGGGCCAAGTTGCTTCTTAAAGGTGCAGTAAATTTGTTTGTTATGGTTCTTGAGATCTTGCAGTCAGTTAATCCAAGGCTGATTTTTCTGCTGGTTTTCACAGCTATAGTGGGCGCCCTGATGTACAGGGACAGGAACAACGTCGAGAGACATTCGATACTTTTCTACAGACGGACCAAAAAAGGTATAGACAAGATTAACAAAGTTGCAAAGGCTGCACCCCGATTCTGGAATATTTACGCCTGGACAGGGGTTGTACTCGGGTTTCTGACCATACCGTTTATTCTCTGGAATGTATTGCTGTCGTTCCAGCAGATGATTCAGTCCGGAGGTAGTGCAGGAGGACCCAGTCTGATTGCACCAGGTCTATCAGGCCAGACCACTCTACAGTCAGGTGTCTCGTTTATTCCTGTTGAGTACTGGCTGATCGGTATAGGCGTGCTGATGTTTGTTCATGAGATGAGTCACGGTGTTGTGGCCAGACTTGAGGATATGGAGATTAACTCTGTTGGCTGGATCGTGATGGGTATCATACCTGGCGCATTTGTAGAGCCTAAAGGTGAGAATATGCTTCCAGGCGAAGAAGAATCTGATGAGAGCTCAGATGATTCTGAAAACTCTTCAGGCGGTCCATGGCACCAGGGTTCTTGGACATCACAGCTTAAGGTCCTGGCAGCAGGCAGCTTTGCAAACTACGTTACAGCAGTTATTTTCGCCCTAGCGGCCTTTACAATGTTTGTTAGTGTTGCTCAGCCGGTAGGTGTGACCTACGCAGCTCAGAACAACACTTCGGCCATGGAGGCAGGTATGAACAACGGAACTATTCTTGGCTTGGAGGGTGACAGAATAAGGTACACAAGTCAGCTACAGACAATTTCGGAGGACTTCGAACCTAATCAAACGGTCAGTGTGAACACCTCTGAAGGAAGGTTTAACGTTACCTTGGGCGAGAGAAATGATTCTGCCTACATGGGTATACTGATGCGTGATAATGACGGTACATTGCCAGCGTTCTTTGACATGCTAAGAAACAACAGGGAAATTAAGCCAGAATACAGCGGAGTTAAAGCGCCAATTTCTTGGGCGTTGTCTATGCTGCAGACTGTGGCTTTGCTTAACTTCTTGATAGGTATGTTTAACTTGCTGCCGGTGAAGCCTCTTGATGGAGGTCAGATGATCTCAGTCCTGTTTGAGAGGTTTTATTCGGACGGAGAGCCGGTAGTTAACGCCTTTTCGCTGGTGATATGGGTTGCCTTGATACTTTCCCTGGTGTATGGAGTTGCAACTCCTCTGGTTTAAAAGCCAATCTGGAAAATGGTCTTCACTTGTACACGGCTAGTCAAAACATTGATAAAAGCCAGGGTCCATTTATTTAATCTAAATCCTAATTCTCTAATTAAGGGTTTTGATAAAATGACAGAAGACACACAAGAATGCCCGTATTGCGGAGAGGTTTTTCATTCCGACGATGAGTCCAGTGCAATCACAAAGGAAGGTATCCACAGAGCTGAGGAACACGTAAACAACAACAGCTCAAGTGATACCAAGAAGACATCAAAGGGCTCGAATATCGTAAGGAAATGGAAATCCGAAGGCAAGAGGGCTTAAATCACGTATCCACTCCAACCAAATTTTTTCTTATTTATCTGAATCACCCAGCTTATATCACTTAATCATAGAATAAAGTACTATGTCGCACACTGTGGAGTTTACCGACAGGGATGAGGTGATTGAGGCTGAGGACGGTCAAACTATTTTACAGGCTCTGCTTGACTCTGGTATTGAATGGATGCATGCCTGCGGCGGCTTCTGCAACTGCACAACTTGTAGAGTGAAGATTGAAGACGGCATGGACAACGTCTCGGATATGCAGGAGGATGAGAAAAACACTCTAAGAAGGTTCCAAGGAGACGAGGTTTTAGAGGGTCCTTTCAGACTTAGCTGCCAGGTAACCGTCCATGGAGATATTAAAATATCTGAGCCAGACTGGTACTAGTAAAAGGTGTGTTAATATTGAGAGATCTGATAGTGGTTGGTGCGGGTCCTGTAGGTTCTCAGCTTGCCAAGCGTTTCTCAGATAAAGGCGTAGATGTACTTGTTATTGAGAGAAGTGAATCTATTGGGGAGCCTCTTGCCTGTTCTGGTCATGTATCTCCTGATATCAGAGATTTTCTGTCGGATGACGAGTTTGAGGAGATACTGCAGAACGGTATAAACGGAGCGGACTTCCACCTAAACGGAAAATACAGGTTCTTCAGGGATGAAAAAGTTTCATACGTTATAGACAGGATTGAGCTTGATAGGAAAAAAGCGAGACAAGCTGAGGACTCAGGTGCTGAGATAGTTCTAGGTGAGAATGTAGAATCCGTTGAGGAAGAAGAGGAGAGGGTTATAGTAGATACCGATAATGGCTCCTATGAGGCTAGGATGGTAGCGGGCTGTGACGGAGCCTCATCAAAGGTAAGGGATGAGACAGGTTTGCCTGAGCCGGATCACTTCTACCAGGGAGTACTCTGCTTTACTGATGAGGAGGATTCCTCTGATTTTGTCGATGTTACCTTGGATGTTCCAAGCTTCTTTGGATGGAGGATTCCGAGAGGTGACTCAGTCGAGTACGGGGCAGCAGTTCCAAAAGGTGAGAACCCTATGGAGTGGCTGGATAACATCACAGAAAGGTTTAATGTGGACGATAAGAAAGATGTGTGTGCAGGAGCTATTCCTGTCGGCCCGCCTGACTCAGTGACTTCTGACAGGGTTTTTCTTGTAGGTGATGCAGCTGCACAGACCAAGCCGTTTACAGGCGGAGGTATACTCTATGGGATGAGATGCAGTGATATAGCCTCCGAATGTATAGATGTAGATGATCCTTCAAGTCTTCAAATGTATGAGGAGGAGTGGCGTTCAGAGCTTTCCGACGAGATAATGCTTGGTCGTCTGATAGAGAAGTTTTACTCGTTGCCCAGTATGGTGCAGAAGCCGGCGCTTAAACTGTTTCAGGGAAGGATAGGTGTTCACATGGACAGACCCTCAACACTGTTTAGTTTGGGACAGGTAAAGGCGATGTTGCTTCAAGGGAGATTAAAAAGCTACTTTGAAGATTTGAATACAGCAGGTAGTAATTAGATGCATGTTGGAGTAATACCTGACGGGAACAGAAGGTACGCAGAGCAGAAAGGGATAAGCAGAAGAAAGGCTTACAAGAATGCAAAGCAAACTGTAAAACACGTAACTCGATCGTTGAAGGATTATTCTGAGGATGTAGATTCTATCACTTTTTACCTGTTATCTGAGGAGAATCTGAAGAGGGATGAAGAAGAGCTTGAGACATTGTTTGATCTCTTAGAAGATAATATTGATGAGATAGGAGAGTTTCTGGATGAGAAAGAATACAGCGTTAACTGGGCTTCAACAAATCCTGAGGCGCTGCCAAAGTATCTTCAGGACAAGTTAGCAGATATTGAGCAAAAGTATTCCCGCGGCAGTAAAACAGTTAACCTGCTGATATCTTACTCCGGCAAGCAGGATATATTACAGGCCAGCAAAAAGCTGAAATCTAAGGGCCTAGAACACACTGATGAGAATTTTTCGGCGTGTCTTGAGATACATGATGATATTGACTTAGTCATCAGGACAGGCGACAACCCTGAGAGAGAGTGTATCTCTGGCTTCCCGATCTGGAACTCCAGTTATGCGGAGTTCTACCATATACGTAAAAACTTTCCAAGTGTCAGCCCTGATGACGTCAGGGAAGCACTCGACCATTTCAAGTCCTTGAGAAGAAAAAAGGGTGAGTAGCTTGGAGGACTGCTGGAACTGCGGAAATGAAATGGTGAACTATGTTGCCTGTGAGCTAAAGTGTATGAACTGTGGGTTTATCAGGGACTGCAGCGATCCCTAAGACTCTTTTTTGATTAACTTGGAGTCACTACACTCGTTACATACTGCAAGAAAAGTCTTATTACTACAATTTTCGTTTATACATTGCTTAAACAGTTTCTGAGCACCTTTCCTGCGATTACTAATTCTTGATTTACTGCACCACTGGGTTAAGATACCTTCAACTATATTTGAACTTCTTCTTCCGTTCTATGATCTTAGAGGGTATTCTACTTTGCTTTCCTCTGAGTTCTTCTTTACTATCTTGATTATGTTGTTTGCCTGTTCACGTCCTACGCCGTGATGTGTGATAAGAAGTATCTGCGAGAACTGTTTGACGGCTCCATGAATCATTTCAAGCATGTTTTCCCTGTTTTCCGAGTCTGTTGCGTCTGTTGGCTCGTCTATCATCATAAAGTCCGTGGCCCCTGTCATCTCTGCCAAAGCAAGCTGGTAGGCAAGTGCGGTAAGCGTTCTCTGACCCCCACCCTGGTAGTTTGAAATCGAGAGCTCTTGGTTTGTGTTCCTTGGTATGCCACGCAGTTCATAGGATTCCCTGTCAATCTTCAGTTGCTTGAACTCCTGCTTTGCGGCAAGCTCCTGGTACCAGTTGAATATCTTTTTCTCAAGCCTCTTCAGGTTTATATCACGCATTTCAGCCTCTGAGCTCTTGTAAACCTTCAGAGCTTCTTTTGCTTCTTCAAGCCTTTCCTCAACTTGTCTGATTTCCTCAAGTTCGTCCTTGATGTCTTCGATTTCCTGCCTCTTCTGATCTAGGCTTTCCTCCCTATCTTCCAGAGTATCTTCGATCTGTTTGATTCTCTTCTGCTTCTGTTCTTTCTGTGTCTTTAGCTTCTCGGATTCCTTTATTTCGTTCTGCTTTTTCTCTTGAATCCTATCGTATTCTTCATTGACTGAGGATTTATCTACTCCTGCATCCTCCAGTTTTTGCTTTAGTTTATTTCTGTCCTCTTCGACTTTGTTGAGGTTATCTTTCATGTTCTTGATCTCTTGTTTAAGGTCCTCGATTTTTTCTTCTCGGCGCTCTAGTTTATTTAACTCTTGCTTCAGATCCTGACGCTGCTGCTCTACCTTGTCAGGATTCAGGCTCTCGAGCTGCTCTTCAACTTCATCTATATCCTCATGTAGGTCATCTAGCTCAGAATCCTCGTCTCTTATATTTTTCCTGAGATTTTCGTATTCTTCCTCGAGATCTTGTTTCTCCTCCTCGATTTTCTCGACTTTGTCTATCATCTCAGTCAATTGTTTAACTCTTTCCTGTTTCTGTAAGTTTTGAGATAGTTTCTCTGAGCTCTCATCTCTGTCTTCTTCGAGATCCTGAACAACGGATTCAAGCTCTTCTATCTCCTGTTTGTATTTCTGCGGCTCGTCTACCTTTCTCCCGCAGTTTGTGCACTCTCCGTTTTCGTAGGTTTCTCTGGCGCCTTTTAGCAGCGTCTTGTTCTCTGATATATCCGACTCTAGGTTCTTTATGTTGTCTCTTATCTCTTTTTCTTTCTCTTGAAGTGATTTTAGAAGTTTTTCCGCCTGCTCCTTGCTTGAAACCGAGAGGTCCTGTCCAAGGCTGTTTACCTCATCCCTCTTCTCATTTAATTTGTCTTTCTTTCCCTCTATCTTCTGCTCTAGGCTGCTTTCTTGTTCCCTTAGTTGCTCTAAGCGTGTCTCCTTTGATTTCTCTTTTTGTTGGAGTCTTGAAAGGCTCTCTTTCTTTTCACCTATATCTTCTAGTTGGCTCTCTACCTCCTCGAGCTTTTTCTTTTTGTCATCAATTTTTTCATTAACTTCTTCTTTATCTTTGCCGATTTCCTCTAGCTCGTCCTTTTTGTCCCTCAGATTCTGCCTCTTTTCCTCCAGTATCTGTTTTTTGGTCTCAAGTTTCTGACTTACCTGCTTTGCTGACTCTAGCTGTTCAAACCTTTCTTCAAGTTCCTTCCTCTTTTTCTCAGTTTCCTCGAGATTCTGTTCTATTTCCTCAACCTGGGATTTCAACTTGTCTTTCTCTTCATGCAGTTGGTTTTGTTGTTTTTCCTGTTCGTTTAGTTCTTCTTTTCTTCTCTCTAGTCTTTCTTTGATGTCGTCTTTTCTTTCTACCTGTGTTTCACGGTTTTTGATTACTTTTTTGGCCTGTTTTGTTACTTCGTCTATTGTTTTGAAGTCGAATATGTAGTCCATTGCGTCTTTTTGGCTTTTTCCTCCTTCTATAAGGTTTACAAACTTTTGCTGTGCAGCATATGTTACATTCTCTATGATCTTCTTGTTGAGCCCTGTTACGTCGTAGAGTTTCTTGTTGACCTCGCTTGCCTTTGAGCCTTTTTCTGTGGATTCAAGTATTGTTCTGTTTCCGTTTTCCACTCTGCCTATGGAGTACTCTCCTCCTGATGACTGTGTGTAGTGTCTTCTTATGAAGTAGTCTGTTCCTGCTGACGTGAACTCGATATCCACCATCATCTTGCTTTCATCGAAGTTGATGTACTCCTTCGGAGACCTGAAGTTTAGTGCGTTGCCTGTCAGGCCGAAGTATATTGCGTAGAAGATTGATGACTTTCCTGCATTGTTTTCCCCTTCTATAAGGTTGAGATTCTCTGAGAACTCTATTTTTTCGTTACTAAACTTTCTGAAGTTTCTTAGATGTACTTGTTTAAGCCTCATCTTCTATGTCTCCGAAGATCTGGTTGTCAATTTTCTTCCTGAGATCTTTTCTTGCCTGTTTCTGAAGGCTGAAACCTGATCTTGTCAGGTTTTCCTCGTTTGAAAGCATATTTTCCGCTCTTTCATGCATCTGAATGAAGTTCTCATCAAGCTTGTTCTTCTGGAGGTTTTCTTCAAGGTATTCGTGTATATTGAAGCCCTCTCCTTTATTTTCTGCTATCTCAACTTCGTCTGTGTTAACGTCAAGTAACGTGTCAGCGAGCACAACCTGGTTTATCTTCTCGACTTCGTCTGCGATCTTCTGAGTCTGAATCTCTTGATCTGAGCTTATTTCTCCCTTTATCTTGATCTTGTATGCGTACTCTTTATCTTCCTGTACTTCGTCTTCTATCTTGTTTCTTATCTGTTGAGGTGAGTGACCGACTTTGAACTTCTTCTTCCTCAGCTCAAGTTCCTGAGGTACTTTATGATTGTCTACCTGTATCTCCTGATTTTCCTCGTTTATCTCTAGTATGTTGAAGGTTTTTCTGAAGTTGGTCGTGTTGAAGTCGTAGTCTACTGTACCGCCTGTTGCTGAGAAGGTTGTGGAGTTTATGACTTGTTCTGGGTTTGGTTCATGGTCGTGGCCTATTGCAACGTATTGAAGGTCTTTTTCCGCTATCATATCTGCTTTTGGAATGCTGTTTGAGTAGCTGCGCGTAACACCTTCCACAAAGTCGTGCATCAGAAGAATGTTGAACTTGTTGTTTTCAGGTGTGAAGTCTCTCAGTATCTCCTGTGTGCGGGAAGCATGGTATCCTAATCCGTATATTCTGATTTTTTCGTCGTGGTTGATGTAGGCGTTTTGTGGGAACTCTGAGGCTTGAGGATCTATCAGATGAACGTATTCTGATGTTAGGTGTTCGATTGCCAAGCCTTTCAGGCTTCGTCCCTGTCCAAAGCTTCTGTCATGGTTTCCTCTAATGCAGTAGAGAGGTATTTCAGCTTCCTCTAGGTTCTGAAGCTCTCTTTTCGCTGACTCTATAACAGTGTGCCATGGATACACAGTGTCGAATACATCCCCCGCATGTATTACAAAATCTACATCCTCTTGTATCGCTTTCTGGATTACGTGGCGGAAGGCTTTTATTGAGGACTCTACTCGTTTCTTGGATATTTTGGAGGGATGTTTCCTTCCTAGGTGTGTATCCCCGAAGTGCAGCACTTTATACATCTAGAGTATCTTCGTCTCCAAGAGTGTCAGATGTGTTCTGATTGTTTTCAACGTCTTCAAGGGCTTTTTCCAGGTTTCCTGGTATATCGATATCGTCTCCACCGTGTTTGGTTTTCCTTTCACGTATATGTACTGTTGAAGGAACTTTTACGGCAGGTCCTGTGATTATTGCGTCTCCTACGTTTAATCCTGGTAGCTCCGAGACCATCTCTCCTGCCATTGATTCTGAGGCTGCTTTTATGCTTTGCTGGTCTCTCTCATTGACTATTCTCTGGACTATCATGGAGTTGCACTGGCTGAGCACGTCTTCGTCTATCTTTGATGGTCTCTGGGTTATCAGGGTGAGGAATACTCCGAACTTTCTTCCTTCAGCTGCTATCTCTGAGAGTCTTTCCTTTGAACGTGGTGCTGAGCCTTTTGAGCCGGATGGACAAAGCCTGTGAGCCTCCTCTACTATGGTGAAAACAGGGTACTCGTATTTTTCTCCTTTTTCTCCAAGCGAGTGTTTTACTCGTGCGTCGTATATTCTTTCAAGTAGCAGGTCTGAGATAAGGTCCTGTGCGTCAAAGGGTATTCCTGAGAGGTCGAGAACAGTCAGCTGCTGAGGTCCTACAAGCTCAGAGAAATCAAGTTCTGACGTGCCGAAGATGCCGAACCTCTGCAGGTTCTCCATCTTGAACTGGACTTTTTCGGCAGTTTCGATGGTTTTTGTTTTATTTCCGTCATCATCTAGGATTACCTTGTCGTCCTGTATGTCCTCCAGAGTGTTTGTAATTTCTTCCAGGCTGTAGCTGTAGTTTTCCCCTTTCTCGGCTTTTATGCGGTTTATGGTGCGTCTCAGCATTCTTCTCTGATTTGTATAGTCTTCCTTGATGCCTGCAAGGGTTGAAAGCTTTCTCCATCCGAGTTTTGAGGTCTTTATCTTGATCTGGTAGTCATCATCCCCCGGGTTTCTGGCCTTAAATACTCTTATCTTGTCTGTGTGTCTGTAGCTTGACTGAGGGTCTCCCATCTTTGCGTAGTCGCCGTGCGGGTCCACGGCAATCATCGATGCACCTTTTTCAAGCATCTCCTCTATTATGACACCTGTTGTATGACTTTTTCCTGCTCCTGTAGCAGCCAGTATAGCCAGGTGCCTGTTCAGACCTTCCATGTCGAGCTCTGCGGTTACTGATTCTCTGGTAAGCATTTCGCCTATTTCAAGGCCGCTTGAACTGGATACAAACTTTCCTAAAAACTCATCTGGCGCCTTCTCCACCTTTGTACCTGGTTTTGCAGCGTATCTTGGCTTGGTTACCCCTGTTGTCCCCATGTATCCTATGACCTGTGCCGATGCTACTGTTCTGGTGTTATCTATTCCCTGCTGTGTCATGGTTTCAACTGCCTCTATGGGAGTCTCTCCTTCCATTGCAGGGTTTTGCCTGCTTATATCTGTTACCTGGGCAAGAACAGGTTTCCGGACTTCCTCGCCGTCTACCTTGTCTTTGATATCTATCTTTACGTATTCGAATACTGCAGGTTCTCTGCCGTCCTTCACTGCAAACTTGAAGTACGTGGAGCTGGTTTCTCCTACAACCCTTCCTATTGTCTGTTCAGGCACGTTTGTCTCTCCTCCTCATGTAGTTCCTTAAGTTGATGTCCAACTGTTTTGATATGATTGGCTTGTAGATTTTTTCAACATCACTGTTTTTCAGTGATGCCGAGTTATCTGCCTGGCTGATCCATACATTGTGCATTTCCTCTCCTGCATAGCCGCTTTTCAGCAGCTTGAGAACCCGACGTACCTTCTTGTTTGTCTTGACAAACTCCTGTTTATCGCAGTCCATAAGGTCTGTACCGTCTACATCATGGTTTAGTAGATCCACTCTGAGTGCTGAGTCTCTTTCTGAGGGCTTGTAATAAGTACTGACGACGCCTGGTGCATCTGTAATCCTCTGTACAGCGTCCTGGTATTTTTCTACGAAGCTATCCCCTTTCTTGTTATGAACCTGTGGAAAGGCGTCTTCCAGGTAGTCTTCCTTGTCTTGCTGGAGTTTTTCGATGGCTGTGAAGAAGTCAGGTTTTATCTTCCCTATTCTAAGGGGTTTTGTGAAACCTGGCTTTGAGGTCATTCTTCCAATAAGCTCGGTGTCTGATACTCTTACCCTGTACTTTTCAACGAGCTCTTCAATCCGCTCAACATCTTCCTGGTTGGCGTTGGATTTCCGGAGGTTTTCGAGGTTTTGCCTGACCTCTTGAGGGTTGTATCTTATCTTCTGGTAGTTGTTTAACAAGAATTTTTTGTCTTCTAACCCTATAGATTCAAGTTTTTCTGTCTCAAGTCTCTTGATCTTGGTTTCAAGCAGGTCGCCTACTATCTTTCTGTAAAGTATGCTGGAGTTTGAGTCCTTTGAAACACCTGCCAGTATGATATTGCTGTTGTTTTGTGCACGTTCAATGAGCTCTCCGAAAGCATCCATGAGCTCAAGTCTTACCTCCCGGTTTTTTGATATGTCCAGAGGCTCCGGTACAGTCAATAGTCTGGTGAGAAGTGTTCCATCTATCAGTATGAATGTTTTCTCCCTAGTAGATCTTTGATCCAGTGCCTCTAGTATCGAATTGACTTCCTCTAGTTCAGAGGCTCTCTGCATGAACTTCTCGTAGTCTCTCTGTCTGTATACCTTGACAGAATCCAGGTCTAGGGACCTTGAAACCTCTCCTTTGGTATCGACGGTTGCAGCTTGGACTATGTAGAGCCTTGTGTTGTTTTTCAGCTCTATTTCATTTCTGCCTGCGTCCGTAGCCAGAACCCTAACTTCTTCGTCAATTTTCTCAACTTCACTGGAGGTGTAAACCTGCTGAAATCTTTTCTCAAGGTTCTTAGTTGAACCTGAGCCTAAATCTTGATCTAGGCTGTCTCTTATCTCGTGTTTTTTATCCTCCAGCTCTTCCGAGAACTTGTCTACAAAGTCGCTCAAACTTCTTGAGACACCTCTGTCCAAGGTTTGTCGGTAACTGATTTAACCGCTGTGTCTATGAGGGCAAGGTTCAAAAGATGCGAGAATCTGAATGGTTACATGGAGGACCAAAGAAGGTATCTCCTCTCTATAGCAATATTGTTGAGTCTTATCATCGGGGTGACAGCGTTCCAGCACCCTCTTAAGGAGAGGTTTGAGGTAAACAAATCTATGAGCCACATCGACATGGAGGAAGCGAATAATTCGCCTGTCAGTACAGTGTTTCTGGAGGGAAACAAGACTCTGGCAGAGCTTCAGCTTGAAAAGGCTGACACGAGAGAGGAACGCAGAAAAGGTCTGATGAACAGAAAATCTCTGGATAACGACTCCGGAATGTTATTTATCTGGGATGATTCCTCCAACAGAACATTCTGGATGAAAAACACGTATATCCCGTTAGATATTATATTTGTAACAGCTGAGAAGACCATTAGAACTATTAAGGAGGCAGAGCCACAGCCAAACGTAACTGAAGAGAACCTAGAGCTTTACTCGAGTGAAGGACCTGCAAAGTACGTTATAGAGACCAACAGAAACTTTACTGATCAAGAAGACATTGAGAGAGGGGATAAGGTATCCTTCAATCTCTCTGACTAAGACGTCAGAACCGAGCTCAAATCCCCGTAGTCTATATCAATATTTTTCCTCTCACCGCATTCAGTACACTTGTAGTACCCTCTAACCTCTTCTTCATCAGGATTTTCTGCTTCCGGCTTTAGCTCCTCAGACCCACAGGCTTGACATTTAATATCCATGTCATCGATCCTTCTAGACACGAGCTTCTTCACAGTCTGGTGAATAGCTTGACTTATCTCTCCTCCTGCGTCCTCGCCATACATCTCTTCTCTAAATTCCATCAAGCTCCCTACTCCTAATTGGTAAAATGCATTTGTTTTATATTTAGATCTCCAGACAATTAAACCAAAGGTCATAACCACCCTGTTGATGACGCAATTATGAGTAGAGAGGAGAATAGATCAAACGACTCTGTTAGGCAGAGAGTAGTTGAGAAGCAGAAGAAGGCCCTGAATTCATCTGAGTCAGGCTATGCAATCCTGACCTTGGCCTTGACTATAGGTTTCTTCGGTTCGTCTGCTGTTTTGATGCCTTCTGGCCAGTCAGTTACAGGAATGTTCTCAGGTCAGACTGAGTTGCAGCAGCCTGTTGTACGAGATACAGATATAAGAGCCGAAAGTCTGTCTGACGGAGAGGTATCCTTTGTGTTGGATTCAGAGATTTTTAATCCGAACTTTGTACAGGCTGAAATAAAGAAGATCAACTACCGTATCTTACTGGATGAGAACACCGTGAAGAGAGGTCAGGTATTAGGCTCAAGTATCATTCCTCCCGAGGAAAGCAGGATGTCGGCGGTAGAATACAACTTGGATATATCAGGTATCTCAGATTCGAGACAGATAATGCGGAGTATTGAGAGCGGTGGGCGTGATGTCACTGTTCAAGGAGTTGTCAGCTTTAATGTAGCCGAGCAGCACGTTGAAATACCTTTTAGATCAGGAACTGTTTTTTGAATTCCCTATGATATTTCGTCGGGTCCGCCAAGTCTCACTACTCTGTCGCAGGGAATCATAAAGCTTCCTTCTGAGCTTTTCGTCAGGTTGTCATAGGTTACGACCACCCACTGTCCGTCTTCGCCTACGGTTATGTTCTTAACTTCGAGATCTGAGTTAAAGGGAAGTACTTCTCCTCGCCGGATTTTTTCTATTCCTCCTGCCTCAGCCTCGTAAACCAGTCTTGAGAATGCCACAGTAATCTAACTTAGTTTCTCTGTATGTATAATGTTACTTGATTCCTGAGAATGCTTTCAGGAGTTCTACGGAAATCCTGGTTTTTGAGGGTCTAACCTTTCTGTCGTAGACAACCATAGGGTTGGAGTGTATCTGTTTTGCAGTCCATTTGTACAGTCTTGAAGATAGTGTTACAGGGACTCTCTCCCTGTATGGTATGTATTTCAGCCCTTTCTCAGCTTCTTCCTGCCATTCAAAGTACTGCTTGATCTGCTCTTTCATAAATATCCTGAACTTTTCTTCATCAACCTCTCCAGGTTCCAGGGTTTCTATCCCAAACCTTTGCATTTCCTCCATAGGCATGTAGCGTCTTCCAAGCCTGTAATCCTCTTCTATATCTCTTAGGAAGTTGCAGTACTGCATTGAACGTCCTAGCATGCAGGCATATTCTTCTGATTCGCTTTCAAGGTCTAGAAGACGCGCCATCATTAATCCTATTACCTCTGCTGATCCGTAGATGTATTCAAGCGTCTCCTCCATGGTTTCATATTCATCCTTCTTGGTATCCATCTTCATGGAGTCTATAAACGCTTCTGCCCATTCCTTCTCAAAGTTATTTTTCCTGGCTACTTCCAGAAAGTAATCAACTATCTTGTCTCCGCTTTCTCCTGAGCTCCAGTTTTCTAGTGTCTTGTCTCTGAACTCCTCGAGTTTTTCAGGTTGCTGAGGTGTCTCGTCTACAAAGTCGTCTGCAGTTCTCACATATGCGTACAGCTTGAATACATCTTCTCTTACATTTTTCCGGAAGAACAAGCTGCTGTAGTAGTACGAGGTAGAGTTACCGCTGAATATCTGTTTCAGGTCTTGATCCAATTTTTTCACCTTCTAGTTTCTGAAGTAATCGTACAGCATCGGACCGCCCTGGACGATCGCCGCAGGAACTGGCGTTAGGTAAGGCCTGAAAAATACCAAAGGGATCGTCGCCAGTGAGGTGTAGACACCATACTTGTATACTTTATTGTATGGTGAGGGTACTTTTTTAGCAGTGTAGTAGAGTCCTGCTGCACCGGAGATTATCCAGAGGTGAAAGTAGCTGTACAGAGACAGGCTGTAAGGTGTCAGAAAGTTTACTACTAGTAACGAAGGTACAGCCAGAGCCCAGAAATTCAACAGCTTATTGGATCTACTGTCCCTCCATAATAGAAGGGTAAATGTCACCGGGATACCCATTAATACTGTCCACATAACCAATATTTCAGTTGTGTAGAAGCCTGCATAACCCATCGCAATTGTGAGCAACCAGCCTAGGAAGGATGTAACTCCCCAGGTCGGTACTATATACTCTCTTTTGGGAAGACTAACCATGTTTATGTTTGACCTTTGTCTTCGTTAAATAGGTTTTCGCCCTCAAACTCCAACATACTTACTCCTATGTATCCTGTAATTATACCTGTGTAGTATGTTATGGCTCTATATATTGCTGTTATCAAGGCTGCGCTCTGTAGGGACACAGGAAATAGATAGGTGAGAATACCGGTTAGAGCTGCCTCATATGCTACTGATCCTCCCGGTGTCGGAGCGTAGTTTCCAATCCTTGCCAGCGGCATGGCTAACACCAGTAAAGGTATTGAGAGGTTATAACCTAGTGAAAGCCCTATAACATGTACTGATGCTATAGAGGAGAGTGCTGCTGCATGAGTCAGAAACAATAGAAAAACGACTTCTTTTTTTCTATCCCTCAACTTACTGAGTCCGTTAGCTGTCTCTGAGAGAAAGCTTTTGATTTTGAGAGGCAGCGGATTTGAGAAACCCATATCAGGTGCGTATATACTCCATAGACTGGCCAGAAGAATAATACTCAGACCTGTTAGAATTTGTGCCAGGCTGATGTAGCCTAGCAGTATACCTCCGGTAAGACCTAGAATGATCAGAGGTGTGAAGTTTATGATGCTTGCTGAGAAGGCTGCTGAGAATATCTCTGATTTTTTCTTACCGGTGAGTTCTGAGAGGTAGAGTGTTGCGGCCACCTCTCCACCTATATTTCCAAAAGGTGTCAGGTTGTTGACAAAAGTGTTAGCAAGCACCACTTTGAGCGAACTGCTGTACGAGAGCCTAATATCCGAAATATGTAGCATATTTTTCCAGACCTTTGCATAGATCAGCACCGGAGCATTTGCAAGTACAAATCCAGCGGCAAGGAGGTGATGACGCGCCTGTCCCAAAGCCTCTATAGAGCTTTCGAAGTCGGACAGATACAGCATTGAAACAAACACAAGGGTCGTAAAACCGAATGCCAAAGGTCTCTTCAGGCCTGTCTTATTCAAGGTTTCCTTATTTCACTCCCAGTTATTTTGTTTTATTTCGTAAACACCTTAAGAATGTGCTATCAATACTACTTTATGAACAATAAAGTCGTGATAGTTGGTGCAGGTTTTGGAGGTCTGTCAGCCGCTTCATTTCTTGCGGATGAAGGCCTTGATGTGGAGGTAGTTGAAAAGAATGAGCAGGTTGGTGGCCGTGCTTCTGTGCTTGAGGAGGATGGATTCAAGTTTGACATGGGTCCTTCATGGTATCTGATGCCGGATATATTTGAGAGGTTTTTCGGAAAGTTTGACCACGAACCAGAAGATTACTACTCATTGACAAGGCTAGATCCGAACTATAGGATATTCTTCAAGGACGGCGATCAGATGGATGTACCGGCTGACCCTGAGAAGGCTGGCAAGCTGTTTGAAACCTACGAGGATGGTGCCGAGGAAGCCTTTGAGAGCTACCTTCAGAAGTCGAAAGAGACATATGAGATAGGTATGAACGAGTTTGTCCTTAAAGACAGGAACAACTTCCGTGACTACCTGTCTCTCGACGTACTGAAGAACGCCAGAGGAATCAGTTTGATAAAGAAGATGCAGGATCATGTTGAGGAGTATTTTGATAATCCAAAACTTCAGCAGGTAATGCAGTACACTCTTGTGTTTCTCGGAGGTTCACCTACAAACACTCCTGCTCTGTATAATCTGATGAGCCATGTCGACTTTAACATGGGTGTTTACTATCCTGAAGGAGGTGTTTACTCGGTTGTTGAAGGTATGAAGGAGCTTGCGCAGGAGCAGGGTGCAGAGTTCTCCACAGGGGAGGAAGTCAAGAGAATCGATAGAGAAAACGGTAAAAACATAGTTGAAACCGAGGACAGAAGAATCAAGGCTGATGCCGTCGTATCCGGAGCAGATTATGCGTTCACTGAGGTAGAGCTTCTACCGGATGAGTATACCACCTACGACGAGGATTACTGGAACTCTAAAACCTATGCTCCTGGTGCCTTTCTAATGTATCTTGGTGTAGACGGAGAGCTTGATAACATAGATCACCATACTTTGGTTCTTCCTGAGGACTGGAATGACCACTTTGACAAGATATTTGAAGACCCTGAAATGCCTGACAACCCTGCCTACTACGTCTGTAACGCATCTGATACTGATGACGCAGTGGCTCCAGAAGGTAAGTCAGCTATGTTTGTGCTTGTACCTATTGCCGCGGAAATGGAGTTGGACGAAGAGGACAGACAAAAATTCAAGGATATGATTCTTGACGACCTTGAGGAGAACGCTGATACAGATCTTAGAGGAAGAATTGAGTACGAGAAGATCTTTGCCGGTGAAGAGTTCCAGAGAAGGTACAACAGCTTTAATGGAACGGCACTTGGAATAGCTCACACACTGAGACAAACCTCTGTATTTAGACCAAAGCAGAGGTCGAAACAGATGGAGAACATGTACTATACAGGCCAGTACACCAACCCGGGTATAGGTGTTCCGATGTGCCTTATCAGTGGTGAGCATGCTGCTGAGAAGGTGGTAGAGGATCTGGAATGAGCTAAAATATATTTTCAAGCTCTCAAGACCAAGGTTCTGGCTGTATCTGGCAGGACCGGCACTACTTGGAATGATATTCGGGGTTTCAGAGACCTCCAACTTCCTCACGGCACACAACCTGGCTGTAGGACTTTACTTTCTGATACCCGCAAACATCATGCTTTACGGCATAAACGACTACTTCGACAGGGATATCGACGAAGAAAATCCCAAAAAGGATGAGAAGGAGGAGAGCTACAGGTCCTCAAGGATAGTTGACTCGGTAATAGGTGTCTCGGCGCTGACGGCCATACCTGTAGCATTGTCATTGCCTCAGAGGGTTTACCCTCTTATGCTGGTGTTTCTAGGGTTAAGCTATCAGTACAGTGCACCACCTTTCAGGTTTAAGACAAAAAAATACCTTGATTCTATCTCAAACGGCCTGTACGCACTTCCTTTCTTCATCACTTATACCTGGCTGAGTGGATCACTTCCTCCTGCTTCTGTGATGGCAGGTGCCTGGCTCTGGACAATGTCGATGCATACGTTCTCAGCTATACCTGACATTAAGCCGGACAGGGAAGCAGGAATCCAGACCACTGCTACGTACCTAGGTAGAACTGGTGCGTACGGGTATGTAACGGCTGTATGGATTCTCTCAGCCGCAGCAATGACACTTCATAGCATCTATCTAGGAACAATATTTCTGATATACCCGGTTTTAACTACATTGGTATTTTACCTGGATATAGATGATTCACGTGCCTATTGGTGGTTCCCGTATATTAATGCGTTTGCAGGTATGGTGATCGCTATTTCCGGTCTCTGGGTGCTGGTGCATGGATAAACCTGATAGTCTTGAGCAGCTTGTCAGAGAAAACAGATTTACCATATCAGTTGTCTTTCCTCTCTTCGGAGCTCTTGGATTTGTGGCTTCAGCTGAAGGCCTCCTACCGGAATTTCTTGCCTTTAATCCGTTGATGGTTATTTTTGGTACTCTGGTTATGAGGCTTCCTCTCATCTCAGGTATTAAGCCCTTGATAGATGTTAAGTCAGGGCTGGCTATTCTTGCTCTAACTCTCTATGCTTATGTTATAGAGTTTATCGGGATTCAGACAGGTTTTCCATATGGAGAGTTTAGCTATGGCGTAGAGCTTGGTCCAATGATTTACGGTATTCCGGTTGGTCTTCCTGTATTCTTTATACCTCTAGTGCTGAACTCTGTTCTGTTTATCAGTCTCTTCGAGGTAAAGGGCTTTGCGAAGAATGTTCTCGGATCTCTTGCTGCCCTGTTGGCTGTTGACTCTGTGCTTGATCCTGCTGCGGTATCACTGGGTATATGGAACTATTCAGGAGGGTTTTTCTACGGTGTACCACTTTCGAATTTTGCAGGATGGATTCTCTCCGGTACTGTATCTATACTGGTTCTGAAATCGGCTCTAGATACCGGAAGACTTTCTGAAAGACTAGAAAATACTGACTATTTTCTGGATGACATGGTTAGCTTTGTGTTTCTCTGGGGCGTAGTGAACCTGTACTACATGAATATTATTCCGGTCATAGTCGCTGTCCTGTTTGGTGCTGTGCTTTACAGGAACGATAGATTCAATCTTGCTATATCTGAGTTAGATATGGTTTAACAGGGAAAAGACTTACACTGAACCCCCTGCAAGTGTAAACTTAGACAGGAGACATGTTAGGCCACCAACACTTCACACTCTCAACCGCAACAGCTTTACTAGTTCTAATACCTTTCCTTCCCGAATACAGGATTAGGGTCGGCTTCGTCTTGGTTGGTGTTGCAATAGGATCTCTGATACCTGACATAGATTCCAAAGGTACTGCAATATTTAGCGGCAATATAAATCAACTAGATGGCTATATTTCTAGAGCTTTTGCTTACCTGCTCTCGCCTTTTATGCCTGCCTTTGGATACTTTACCAGATACTTCATCTACAAGCCCGCGGTCAAGCTTCTCAACATCGCCTCCGACAAGTACAGATTTGAGGAGAAGCACAGAGGATTCACACACTCTCTGATGGGTGTAGTTGTGTTTGTTTTATGCACTGGGTTAGCGCTCTATCCTGTTTTCCTGTATTTTGGCTCTATGTCTCTTCTGATCTATTTAATGGCAGGATACACGGCTGGAGCTGTTCTTCACATGGTTCAGGATAGCATGACCAGTTCAGGTATCAAGTGGAACCAGCCTTTCTCCTCAGTGAAGCTAAAAGGCCAGCTCAGAACCGGCAAAGACACTCTCAGGCCTCAAACGTTTCTGGCAACACTTATCTCACTGATTCTACTTGGAATAGCTCCTATCCGCTTGACCGTATTTTCTTACAAAGGCTGGAACGGACTTGTCTTGGCTGGTTTGTGTTGGCTGATATTTGCACTGATTTCCGGTGTCAGTATATCCACTGACTGAGAAATACCTATAAAATTTCAACTATGATTGTGGGATATGTCTGCGGCAGAACCAATCGAAGCCAATATGGACCAAGACATGGATCAAGTCGCTGATCTTGAGGAGACAGCTGAAGAGTATGGTCTTGAAGGCGACTACGACTTTGTGACCGAGGACGAGCTTGAGGACGGTGCAGTGGCCGCCACAGCAAAGGTTCCGGGTGTTTCTGCCGTAGAGATTGATGATTACGAAGACTTTCTTGAGTACGATTTGAAAATGGTTGACGAGAAAGGCAACCTCTATGGTCTTGAGGAAGACGAGCACATCGGCTTTATATCTGATTCCGAAGTGTATGATGGACTGAACGGTGATTTGAAAGAGCATGTAGACTTGCATGAGCTCCAGCATCTAGAGCAATACAGCGAAGACAGATTGTGGGGTGACGTTCTTGATGAAGAGTATAGTCTCTCCGATGAGATGAGGTTCCAGCTTAACTATGTAGACAGTCTTATGGACGTTGCAGAAAATCCGATACTTGGCGAGCTGGTGGACGACGCTCAGGTGACAGCCTTGGTTGAAGGCTATACTCAGCGTGTCACAGAAGCTCTGCAGGAGGATGGTGAAGAGCTTGGTGAAGACTTTTACCCGGGCTACACTCAGCTGGCAGAGTATATGATGGAGGATGTTTACGGTACAGATCCTGAACAAGAGTTTGATCCTGATATTAACCCTGACACAGCCCCCGGAGAAGGTCTGGAGTCTGGAAGCGTCACAATGGATACCGAACCAGATTATGGCAGTCCAAAAGCGACGGCCTGAGTCCCGGCGAAGTTTTTACAAAAAAGATTCTGAGTTCGATTATACTGAGCTAAATAACTCCTCTTCATTCTCTAGCTGATCATTGTACCATTCAACTGAGGGGGTGTCTTTTGACGCACACGCCTCCGAGACCGCTTTGACTGTCGCAGCACTTAGGTATTCTGCGGTTTGGTCTGCAAATTCCTCTTTAAGCTTACTTTCGTATTCTTTGGCTCTTTCTACCTCCGCCTTTACACCCCTTTTTATTGCATCTTCAAGGTCTTCATCTTCATCTACCATCACCATTTCGGGCTGGTACGGCCCTACCTCCAGATCTGTATCCCTTTTTATCCAGCTTCTCAACTGTCTCAGCGAATCAGGTACATCTAGGGCCCATGAGTCCTCGATACTTCCGAGCCCTCCGGGAGAGTTACCAACATATTCACGTGTTTCTTGAGTTTCACCGATTACAAAGTCTCCAGCATCTTGGTATTCGCCTTTTAATCTCGAGTTGAAAAAATCAATAAGTTCTCTGTCTTCATCAAAGTTCTTGACACGACTCCTGCCAGGTTTACCATATCTGATTTCTTTAATACTTGAATCCTTAGAAACATCAAGAAGTGGATCTCCACTTCCGGTAAATGCCCTCCAGTCTAAATATCTATCAACGATCGAATCCACAATGGATGCCATAAACATTATGACTAAACGAATATTTAAATTATGACTTACAAGTAACAGCTCCCTTTGTTATGTATAGCCTTTTTCCTAAGAAGTTTATTTTCTAGCTTATTCATTCTATGAGTCTATTTAGAAGCTCTTTCTGACCTTTCAGTTTGTACCACTGGTTTGCTTCGCTTTGGCTCAGCCTCTGGTTATTCATTTTCTGGTTAAGTTCTGATATTCTCTGGTTAACCCTCTCCCTTTCATTTTCCAGGATATTTTGGTCTATCTCTTCCTGTTCTGAGTTAAACTGGGTTTCAAGGTCCTGAGTCTGGCTATTTTGTGATTCACTCTGTTTAGAGTTGTTTGCTCTCTCCGCGATTTCGCTTTGATATCTTTCGGGGTCTCTGAGGCCTTCAAGTATAACCTCTGTTTTATCTCTTCCTGCAGTGTCTACGTAAACGTCTCCGACGTCGAAGATTCTCTCCTCAATCTCTTCCTCCAGCTTAACATTGTCTATATCATCATAGTTTACCGACTTGTACTCCTTGTTCAGTATTCCGTCCTCCTCCACTATCTTCCTATCCGTAAAATGGTATATGACAAACATCCTTCTAGTGACCACACTCGATAGAAGATAACCAGGTACCACGAAAGCCGCCAATATAATCTGGTAAGGTATAGCTTCCGCAAATCCCAATGCTTTACCCACTAGAAGGGTAATAAGTAGTAGGATTAAACCTATTCCTGATATAAAACCTTTAGAATAGTTTGTATCAAACAAAGAGGGATGCGTGGTTTCAATCAGTTTTTCGTCATCCTCAATGAAGTCTTGTACCTGGCTAAGCATCTAACCTAAAATAAATCTCGTCTAAATATATGGTTTACTGAAAACTTGGTATGCAGTACTTATTCTTGTGGTAACTCGGTCTTGAAGTACTGTATTAAAAATAGATTCTATGTCTCTTGTCTGTATCTGTCGTTTTCCACCCCTATACCAGCTAGGAATAGGTGAGCTGCCAGCTGATGGCTGCAGTTTTCTCCTTTGAACTGGCAAGGACAGAAGCTTTCACCTGTGTCAATATCTATACCAACTGTGTACTCTGTTGAGTCGCCTTTGATCTTGAACTGATACCGGTCCTCAGACCTGAACTTGATCTCAATTTTGTCCTCGTCTATCAGGCGGCGCGCCTTTCCCCACTTGTGAAGATTCTCCCTTTGCTCACGGGACATATCATCTCCCATGGTTTTGAATAGCTGTCAGATTTTAAATGTCAAACCAAGCATTTCAGAAGAGTACGGAGATTAAGCCATGAACACAACATAACTTATCTTCTGGTCACATCTATGCTGAAGTTTCCGGTTTCTGTAGTAACAGTCTCTATCACTTCGCCGTTTTCTATAACTGATATCTTGACGTCTCCTTCCTTGGTTGTCGAGTTTTCCGTGGTAAGGTTGGCTGTCTGATTTATTGGTTCGCCTTCCAAGAAGTCGACTATTTCCTCGTCTGTTTGAGCTGAGAATACGTTGCTTGATTCGGCTTCTACAAAGCTTGTGAAGGCTATCCCTGCACTGTCAAGAGGCACTATTCTTACCTGCCAGTACAGCTTATCGTCAACGATCACGGGCAGAGGCTCAATAGGTGCGAAACCTGTTCCGCCGTCTTGGTCAGCCCAGTTTACCCTGGAGTTTGCCTGTTTCACAAAGTTTACGGCTCTGTTTGCTCCGATTAACCCTTGGTTTCTGTCCAGACGGTAAACTTCGTATTTACCTGTAACCGCGTCTATAGTCCATATCTCGAACAATCCAGATGCTTCGCCATAGGGCTCCGTGGCTACAAAGAGCTCTGGGTTGTCTTCGGTCAGTATCATGAATGGCTGTTCGTTGTTGAATCCTGGTACCGGGGCCACTTCCAGCTGGTTCTCATGTAGGAACCATTTGTTTATGATGCCCTCTCTGTACTCCATCGCCGATACATATCCTCTGGCTAAGTCAAATGGGTATGCTCTCTGATCCTTCAACACTTCGTTGTTTCTTACGTTTTCAGCTTGGATGTATTCGACGTTACCTTCACTGTCTGTCAGCGCAACGCCTCCCCACTCCGGTACCGTATGCACGATGGGGAAAGTAAACTCAAAGTCGTACTCTATGTAAGGTGTTGCGATGTAGTTTTCTCCTTTGTGTTCGAGGACAAAGTGGTCTTCGTAGTTTACCCAGTATTTCTCTTTTTTCAGAACCCAGTTGATGTTGTCGAAGACCTGCATACCTATTCCTACGTCCATCTCCTGCTCGCTGTAGCTTATGTTTGCGCTTGAGGTTGTCATGTCCGCAAAGGCAGCACCCTTCTGCTCTATCAGGAACGAGTTTATATCTCCGTCAGGCTGCAGAGGATGTGACC
>CAYMJB010000002.1:0-38304 GCA_964391005.1 uncultured archaeon | reverse complement strand
TCAAGATAGAAGATGGATCAGCAGAATACGTTCCTGGAGACCACAAAGATGCCCTAGAAAGAGACGCAGACTTTATCCACTGGACACCCAGTCACTCACATACAGCTACCGTAAGGATGCCAGACGGGAAGAGGCTAGAAGGACCGATAGAACCCAATCAAATAGAGAAAGGTGAGATTGTACAGTTTGAAAGATTCGGGTTTGTGAGATGTGACTCAAAGAAGGATTCTGTCTTCTACTACGCTCATCAATAAGCGATCAGTTTACCTGTGATTCTGTGTGGTATAATGTTGGGAAAGCCGGGAATCGAACCCGGGACCTCTGCGTTTCTCATGTAAAGTTTGTTTTTAATCATCAAGTCCGGTGCTGGACTCTCATTGCTCACAACTTGGCATTATGAGCGCAGCGCTCTAACCCCTGAGCTACTTTCCCACATTTGAGTGGGTTCGAGCGGATTTGAACCGCCGATCTCCTCCACGTCAAGGAGGTGTCATAACCAAGCTAGACCACGAACCCGTCTCCTAGTCAAGCTATGGTAATACACTTTTTTGAAGGTTCGAAGAACCGGGCAAAAAATAGAGTTGAAGAACCTTGGTACGGGATTATTTCTCTTCCTTCTTGACTGATGATGCCAGTCTAATCATTGAGACATCTGTGATGTTGCCACAGTTGCTGCAGACAACTTTCACCCAGTCAATGTTCGGTTTGTCCACCGTGCTCACGTGAAGATCGTTTCCACATTCATCACATTCTGAAGTCATTTCAATAAATCCTCTAATATAATATTTGCATCCTACCTATTTAAGCCTATTCAAACCCTTGAACAGCCTAAGACCGGAGTATTAGGAACTATTAAATATCTTGCGGGACTGCAGAACTTATGGTTAATAAATGGCATGACTACGAGACAGGTCCGGACTCACCGGAAGTAATACACGCAGTAATCGAAAACCCGACAGGAACAGAAAACAAGTACGAGTACGACAAAGACAAAGAATCAGTTGTACTTGACCGTGTACTATACTCATCGATAAACTACCCTGGCGACTACGGATTTATTCCACAGGCATACTACGAAGACGAAGACCCTATGGACATACTTGTACTGACCACGCACTCAACCTTCCCAGGATGCGTAATAGAGGTAAGGCCGGTTGGAATCCTGTACATGGACGACGACGGAGAACAGGACGACAACATCATAGCAGTACCTAATGAGGACCCGCGCTGGGACAATGTTCAAGACCTAGATGACGTTAACGAACACAAAAAAGAAGAGATCGCAGAGTTCTTCAAGACCTACAAGAACCTAGAGCCTAAGAAAGAAGTTGAAATCGAAGGAATGGGAGACAAAGAAGAAGCACACAAGGCTATAGAGAAGTCGCAGGAACTCTACAAGGAGAACTTCGGCTAAATCTCTCATACTTCAATCTATCTTTTCTACCTAGAGTTATTTAAACAGAAGTTCCAGATTTACTTGTGGCGCGTCGTGAAGATATAGGTCAGCAGGCAAACAGAAATATAAGATACACCAGAGAATACCAGAGATTTAAGAAGTCAGACAATGACAGCCCTACAACTATTTACGAAAAATTATGCAACAGGCTCTGGAGTATAAAGAAAATAAAGCTGAGCTCCATTCCCATCTTGAACGCATATAGAGATGGTTTCGATGAGAAGATTGATATTTCAAGGCTGGATATAGATGTAGATCAGATAGGTTCTCTCTTAGTCTTGCCTCTTCTACTAGTTATTCCAATTAACATCATAGCAACTCTTTTCGCGCCGACAGCGGTGGCACTATTCCTGTGGGCTGTTCCTGTTTTCTGGGTGTACTGGGCTACAAGTTATCCAGGGTTCAAAGCGACTGTGGTACGCATAAAATCATCGGATGAGGCACTCAGGGTCATACTATACATGGCCATGCAACTTGAGATGACTCCTAACTTGTCCAAGGCCGTAAGAGGTGCTGCTGCAAACACCAGCGGATACCTAAGCAGAGATCTCTCAGAGGCAGTGTGGAAAAGCGAAACCAATCAACAGAGGCTACAGAACACAAAGCAAGCTCTCTCGGAAAGAGTGGATCTATGGAGAGAGTGGTCTCCAACTTTTGTAGAATCTCTGCAGTATCTAATAGACTCCATCTCAAGAAAGGGAGACGAGAAAACTAGGATCATCGGTAAGGGCGAGGATAAGATGATCAGCGATATGAAGAACCAGATGAATCAGTACGCCCGCAACCTAACATCCCCAATAAGAGTGTTGAATATGGCAGGGGTTATGCTACCTCTAATGGGTCTGATAATGTTTCCCCTAATGTCGATATTCGTTGGGGGTGGAGAGGCAGGCGTTGGATCTCTAGGGCTCTACATGGCTCTGGTGTATCTAATTATACTTCCGTCCTTCCTATTTTTCTTGGTTAAGAGGCTAATTGCAAAAAGACCTGGCGCTTACTCCAGTCCCAGTCTAGAGAACGTAGATGATGTTCCTCCAAAGAATAAGGTGAGAGTTAACTACTCTGGGGATAGATACAGCATTCCTTTGGGTCCATTGGCGCTGTTTATCGGCTTTATAGTCGCATTACCAGGTATAATATACTACTTTAACCTCCTCAATACTATAATATCATATGAGACTGTAATCACTTTCACTCCTTCTGGAGGGGAGATAACTACTCCAGAGCAATGGAAAGATTTTATAGATCGCCAGTACGATGTTAAAAACGCTGTCCCTAATGTCATAAAAGGAATGAGTCTGTTCTGGGGAGTAAACGCCGGTCTAATAACCTATTTCTTGGGAAAAAGCTACTCACGTCAGAAAATCAGAGACAGGATAAAGAGAATAGAGGAAGATATACAGGTAGGTTTGACCGAGCTTGATGATGCTCTTGCAAAAGGCGTTCCTGTTGAGAGAGCTATTTACCAGACCATACAGAAGTTCGAGCAAATTGGAGCTACCGACTCCGACCTGAAGAATTTTTTCGAAGACACATACTATCGAATGCAGGAGGGAAGCCCGTTCAGACAGGCAGTATTTGACAACCATAACGGAACTATAAACAACTATCCATCCGGGATGCTGAGAAATTCGATGAAAATGCTTGCGGATAGCAGCAGGCGAGGGCCCTCAGCCTCATCAGAGAGTCTAAGAAAGGTAAACGACTACATTAGCAATCAGAAAAAGGTTGAGGAAAAGATCAAAGAGCTCCTAGACACCACCGTCAGCCAGATGAGCATACAGTCTAAGTTTATAGCCCCCATAATTACCGGTGCAGCAGGCTCAATGTCTCTAATCATAGTGCAGGTTCTGTTCGTCATAGCAAAAGCACTAGAAAGTATCCAAGAGAACTTTAGTGTAGGCAGCACAGGATCAAGCGGAGGAATAGGTGAAAATATAACTCTGATTAAAAACATTGACAGTGCCTTACCACCTACTCTCATACTTCTAATTGTTAGCTTGTACCTAGTCGAAGTTTCTGTAATACTGGCTTATTTCAAAAACGGAATCAGCAACGGGTTTGACGAGATCAGTAGAGATATTACGATATCTAGGACCCTAATATTCTCTGCAAGTATATTCACAGCCATCGTCCTAATCTCCGCTCTCGTGATCATGCCGAGAATCCCGGCCCTCATAGAGATATGACAACCTATTTAAGCTAGAGTAATTATATGTTGAGTTATGTTCAGGAAGGGACAAAAGTCGCTTGAAATGATCATAGGACTGGTGATTCTATTGGTGGTAGCAGGAGTAGTGATTTCAACATTTTTGAGTCAGTTCCAAGACAATCCCGGAAATCAGTACGACAGCACACTGGAAGCTGAAGAAATAACCCGTGAATGCACGTCCATGTGTGCGAATTACAAGGGTGCTACCGGCATAAAAGCGCAGACTGCAGCAATTGACTACTGTACATCAAACTTTGTGCTAGATGAAAACGGTGACGGAACCATAGCCGGAACAGCAGGAGTAGGATACAACAGATACTGTGAGGACGGAGTCAAATGCTTCCACAAGCACACGTGTGAGGTAGGTTCCACAACGCTGAACGCGGAGAGATGTGCAGAGATTATGTACAACTACTACACATCAAGCCAAATCGATGAGAATCCAGGCGAAGCTAACGAGTCCATCAACGACCTATACGACCCAGATAGTAATCCTCAGGAAACAGACGAAACAATCGGTACCTGTGGCCTTAGTAGTTTAAATCCAGATGAAGATCCTACATGGTGGAGCGAGAACTTCAATAGACCATAATAGGAACCCTTCCAGCCATCAGCCAGATTTTCGAAAAAAAAGGAAAAGTCGATCTTGTACAAGGTTATCGTCAACTCTTTATGAAGGAGTAAAAGTATTCAAATACATGTTCAAAGGCCAGACCTCATCTCTATATACGTTGTTGGGGGTGCTACTTGTTTCAGTCTTTGCACTGTTTCTTTTCACGACGCAGGCAGGGAATCAAGCGCAAAGCCTAAGAACAGTCTCAAGCGCTGATATATCGTATACAACCCAGCTAGAGCTCAGAACCATATTCAACGAGGAGATATCAGCTCCTAACGGAAATAGAATAGAAATGTCTGATCTAATCATGTATACATGTGCATTTGGTGAGGAATCAAATCAGTATAAGGTAGAGATAATGGCAGATGAAGAAATCATAATTGAGAACCCCCCTAGGAGATTAGAGAGGCATCTAAATAGGACTATTGGGAATAATTACAGAATGACAGCGGACTGCGGAAGCGAGGACAAGGAAATTGTTTCAGGAAGGAAAGTTCCGGATAACACGCAGAGACTGATTTCATCTCAAATTAGAATACCTTTACCTAGTGGAAACGAAACAGGTGTAATACTGAAAAGATGGTAAGGAAAGGTGCGAGCTCTCTAGTGGTAATCTTCATTATTCTTGTGGTATCACTGCTAGCAACCTCTTGGTTTCAAGCATCCGGAGTATCGGGAACCAATCTACAGGCTGGCATAGTAGAGCGATCATCTACGCAGAGCTTTGTCCATAGATTCAGAACGGCTCGCCAGTTTATTTCAGAGGGATTCGAAATTTCTGTAAAAAAAGGGAGTCAGGACGCCGCAAACCTGTCAGGAAGGAAGTCACTCAGCGAGGAAGCAAGATACTGGGTATGTAAAGGAAGTAACCAGGTTCCGTCCAAGAAAGTTGTCAGAAACACGACAGGGAACACAAGCTATCCGTATCTTCAGCAGTACTTGAATCAGGCACACCAGGCATCCAAAGAAAGAGTTCTAGAAGTAGCTAACTCAAGCTGTATAGAAATAGGTTACAAGCAAGATCTTGGATCGCCAAATACCACAGAGATTCCAAGTGCATCAACGGTGCAGAAAATGAAGCTTTCAAGGACGGATGGAGAACTAAGCATGACCAAAAAAGCCATACCTTTAGAATCAGACATCTCGAGAAACAGGTTCTGGTACATATATCAGCAACTGAGGAATTGGATTGGAAGTGATTTGAAAGACAGAGTGAGAGATGAACTAAGAGATGTTGCTGATAGAGGTCAGACTCAGGTGGACAGCTGCCAACAGAGCATGGCATGCCAGCCAAGACCAACAGGAGTGTGCGGCAACAACGGCGACAAACTGGTGGAAGCTGTAAATGACGGGCTTAGAAAGGAGATGGACTATCTGGAGGATAACTACTTTCCCGGCGAAAACGTAAAGTGTACGTTTGAGTACAATAAGTTTGAGAGTCCGAGTACACCTGGAGAGTTTTATCCAGGGTTTGAGAGAGACCTAACATCAGGTAGCTCGTGTGGAAGGGAGAATGATCCTCCGATGGTGTGCAACAATACTGGGGAGCCTCCCAGTGCCTCTCAATCTGTAAATATGCAGAGCAGTGATAGAATCAAAGCATCAATGCTGTACATGGCCCAGCAGTCGCCACCACCTCCGGGTCCTGCACCATCACCATCACCTTCACCATCACCTTCACCATCACCTTCACCATCACCTTCACCATCACCTTCACCGACTTGTCCCGGCGAAGGCGAGCTGATACCCGATCCTGGGTACTGCAATCCTTACATAGGAACGACAACATGGGAGGCCAGGTATAAGGCTTACCTAGATTATACAGTCACTTGTACAGATCTAGAATATGATTCAATACCTAGAGACGATGGTCTAAAGAATCAGAAGTGGAGTATAGACCTGAGCTACACAGTGGACGAGAATACTATAAGTGGTGGAAGTCTTGATGGATGTACAAACAGCGCAGTTGATGTGGCACCTGATCAGTTAGACTCCTGTTCATATCCTGATCAAAACCCAGATGTCTGTAACCTTCCACCTCAAACAACACCATAAACAAACAAATACTGCTAAGAATATGAATACACTTAAACCTGAATACAGACTACAAGGGAAGAGGTATCTGAAAGGTCAGTATAGTACCTTCATCAAGCCCATTACAGTGCTAATCTTCGGGGGTTTGTTAATATCGCTCTTGGTGGGTTCACTAAACTTTGATGTCGGTCTTAGCAGCGACAGAGAACAGACCCAGTTTCAGTCCTCTTCTTCAGCAGTCTACTCAGACTTAATAAGGTGTTTAAGCGGCAATAACACCAATTCCCTCAACAAATCATATGTGAGGGAGCTCGAAAGAACTGTAAGGCTAAGTCAGTTAGAATGCGTTAACGAATACGATGTAGGATATACAGTCTCTGTAGAACAGGACAGGCTAAGCAGAATAGCTCCAAAAGAGACGGCCACACAACCTACTGAAGTTGTATTTGCCTTAGACGACTCAGTTAGCACTCAGGCCTACATCAATGCGATAAAAGACAATATAGAAAGGTTCAAATCAGATATTGGCGATTCCAGGATCGGCATAATCACCTATAGAGACGTGCAGTTTTCTAAAGGCATGATATTTACATTGCCTAATCCCAACACAGGGGGCACTTATACCGCCAACATAAGATCTACAACAGGTTCCGTAAATTTGGATCGTCAGCTCACGTCAGAGGCGGACGAGATTAAAAATACACTGAATACAATTAATGCAGACAAGGGAGGCCTTCCGCAAGAAGCAGTATATGATGCCATCCAGAAAAGTCTTGATGACATGGAATGGTCTACTGAGGCCAATAAAATAATTATATTGACGAATACGGACGGAGCTCATGACGGAGATGAGGTCAAGTCATATGAACGGGAGATAAAGGAAAGTTATGAGAATCTTCCTAGTTGGCCAGATGATATCATCGATCTAAGTCTGCCAAGTTACAGTAGAAACTGTACAGATTTGAGAAATGTGGCAGATAACGCCAGAGATCAAAACACTACAATTTACACTTTATTCAAAAACCATACAACACTGGCCCCAGCAAAAGTAGATGGCTGCTCGAAGGAGATAACTAGATATATTCCTGACAAAACGGGAGGCAAATCTTATGACATAACTGAAAGCTTCAATAGAATACTCTCGGAAATAGCTGGGAATATATTCAAAGATAAAATAAAATATAGCGGGGAGTCAACATGTGGAGTACCACGAATAAACTCTTATGATGGGAACGCGGAAATAGTTGTAACTTCAGATATCTCGAAAGGCTTTGGAGGTGAGTGGCAGACAGTTTGTCAGACGTTAAATAGAACTGTCAGAAAGCTTGAAAGCAGAGGCTTAAACACCAGAATAAGCTATTATGCGCCTTCAAACCCCGACAACAGAGACGCAGATTCTGGGTTAGGCGGAACTGCCAAAATAGTCAATTCAACAGGAGGATCTGAAAACTACAGCTACAAAAGCAATCCTGTGCCCTCATGCCTCAGCTACCCAAAGAACAACGCTTCAACGGGATCATATGGCAAAGGGATTACAGACTGGAACCAGACAGAAATCATAGAGTATAATGAATCGATTGACTCAGGTCTCGAAGCATGGGGTGTCAGTTCCAGATGGATTCTGAAAAATCATGACTGGAATCAATCAGCTGATAAGAGGGCTCTGTTTGTAGTAGGAAACCAGCTTCCATTTGGAGGAAACTCCAGCGAGAAATCCTACAGAGATGGGAACAATCCGGACAAGCTTGACGGAGAAGAGGAACTAGTTGAGAACGTCACACGTCTGGCTTCAGAGAAAAATGTAGAGATAAACACAATAAGCGACAGCTTCGAATACAGAGGCAAATCTAACTATGGAGAATTCGATGAAAATGATGCCGCCGAATTAATGGAGTATGTATCCACCGAGACAGGAGGCTCATATTTAAGATACAACGGAATTGGAGAAATACCGAGGAAAATCGCAAAGCAGTTCACCGACATCTCCACAGGAAGAATAAACGGGGGTAGATGCAGCGGTATAGGATATGAGTTCGGACAAACCAAAGGTTCAACTCAAGAAAGCTTAAAGAAATCGCTTACAGCAAAGTACCCAACGACCCTAATAGCAAAAGACGGCTCTATAAGAGGAGGAACCATCAGCATAAGACTCAGAAAAGGGGCTTTAGAGCAGTTAGCAGGCGCCATTAACCAAGCCACGGACACCGGCAAAAATCTAGGCAGAGAGACCTCGCTCTCAGTAAGGCTAAATAATCAAAAAACAATTACTGTAAGAGATAAGGCAGTAGATAGAAACAAGGTTACAGATTACACGTTGCAGCAGCTAGATGGAAACGAAACGATTAATATAAGGGATGACCTAGTTATTGGAATAGACGGTAAACCTGTTTTCAAAGACTTCGACGGTGATGAATCAACAATCGATTTCTCCAAGCAAGAAAACCAGTTCAAGTCCTACAAAGGAGCCTCAATACAGCTTATAGCATCTACATCTAGCTCAAGACAAAAGCTGCCTGAAATCGAACTTACCTGCGCAAACGTCAATTACTGCCAAAACCAGACCCTAAACAGCCAAAAAATCAATAATACCGCAGGCGATTACGAGTACTTGAGAAACGGCGAAAGAGGAATATACTATACAAACTTTACAGAAATCAAAGTAGGCAGAAAAAATACAGATACATCAGAACTAATATGCTATCAAAATACAGAGAAATGCATAGAATTAAAGACCGAAGACGCAGAAGATTTAACCTTAAGACCAGGTAGCAACGAGCTCAGCGTAACATACAACGAGTCTTACGGAGTCAGGTTCAACCAGTGAACAATTACCCTTAGCCCAAAGCTATGAATAATCAATACACTCCAAACCGGAGAAACTTGGAACTGAACGGCTTCAAGATTCAACCAGACCAGTCAAAATCTGTATATCTTAAACCAAGATAGGTGAAGAATGTGCAAAAAGGAATGACTATTGTATCGGAAGCTTTACTAGCAATAGGTATAATAATGGTCTCAATGGCTTTCGTCCTAGTAGGAGGAAACATAGTAGGATTCCAGACCAGCGGTTTATTTCAGTCATCACAGAACCAGATTTCCGAGGAAATATCAGATACTATAAGGGAGATGCCCGATGCGTCAGCACAGTTCTCAACCACATACAGGCCAGGAGTAGAAACATACGAGCTTCAGGTCCAAGAAGGCAGAACCATAACAGCAGATGTACCTGAAGCCGGTAGCTCATCTACAGAATTCCTTAACTACAACATACAGAACACCGTCATACGAAACGCCGAAGAGATCTGCATACAGAAAAAATCAGACCAAGTGACTCTTGAACGTGGAAGATGTGCTTCCCCAGATCTAGACGAATTCTGTGAAAACGGTAGATGTATCAATGACATATGCCAGCCTGATAGAGGAGAAACCTGCGCAAACTCCGGAGGAGACTGTAAATGTCCAGGTGATGCAGAATCAGATGATGCTTCAAGTTTCTGCAAACCAGACTACAGAGCTGAAAACTTCATCAACGCACCCAGTGCAGGAGACGGAAATATAGATACGACAGGACCTTTGGGATGTGTTAACTCCAGTTTTGTTGACGCTCAGTCTAAAGGAGATAAATGCAGTAAAGAGTTTGAATGCTCTGGAAGTCTAAGCTGCAACTCTCCGCACCCAAACGCACCTCCTGGGACTACTCAGAGCCGCTGCTGTCCTTCTGGAACACATTGGAATGGATCTCAATGTACTTCCATAAATACCTATGATATATATTATGTTGCCGGATCAAGCTCATATGCAAATTCTGAGGACTATATAGATAGAGCTGAGGTGTTCGCCAATTCAGTCACGGAGAGAACTCCTTTCGAACAGTGTAGCCACGTAGTTGACAATAACATCTTACAGGACACTGAATTTCCAAATAACGGACAAATAGATCTCAGAGTAGTGATAACCAGCCAACCATACAATGGAGGTTGTAACGCGGTAAGCTACGGCCCTGGCAGCGGCATAGTTGTAATATATAAGCTGGGAGATGCTGCTGACAGGATGGTGTTGCCTCATGAAATGGGTCATGAGTTTGGCCTGTGCGATGAATACGATAAAGGTACATATGATGGTCAGAATAATGATTTCCCTTCAGGCTGCGGTAATCCCTGGCCTGGAGACAAGGGATTTTATCCTGCAAATCAATGCAGCAATTTTAATGATGGTGGAACACCAGCCGGAACATGTGGCAGGGATCTTGATAATGATGGCTTAACAAAAAAAGCATCGATTATGGGCGGAGGAGCGGCCTGGGCGGACAGCTGTGGATACAACATGCTTGTGAATCAGCCTGGTTTGAGACCGAAGGAGGACTCCATAGATACAGGATACGAAAATTGGTTACAAGAAATCAATGATAGGGGTTATCAATGCGCTGGATAAAACTAAGCTTTCTGCTGTTGGCAGCATTAATGATCTTTGGATTGGGGTCTGGTCAAGAAACTAAACTCTTCACGTTTGAATTCCAAATAGATAGAGATGGAGAAGTAAGCAACGTTAGAAGCTCAACTGCCGTAGGATACACAAGAATACCTGGTGAAGAAGACGGGAAGCATACTTTAAAGCTTTTAAATAAGAATAAGTCCGTCATAAACACATACAGACTGCGTATATCTTACCTGAGACTAGGAAAAAATGTAGAGAAGGTAAACAGCACTAGAGTGTTTTTTAGATTGCCTTATAATCCAAAAGCAGAGTTTCTAGAAATAAGCAAAGAAGAAAACTTTAGTACACTTATCAATATTCCCTCAAACGTCTGTAAAGCTGGTAGTGATAAATGCACGGAGTATTGTGAGGGCAGAGAAATGGTGCTGTCGTGTACATGTGGGGATGATATCTGTCAAGAAGATCTCAATGAAGACGAGCTATGTCCCCAAGACTGCGAGACGCCATCGCAGCCAAACCAACAAGATCAAGAGGGAGATAATGAGGCCAATCAAGATGATCAGTCCGATACCGTTAACACAAGTCAAGAACAACCTGTTGAAGTTGTTGACAGCGGAACTAACACAGGTATACTCGTACTGATTGGTATTCTATTTATATTGGTTGCACTGGTCTTGGCATCCGGTAAGGTGAGCATTGAGGCATGAAACGAGGCATATTAAGCAAGAAACAGGCTAGCATAAATACGATTTCTATCCGATACATGAGGTGGTGCCAAAACCCAATCCAAGCGCCTTACAATACTGAAACCTTGTTTCAGATTAAACAGAAAGCTACTTTAGGAGTATCCTGGATGGGTGTTCTAGAGTCTTGAGGTCCGGCGAGGTATCTGACACAATCCTGATTATAGGTGTTCTTATCATCGTTTCCCTTACGGTGTCTTCTGCATTCATAGCTCTGGACAGGGTTCAACTGCCAAAGGATGTTAAGCAGGAAGTCCAGGGTTCAAATGAAAGTGTTGCATCCAAGCTCTCAAGTTTAGTTGACAGCTGCTGGCAGAAATCAAATAAAGGACAGCATGAGAAAGTAATAGATTGTTTCGACGTCAAGGTACGCTCTAACGGTGAGGTAGCGAGAGAGATGGTATCTAAGGAACTAAGTGTTATTGAACCAGACAGGTTTGGACAAGATAAGACTATTTCAAGTGGAGAGAGCTCGGTTATAATTTCTTACAGGCCTGTCAGGCAAACAGTAAATATCAGTATTAAAGATGTTTGCAGGGTTGATGAGGGAGAAGACTGCCTAGATATATCATGTAGCTGTACAACCGCCTGTGCACCAAACTTTGATCCTGATGGTGACGGAACAATGGAAAATGATTCCAAAGGATGTGTTACAAGCTATAGCCTTGAACCAGCCGAAGGTCCATTTACAAGCTTAAACTGGCAGCAAGGAAGTATATATACCGAACTCACGCCATCAGATTCCAAGGTTGATGTAGAGAAGCTTGGAAACGTGACATTGATCAATGCCACTCTCAAAAACTTCACGACTTCTTACGAGAAGGAGGTAAGGTTACAATCGCAGAGCCTAACTTCACCTTTCGAGGTTATAGGACACGGTTCCAGGAAGAGAAAACTGTTCACTGATACGGCCTCTCTGGACATATCTGGTTTCAGCACCGGTAATTACGGGTTGTATCTTTGGAGCTGCAGCTATGGTGGATTACCTAGGAACTGTTCATGGAACCCTTACAACTTTACCATTTCATAATACAGTATTTTTAACCCGCCAACCACTAATATTACGTATGTTCAAGGGAATGGGTATTCGGATGATAGGGAGTGTTACCCTTGCTCTGGTTGGTGTATCCATCCTTCTGGGGGCATTTTCACAGAATTTTGGTAGCGGAGCTGGAGGTGTCTTCTGCTCAACATATGACAGAGTGAGCAACGTTTTTCCTGGGAAAGACGCTCCACAGCCGGAGGGATGCGGAACCGGAAGCGACGTGGAGTATCAGGTTATCAAAGCTTCAAGTAATGATGATCTTGAACTAAAGCTCTCAGGAGCCATAATCTCATGTTACAGAGAGCATAGAGGATACAACGTAACAGACGAGTTCTGTGAGGGATGGAACATAAAAACAATGCCAGGAGCTGTAAATGAAACAGATGTTACAGACGAGATGATAGACAATAACCTATGTGGAACATCAATCTCAAACAACAAGTCAGAATATACTCCACAAACGTATAGCTGCGGCACAAAAAACCAGGTTTATTTTCAGAGACAGAATATATCTCAAGGTGATTTCATAGTGCTGACGTATAACGTGTCAACGGGAGGTACGGAAAGGGTGGAAGTCAGATAATGGATATGTCCTTGGACTATATGGGCAAACTGGTAATAGTCATGGTTGTGGTGGCAGTAAGTGTTGGAATCATTACACAGTTCCGAGGACAGATAGACGAAAACATTGAAACTTTGGGAGAAGATGATCAAACGGAAACAGGCTTGGAGATACTTGAAGTTTCAGGAAACTCTGAGGCAAAGGTTGCGGACGCAATTACACTATGTTATGAGAGGAGTCTTGAAAGAAGCTATGAGTCGTTTGAGTGTTTTCTAGTCAGGAAAAGCTCTGGAGACTTCAGCATCAGCAGCACTGACTTGGAGGACAGACTGACAGATGAAGTTGAGCAATCAACTAATTTTAAGTCTTCAAATTATAATATGCAGACGATAATAGTCAAGTATGAAGTTCCAGCTGAGAAAGTGGTTGTTGAACAATGAAAAAAGGACTTGCTCTGGACAAAATGAGACTTCTCATAATAGTCACTATAAGTGTAGGGGTCGGCTTCCAGATTCTAAGCAGCATTAATAGGGATGTCGAGGAGAACGTCAAGCCGGACTCAGTTTATCCAGAGGTTGATTATCCGTACTGCTCTACCTTTGATACAAACCAAGTTATAGATCAAAAGGATTTCGAGAAACTGTTGTTTTACAGGTTGAGTGGAGACTGCCAGATAGCTGAGCAGAGAGTACGCACCGATTTCGTACTTGAGAACAAAACCCTGGAATCAATCCTCAAAGATTTTGGACTACAAGACAGTGATGGTGATGTTTACAGCTACTTCAGGGATGACTGCAGGTCTGCTAAAGCCCTTGACCTAGAAGGAGTAAAGCTAAGCACAGAAAATGACAGGGTATTATATCAAGAAGATGAAACACTCGAGATCAGTGGAAAAGGAGGCTCTGTAGCAATATGTTAGAAAAAGGTATGTCAACTTCTATCTGGATATGGATTATCGGTGGACTAATGATCGCCATGATAACGTTTATTTTTACCTTCCAGAGCATGGTGTCAGTTGGTGAGACAAGCAGGAGAAACAATGTCGTAGACCAGTTTAACAACGTCAAAAACACTGTGGATCTTTACTGCTCAAAGGGCCGAGGCTCAATGACGACACAGACCGTGTCGCTGACAGGTGTAAGAGGAATTTATGCATCCAATAACAGAGGCAACCCTACACCTGAAATTCCGAAAAACATCTCAGAGTCAGACTACAAATCAGGAAAGTATCTATGCCTGAAGTTTGAGGGCGATGAAAACCACTTCGCATGCAGAGAGACAAGCTGCCGGGTGAATATGACCTATATAGGTACACCGATAAAAGGCAGTGACATGTACATACTTGGAAACGAGGAACCAGGATTCAACTTTGATCTAGAGATCAGGAAAGAGGCCGACGGAACCGTAGACGTAGAAGCCTCACACAGACCATAATCAACTTCCAGTGCTTGTATACTTGGAGAGACCTTTTTTCCAGAATAGGTATGAAAGACCGTAGAATACAGGTCCTGCGGCTATCGAAAAGTACTGGTAGAACCCGTTCTCAAACCTGTCAAGGAAGAAAGTAGCTGGAAAGAACGATGCAAACGCCAGAGGCACCAAAGTCACCAGTATTATCTTAACTGATCTAGAGTAGATGCTGAAAGGATATCTTCGAAAGTCACTCAATCGAAAGACTATCCAAGTCAACGGTCGAGACCTCGCCATCCAGAAACCAAGGCTGGAAACCGCCAGATAAACTGAGCCAAACGTGAAAACTGATGAAGCAAGCACCGGAACACCGTAGAGAAGAAACTCCGGTCTAACAAGGTTCAAACCCATCTGACCTGATGCATAAGCCACCAAGGCTATATTTGTTATCAGCTTTGGAAAGTTCTCATCCCTGACATTAGAGGCATAGACCTGGTACAGGACGTTGAGAGGTCTGACCTTGAACCTGTCGAGATCCCCTGTAACAATGTAATCCTCACCCAGATTCGTGATATGGAGCATGAAGATATGGTGAATATTCATGGAGATACCTCCAACACCCGCCAGAAAGAGCATCTCCGGAAATGTCCAGCCGTTTATCGAGTCAACCTGAGTAAATATCAGAGTTAGAAATGCCAGTGAAGTGGCAAGATTCAGCATCTGTGAAAGAGAGTTCAACAGAAAATCAGTCTTGTAAACCAGTCTCGTCTTCCAGTACTGCTTGAAATACTTACCGTATATTTTCAGATGCTTCTTCAACTTCACATTAACCACCTTGCACCGTAAGCTTCTTTTTTGCTTTATACCACAGGAGATTTGCTACACCGAAGAACACCAGTATCCAGAAGATCTGCTGTCCAAACATGATCAGTACTTCGGTACCGGTTTTCTGCATCAGAAAAACCTGAATAGGTCCATCAACCAGTAGATGGAACGGAAGAACGTAAAATATCTGTCTCAAAGACTCCGGCAGAAGGTACAGGGGGAAGATCACGCCTGAGAGAAAGTTGACAATAGTGACACGTGTAAACCTTACACCTCCATCTGTCTTCGTCCAGAACACCAGCATCGAGGTTGAGAGAGCCAGAACCAGCATTAAATGAAAGCTCAAAACAACCGCGACCACGAAGGCCAGTAAGTTCTGTATTGAAGGTAGCTCAAGTCCCGTAAAGAGAACTCCTATAACCAGTAAAGGCACTGACTTAAGCAATGTATCGAAGCTCTGCCATCCTATCTCATGAAGATAGGCCTGACTCAAGAGTGAAACAGGCCTCTTAAGCTCGTTCACAATAGTCCCTTTCCTGATCTTACTGCCAAACCACTTCTCCAAGCCCTGGCTTATCGAGCTGTTGATGACCTGAGCCAGTACAATATATGAAACCACTCTGGAAAGACCTCCAACAAGATCTGCCGACTTACTTATAGCAGTCCAGACCGCCAACAAAAGCACAATATACACTATAGTCGAGAAAAACGAAGAAACAGACATCAGTCTGTAAGCGGATGCCTCCTTGATACCTGTCTTGTACATCTCCCAGTACTTTCTCCAGGCCATCAACTACTCACCGTCAATACCCTGGTTGTAGATTTTCTTCACAACAGACTCTATATCAGGCTCCTTCAACTCAAAGTCCAAGACTTCATACTCATCCAATAACTGCCTCATAAGATCAGAAGCCGAAACAACATCCCTATCAAAAGTAACCTCAATACGCCCGTCATTACTCTCATACCCTTCCACACCCTCAACCTGGATGTCAAAGCCTTCTTCATCCCTGACGTCAAGTATCATTCTCCGCGAGGTAAACCTGTCAACCAGAGAACTCAGCTCCCCGTCATAAATCTTTCTGCCTTCATCAAGAACGACAATACGGTTACATAGATCCTCAATATCACCTATATCATGGGTAGTAAGCATTACAGTGATGTTCTTTTCCCTGTTCATCCTCTTTATGAAGTCTCTGATACGTTCCTTAACTGCGACATCAAGACCTATCGTCGGCTCATCCAGATACACAATCTTCGGCTGATGAAGAAACGCAGCAGCCAGCTCACATCTCATCTTCTGACCCAGACTTAGCTTCCTGACAGGTTGATCCCAGAAATCGCTAAGCTGCAGCACCTCATCGTACTCGTCAATCCTCTTCTGATAATCTTCATCCGAGACCTCGTATATTTCCTTTAGTAGCTTGAAACTTTCCCTGACAGGAAGGTCCCACCACAGCTGCGACTTCTGGCCAAACACCACCCCAATATGCATAGCGTTCTTCTTCCTCTGGCTGTGAGGATCAAGTCCATCAACCTCCACAGTACCGGAAGACGGCTCCAGAATACCTGTCAGCATCTTGACAGTGGTTGACTTACCTGCCCCGTTTGAACCGATATATCCAATCATTTCACCTTCCTCAATCTCAAGGTTAAGGTCTTCAACAGCATGGACTTCTTCATACTCACGTGAAACAAGACTCTTCAGGTATCCTCTGATACCTTCGTCACGACTGTAAATTCTAAAGGTCTTCTTCAAATTCTCAGCTTTAATCAAACTCATAACAAAATTTAGGTGAGAGGAACTTTATCAAACAGCATATCAAAAATCAAAGCTCAGTTTAGAGTCCAGTACTCATTAACCTCATCCCCGATGGTTTCATCATAGACCTCACTAGCTGATTTCAACTCTCTGTCACCGTCTTCGTTGAACTCATCAAAGAATTCGGTATCAGCCACACTGTAGTTGAGAGACCCGGTTTCACCGCGGAACTCAATGTTGTATCGGTCAATCTTAGAGTTGAACGGCTCGTATTCGTTCTTCATATTGCTGAGGATGTCTTGAGTGAGACTTCCTATGCTATCCTCCTCATCAAGCACATCCTCGACAGAGCCGTACTCCATAAAGTCTACATCAACGTCGACTCTGGCATCAAGGGTTTTTGAGGAGAAGGCTACTCTGTCACCGTCTAGAAACTCTCTGCCTGTAGAGAGATAGAATGAGCTGTCTTCATCCAGTTCCTGGAGATCTGCTTCAAGGCCCTGTAACCTTTCACTGGCTTCTTTTCTTCTATTATAGATTCCCTGGCCGACAATAGGACTGAATATTCCAGCCGAGCCCAAGATCAAAGCTTCACCGAGCATGCCTCATCACAGAATAAAAATGGCTGACAGGTTTTTTATTGCTTGGTGACAACAATCGAAACTCGGGTGTGCGAGTACATGAGACTGGTTTATGTCTCCGTGACCGAGACCGGCACACCTTTCTCCTTCAAGAGCTCAACCTGTCGCTTGACAAAGTCCTCTTCGTTGGATCCTTTGGTTGCGATCATGTAGACCTGTGCATCCCCAAACGGACGCATCACACGTCCTGCACGCTGAGTTGCCTGCCTACGTGATCCTCCCTGACCTGACATAATAATACCGACCTCTGTATCAGGCAGATCCAGACCTTCGTCCCCGATTCTGGAGACCATGATCGTGTTCATCTCATCATTCCTAAAGTCTTCAAAGTACTCCTCACGCTCCTCAAAATCGGTTTCCCCGGAGATGAAAGGTACATCATATTCTTCCTCAATTTCTTCACCCTGGTCAATCCAGTCACAGAAGATAATCGTCTTCTCCTCATCATGGTGGTCAAGAAGCTCCTCCAAATTCTCCTTTTTTGCCGGATTCTTTGAAGCGATTATAGCCTTTTTGATGCCGGAGGCTTGCTCGTATTCATGCCTGTGGTAGTCTGAAGCCCACTCAACCAGCTGAATCTCAACGTCCGGCTTCACAACGTGGCCTTCTTTGAAGAAACGGGCCCAGTCACCTCCTATCTCCTGACCTATCAACGCAAATATATCCTTCTCTTTGGAGTCCTCACGCACCGGAGACGCCGACAGACCTATTCTACGTGTAGACTGAAGTGAGGCCGTCTTCCTGAATAGCTTCGAAGGAATGTGGTGGACCTCGTCAAATATGATCAAGCCCCATTCATTCCTGAACAGCTTGGTCTTGTTCGCAGCCATGTGATAAGTTGCGATGGTAACGTCATTCATCTTCTTCTTGTCGCCGTGATACTCTCCGATCTGGTCCTCGGTCAACGTGGTTTTGTCAAGAATTTCACGCTTCCATTGATTTACCAAGGACCTCTGCGGCACAAGAACCAGTGTCGGGGCATCAATCTTGGCCATTAAGCCTATAGATGTAACTGTTTTTCCTGAACCTGCCGGGTTAGCAAGTACAGCAGCTCTCTCCTCGTGCGCCCTTTCAACGTATTCCTGCTGGTACTCCCTGAGGTCTATTGTGAGATCTGCGCCGATGTTTTTGTCAGCTTCTCTGAACTTTGAGTTGTCTTCAACAGGGTAACCTTTCTTGAGAAGCACTTTCTTTATCTCTGCACGGGACTTGGCTCCCATGGCAATCCTTGACTTCGTGTCCGAAAGATCTACGGAAAGGTTTTCGCGTACATCGTCAATGCCTCTTGCCCACTCCATTCTCTCCGCATCAGTGGATACAAGAGCGTGGTACCGGCCTTCGTGTTCTATGGAGAAGATTTCCTGCTTTTCGTAGGTCCTTTCCAGCCACTCCAAGAAGTTCGGATAGCTGCCTACAAGCCTTGTATACTTTTCCTTCAGCTCCTCCAGGGAATGGTCCGAGTTCCAGACATCCATCTCCTGAACCTTGAACTTGTAGTGGTCACCTGAGGAAGTCTCCATATGGGCTATGTTGGAGAATTCATTCAACACTTCATCTTTAGGGTCGCTTACAATTATCTCTCTCTGCGGCTCAAAGAACACCGTGCTGTTGTCTCTCTCCTTTATAATGTCAATAAGCTCGTCCTTTGACAGTTCTTTTAGTTCGTCTCGACTAAATCCTGTATTATTTTCGTCCGTCATGCCTCTACTATATAGGTCAAAAATCTTTTATCCGTTGACTGAATAAGAAATTCATCCGGATGAAAAACCACCTTAGACAAAAACTGACAAAGGTAGAAGATTTTGATAACCCTAAGGTATCACTTGAGCAGTATATTACACCTCCGGGACTGGCGGCAGATCTAATCTTCTTCGCATACATGAACCAAGACCTAAGTGGAAAGGTACTTGATCTAGGTACAGGAACCGGGATGCTGGCGGTAGGAGTAGCTCTTACCGGCTCCAAGGTAGAGGCAGTCGACAAAGACGAGAAAGCACTAAGCACAGCAAGAAAAAACGCGGAAGAGATAGGTGTATCGGATAAAATAAACTTTAAGCAGAAAGAGGTCTCAAAGGTCTCAGAAGAGTTTAACACTGTTCTGATGAACCCTCCTTTCTCACAACACTCAAACGAAGGCATCAGTTTCTGGGCTACAGCCACCTCAGTATCAGCAAGGGTTTACTCTGTATCACCTACATCAAACCGTGGAGGTATTAAAAAATTCCTTCAGAACACAAATCATAAGGTCATAGACCTTGAGAAGTTTGAGATAGAGCTTCCATCCACCTACGGATTCCACACCAAGGAAGGTCACAAAACAGAAGTTGATCTTATACTAACGGAGGACACACAGAAATGAACATAGATAAATTCGAGAAGGAAGACAGAACCATTCTGGACATGAACCAGAACCACTCGCTTGCAAACCTAATCAGGAAAACTGTATGGAAAAGCGGAGGCGAAGCAGGCTACGACAAAGGACATCCACTGGGAGACGAATCAAACCTTGTTGTAAAGTCAGACAACCCCGAAGAAGTTCTTGGAGAAGCCGTAGACACCGCAAGAGAAAGATTTGAACAGATAAAAGGGGCGCTCTAGCACCTTTAGTGAATGAAATCAGGTACAAGGTTTCTGGGTATCGACGATAGCCCCTGCGACAAACACTCAGACCAAGAAACATCGCTCATAGGAGTTACGTACAGGGGAACAGAGTTCATCGAAGATATAAGAAGGACAAAGGTAGCTGTAGATGGAAAAGACGCAACAGAAAAGGTAGAAAATATATACAGAAATTCTAGGGCGTCTGAAATAGGCTACATACTTCTTGACGGGATAAACTTTGCCGGCCTAAACATTGTTGACCTAGATAAGGCTGCGGAAATCACCGGATTACCTGTTATAGCTGTCACGAAAAACAGACCTGACAGAGAGGGTTTCTACAAGGCACTGGAAAAAGTAGGTAACGAAGAAGGGTTCTGGGAGATGGATGTTCCTTCAGAAGTCAAACTGAAAGACGGAGAGACATATATCCAGTTCTCAGGATGTCAAAGAGAAGAGGCAGCAGAAGCCGTAAAGAAATCGACAATACACGGTTTGACACCTGAACCAGTCAGAACCGCCGACATGATAGGCACAATCCTCCAATAATAAAACAAGCTAAGACAAAAGAGGTTACCAGATGGAGAAATACCAGAAATTCAAGGATTTTGCAGAGGAAAGCAGATTTATCGATGAGACATACTTTCTTCTGCTATCCGTCGTGCTTGCATATGGTTTGCTTCAAACCCTAGGTACAGGGCTTGGAACCGAAAAACCTGTCGTTACAGTTATATCAACTTCGATGTGCCCAGCTCTCCAAGTCGGCGATATACTAGTCGTGAAAGGAGGGGACTTCAGCTCAGTACAGCAAGGTGATATAGTAGTATATAATGTCCCTGACCAGGTCAGGTTTGAGGTAGACGGAGAAGAGTACTATCTTCGAGAAAACAAAACAAACCAGACACCTTCAGTGTCAACCTCTCTAGGGACCGTAGAGCTTCTGGACGTTCGGCCGTCAAGAGATCGTTCAAACGACCTTATCCAGCTTGAGATAGACGGTGAGAGACTTGAGGGAGGCGGCTCCAGCGACAGGCTAATTGAGGGAGAATCATACAGGATAGGAGAGAATACTCTTTCAATCAAGTACGCGACCTCACTGCCTTTTGACGGAGTTCCAATAGTCCACAGAGTGGTGGAAAAGAGAGAGAACTCTCTTGAGACACTTGGAGACAACAACCCACAGCAAATAGAGTTTGAGGAAGATATAAAACCAGGTCAAATAGAGGGAACAACGTTTCTCAGAATACCTAGAATCGGACTGGTGAAGATACTTGCCATGGACTTTCTAGGATTTAGCGGGGATCAACCTTTCGTCTTCGACAACACACCGACGTGCCGAAGCGGTTAACACATTTAAACTTTTACTTTCTATAAGTAATACCCATGGAATTCTGTAAAGATGAGGAATGTGGAGGGCTGCTTGTATCAGAAAAAGTTGAAGGAGAATCAGTAATGAAGTGCAGGGACTGCGGAGACATACACGACGTAGACGGCAGCTACAGGGTTACAGAGGAAAAAGAGGAAGATCCTATGGACCGCCTAAACATCAACGATGATATGAACGAAGAGTCCACAAGACCTACAACCAACAAGGAATGTCCATCATGTTCAGATAACTCAGAAGACGAGAAAGAGCACGAATGGTGGATGGAACAAACAAGATCATCAGATGAACCGCCAACACGCTTCTACAAATGCAGGGAATGTGGCAACGTCCACAAAGAATACGATTAGGAGTCTACTCTATCAGCAAACTGTTTAATAGAACTTCTAAGATCCTTAAGCTCCTCCTCGACATCCTGAGTTCTCTCATCAAAGCTCATATCCTCAGGGTCTTTCTCTTTCTGCTGTTGTTTTTCCACATGTTCAATCTCTTCCTTAAGCTCTTCAGTCTCCTCCAGCATCTCCTCATGCTTTTCCAACCGGTTCCTGAGCCTTGAGTTTTCCTCCTTTATACTCTCAACCTGTGACTTTAGGTTTTTGTTTCTCCTGTGAGTCTTTTTCAGGGTTCTCTGCATGGTTTGAAGTGTCTCAACAAACTCGGTGCTGAGCTCCTCTACATCCTCCAGTCTCTTGGTGTTTTGCTTCTGGTCCTGAGACATCTGCACAAAGAAAGATTTAAGCTGCTGTAGATCAACGTCCTCCTGGTCAGTTTGATCCGGCTCGTTAAGTATCCGATTGAGCTCTTGCTGGGATACAAAATTCTGCTGCATGGCCTGAACCTGGTTTCCCACATCTTGAACCGCATTATCAACCGCGTTCAGATGTGACTCAAGATCATCCAGGCGTCCAGCTATCGACTGCATACCTTCAGCAGCCTTCTCACCTTCCATACCCAACAAGTCCATAAACCTGATTTCGACTACACGTATTTGAAGCTTGACCTAACCCGAAGAATCTCCATCACCCCTATCCGATTTCATATCCAAGGTAAGTTCAGCACCCACGACAAAACAAACAACCCCGAAAAACACGGCAAGAGAAGATACCAGGAAACTGCTATTCGGAGTGGAGTAGTACAGAAGCCCCGCCAAAACCAGTCCAAACCCAAAAAACGCAGCTAACTCAGTGATCCTGTACTTCTCCATAACCTCAATGCTACTTCTCCATTGAAGTATGTTAGACATTCATACGGCACCTAAGGTTTGACATGTAGTTGGGTCCAGTGATCTGAAGACGGTTGGAAGCAACTTGATATACGCTAATTAAAGTCTTTGTTCACAACAATAATACTATGGCTGATGAACAGAGGACTGCTCCTGCAAGACCCAAAAAAGTTGAGGAAATCAACCCAAAACAAGATCTTAAGGTTAGAGTTACAGGTACACTTGTATCGGTAGAAAATGATTCTGTATCACTTGACGACAGCACAAGCACCGTTGAAATATTTCTCGAAGACGACATGATAGACGGATTAGAGGAAGGTCAAAGAGTTAGAGTATTTGGTAGAGTACTTCCTACACCGGACAGCTTTGAGATACAGGGGGAAATAGTACAGGACTTCTCAAACGTAGACCCTGAACTTCAGAGCAGAGTTAAAAAGATTGTATCGACCAATTGATAACAAAGGTGATAAAACTTGTTTAAGGCCAACCTAGAGGAAGTAGGACTAATTAAGGACTCCATGAAAACCATTTCAGACCTTATCTCAGAAGGATTATTCCAATTAAAAGACGATGGAATACATCTTATAGCGGCAGACCCGGCAATGGTGGGACTTGTAGACTTCAAACTCGAGGAAGATGTCTTCGAGGAGTTCGAACTTGACGAGGAAACAAAGGTAGGCCTGAACCTAGAAAACTTTTACTCAATTCTCAGAAGGGCAAACTCCGACGACACAATTACACTTGAACTTGACGAAGATAACTCCAAGTTCAAGATAATCATGAAAGGAATGTCCACACGCAGCTTCTCACTTCCGATCCTCAACCTTTCAGAGGACGACATACCAAGCACAGATCAGCTGGACTTCAACATAGAAGCCGAGCTAGAAACCCAGGTATTTGAGGGAGCAGTCAAAGACGCCATGGTAGTATCTGACTCAGTAACAATCTCTGCGGACGACGAAACAATAAACATCGTCTCAGAGGGCGACCAATCAAACGTAGACTTCCAGATCTCAGGCGACTCAGACGGCGTCATCGCACTAGAAGGATCCGAAGCAAAATCAATGTTCTCACTGGACTACCTAAACAAGATGATCGGCGCCAAAAGCCTTTCAGACACCTTAAACATGAAGCTAGGAGAAGACTTCCCGATGAGACTGGAATTTACAGTACCTGAGAAAGCAGATCTCAGCTTCGTGCTAGCGCCTAGAATAGAAGAAGATTAACTCTAAACCTCGACCCAAGGAGTTGCAGACCAGATCAGGAGGAATACATAGCGATGACAGAGGAGTATGCAGTACCTGCAACCGGAGCAATTATTCTAAATGAGGAAGACGATGTCTTTCTGATGAAGAGTCCCAAGTGGGAGGGTCAGTGGCTGGTTCCTGGCGGGAAGATTGAGAAAGGTGACTCAATGAAGGAAACTGTTCGGAAAGAGGTGAGAGAAGAGACCGGTCTAGAGGTAGAGAATATTGAACTCATGAACGTTAAGGATGGAGGTAATCCTGAAGACTTCAGCCGCGACACACATTTCATATTCCTAAATTTTATCTGTAGAGCGGAGGAACAAGAAGTTAAACTGGATCAGCGCGAGGCCGTTGACTACACATGGATTGATCCGGAGTATGCTCTTAAGTCAGACTTAAACGTTAATAACAGCACAAAAGATTTTATACAGAACTTTCTCACTTCAGAAAAAAGTATTTAGCTAATCTTACAGTTCAACCGAAGTATATATAACGGAGTTCAGATCAGGCAAATCTGTTTTACATGCCTTCTCAAGTACCTCAAGCTCATTAACAGCATCAAGATGCATTCATGGATGTTGACCTGATGCTCCTGGTTTGGACTTTCGTTTTACGGGCTTAAGTAGAGTATTTCTATCTAAGTTGCCCGCATGCATCTCATAACTGTCTGAAAGACATTCATCTTCCAACATATTCCAGTAGCGTTGATTCTCTTTCTCAAGTATTTTCTGGTCTCAAACAGACTCATAACGCTCTTCCGAGTAGTTTCTATCATATTCAGGCATAGACCATATCTCCCTCTCTAAAATTTTTTATAGTGTAATGACCTAGACGCAAATACAATGCACCCTTTTACAGTTTAGTTCAATCAAATGTGTGTATGGGGAAGATTGGGGATAAACCTCAGGACTGGAAGATAAGGCAGTACTATGAACAGGAAGAGATAGTGGAAAAGTTCCTGGAGCTAGGTCAGTACAGAGAGGTAGTGCCCACGTATGAGAACGGGTATGGAAGACGTCCTGACGCAATAAATTTTCCCGGAGACTTTGAGCAGTTTGTGGAAGAAGGGGCTGTAGCCTTCCATGCCTCTGTAGAGAGATGGAAAAACCCTCTGCTTATAGACTCAGTATCAAATCTTGACGACCTCAGAAAGAACTGGGACCTAGTTCTTGATATTGACTGTGACGATAGCTTTGATCTGGCAAAAGAGACAGCCAAGCTTGTAATAGACGAACTCCACCAACATGGAATCGAGAACGTATCCGTCAAGTTTTCCGGAAACCGCGGATTCCACATTGGTGTAAGAGCAGAGGCACTGCCGGAAAAGGTAGATAACAAAGAAATACCTCAGCTATACCCAAGCCTAGGAAGAGGAATAGTCGATTACCTAAGGGGCCAGCTACACCAAAGAATGGTAGAGAAAGTAAGAGAGTACGGACACAAGGAGGGTATGAAAACCGAAGATGGAGAAGATCCATACCAGGTCGCAGATATAGAAAACGACTGGGGGCAGAGACACCTGTTCAGGATACCCTACAGCCTACATGACGGGTCATGGCTAGTGTCTCTCCCTATAGGCGAAGACGAGATCGATGAGTTCAGTAAAGAAGACGCCAAGATAGAAAACGTCGAGGTCGACAAAGATTTTCTAGGCAAGTACGAAGAAAACGAGGCTGCAAACCTTGTGATACAGGCCATGGACTTCATGGAGAAGAGAAGAGACATTAGAGAAGATCAAAAGCCTTCCGAAGATGAGGAGTTTGAGACACCGGACGAAGCTATAGCTGAAAAACATTTCCCACCAACTATCAAGAACATCTTGGAAGGCCTAGAAGACGGTAGAAAACGCGGCTTGTTCATATTGATCAACTTCTACCTGACAGTAGGCTACGACATGGAGAATATAAGGCCGAAGATATGGGACTGGAACCAGAGAAACGAAGAGCCGCTACGTGAGGCATACGTAAAAAGCCAGCTAAGATGGCATCAAAACAGGGAGGAAACTGTTCCACCACCAAACTACGACTCAAACGGGTACTACAAAGACATGCAGGTCTACGAAGGAGACAATCTGGAAGAAAAAGTAAAAAACCCTGTCAGCTACACCTTCAGAATGGCCAAAAACAGGAACGCTGACAAACAAGAAAAAGAACAGGATGACCTTGTCTGTCCCTACTGTGGGAAGGAGTACGAAATGGAAAGCTACTACAAGAAACATGTTCAAGAGTGCTTTGAGTAAGTAAACCGGAGTTAAAAATATTGTAAATGAATTCTAGGTTAAGATGAGCGAAGAGGAAGACGTGCTGACATTCAGTGAGATCAGAAGAATACAGAAGGAGGAAGATCAAAAAGAGCAGATCACCGATCTGGGGAACAAGTTTCTTCTCAAGGTATCAAACTACTTCGACAGGAAAAAACAGACAGAAGGAGAAGACTCCAGAGAGTACAGAAACGCAAAACGGGTACTAGACAAGATAATATCACTGAGAATGGAAAAAATCGTAAGAGAAGCAAGACTCTCAGTCAAGACAAATAAAACAAATGAAGAGATACCTCTGCTCCCAGAGGAACAGGAAGTTTTCAGGGACCTCAAACACGAATTCAAATCACACAAACAGAAGATTGAAGAAAAAATAGAAAATCAATCCATGCCTTCAACAAGTACATCAAAAACCGATAAGACTGTTAAGGATGACATAGAGCAGGAAGACGACACAGAGCAAGTAGACAAGGAAGAACAAGAAATGAAGGGTGAAGAGCAGGAAGATCAGGAAGCTGATTCATCTGAAGAGGGTTACACACTGGTTGAGACAACTTCCTCGGTTCCAGAGTTTATGGGAACTGACCTAGAGGCTTATGGACCGTTCGACGAAGGAGAAGAAGTTAAGATACCTGACGACAATGCCGAGATACTGGTAAACCGGGGTAACGCAGAGAGGATTGAAACATAATGAAAAACGACACAGTAGTATATGCTGTAGGCGGATCTGTAGTGCAGGAAAACCTTGATCAACTAAAAGAACTTACATCTGCGCTGCAGTCAGATAGACAGGTGGTGGTTGTCACAGGAGCAGGTGACCTAAATCGCTACCAGGCCGCCTCATCGGGAAATAAGGGAGAAAAAGATCTCATAGGAATAAAAGCAACAAGACTCCACGCACAGACTGTACTGACGGAAATGGATGAAACTTACGGCAAGATACCTGAAACCCCTGAAGAGATCAAGGAAGCAGCATCAACCGGCCAGAACATCGTGATGGGCGGCCTAGTACCAGGATACTCAACAGACGCCGTTGCAGCAACAGTAGCAGAGCTGCTGGACGCAAAACTCTACATAGCAACTACAGTTGATGGAATATACACAGACGACCCTCAAAATAATCAGGAGGCCGAAAAACTCGACAAGATCAACATATCACGACTCATCAACATGGTCAGCGGGAAAAACAAGCCAGGCAAGTACTCGGTTATAGATGAGTCAGCGGCCAGAATCATACAGAGATCCAAGATACAAACCCTTGTATTCAAAGCAGAGATAGAAAACATTTCGAGCCCTGAAGAATCAAGTCATACACGTATAGAATTTACAGAAGAGGAGTAGACCGGTCTTATAAAAATTAGTTCAGAATGGTTATCTATGGTTAAGATTCCTAAGGAACAAAACCGGTACTGTCCAAACTGCGACACATACACAGAACAGACAGTGAAGGAAGTAACAAACAGGTCAGGAAGCCCCTGGAGCAAGAAATCCAGAAAGAGACAGAGAAAGATAGACAACGGATACGGAAGCTTCCCGTTCGAAAACCCGGCAAACAGATCAAGAGGAGGATCAAACCCTACCTCAAGCAAGAAAGACCTACAGTTCACATGCACGGAATGCGGAAAAGCATGGAAGCCAAAAAACACGTTAAAAGCAGCAAAGTTCGAGATAGAGAGGTAGAAACACAATGCCAAGAAACTTTATCAGAGCAGAATGTACAGAATGCAGCAACCAACAGGTAATATTCTCAAGACCTGCACAAAAAGTTGAGTGCCTAGTATGCAGCAGCACTCTAGCAGAGCCTACAGGCGGAGCAGCCGACATAGAAGCCAACGTAGTAGAAGAAATAGAGGTAGAGTAAAAACCTCTCTGCATGACAAGGAGCTTAATAATTAGATTATGAAATATTACAAGGATCAGCCTGATGAAGGAGATTTTGTCGTAGCAGAACTTACAGACATAGACCAAAACTCTGCGTACGCAGACCTAGAGAAATACGACGATGTAGATGGACTTATCCACATATCCGAGGTCTCACGCTCATGGGTTCAGGACATGAGAAAGGAACTTGATGAAGGTGAGAAAACAGTAGCACAGGTAATAGATACTGAAGGAGACTCTCTAACACTATCCCTCAAGCGTGTAAACGACAAAAAGAAGCGTGACATTATGGAACGCTGGAAAAAAGAGCAGAAAGCCGAAAAGTTCATAGAAAGCCTGGCTGACAAGCTAGAAAAAGATAAAGACGAGGTCTACGAGCAAGTCGGCTTCAAGCTCCAAGAAGAGTTTGAAACCAGCTTCCACGGATTCGAGATAGCTGAGGCAGAAGAAGACCTTCTAAATGAAATGTTCGATGAAAAGATTGTCGAGGAGATTCAAGAGGTATCACGTGAAAAAATTGACCTCAAACAGGAAAAGCTCGAAGGTAAAATAGAGATGACCTTCCCACAAGGAGACGGCCTAAAACGTATAAAAAAATCTCTGAACGACATAGACGAAGGCGTAGAAATAAACTACATATCAGCACCAGAGTACTCAGTTACAGCATGGGGCAGAACACAGGAACTTGCCAAAAAAAGAATAGACTCAGTAGTCAAGACAGTAAGAAGCAAAGTAGATGACCAAGACGGGCAGTTTGAGTTCTCAAGAGCATAGGTGAAAAATCCCTTGATTAAAAAATGCCCAAAACACAACAACTATACATTAGAGGACAGCTGTGAGGGCGAAGATACGTTGCCTGCAAGACCGCCAAAGTTCTCACATCCGGACAGACACGGCAAATACCGCCGCAAGACCAAAAAAGAGGTTGAATAAAAACATGGAAACTACAAGAATAGAGATGGAACAAGAACTCGACGTAGAAAAACCTATATTTCTAGAAGGACTGGCAGGAATAGGCCACATCGGAAGAAACGTAGTAAGCTACATAGCCGAACACACCGAATCCGAAAGAATAGGTGCTATATACTCACATCACTTCCCACCGTTTACGATGGTAAATGAGGATAAAACGGTCAGAACAATCAGAAATGAGATCTACCAGCTGAAAAGAGATGAAAAACAAGACATAGTACTGCTGGAGGGTAACGCACAGGCAAACACACCTGAAGGACACCACGAAGTTGCCGAAAAACTAATGGAACTGGTCGATGACATAGAGGCCTCACAGATAATAACAGTTGGCGGATACGGAACAGGAGACGTTGTAGAAGATCCAAGTGTATTCGGCGTGACAACATCAACAGAGAAACAGGAAAAACACAGCGACGCAGGAATAGAATTTGATCACGATGTAGGCCAGATCGTAGGAGTATCAGGACTACTACTGGGAATGGGAGAAGAAAGAGGATACGAAGGAATATGCGTGTTAGGTGAGACGCCAGGATTCCTTCTCAGCGACCCAAAATCAACAGAAGAAGTCCTAAAAGCAGTAGAACAGCTTATAGAGGTCGACCTAGACTACTCAGAGCTAGATGAAAAAGTTGAGGAATCACAGGACATACTGAAGAAAGTACAGAACCTGAAGAAAAATTCACCTTCACCAAACCAAGAAAACCAAGGCCAGAGCGGCGGAAACGACCTAGGATACATCGGATAAACCGTACTGAAATAAAAGATTTTAATCAGAGACTAACAGTATGACAGACTACACCAGATATGAAAGAGCCAGGATCTTAGGTGCCAGAAGCCTTCAACTCGCACAAGGTGCACCAGCATTTGTAGAAGCAGAGGAACACGAAAAACCTCTGGACATCAGCAAACGGGAACTGGAAGAAGGAAAGCTACCCATCACTGTAAAGTGAAAGAATCCGGAAGACCTGGGCTCTGAAGACCAAACTCCTGTCGTTTTTCAGCCGGAAGCCGTCTGGTCATTCCAACTCATGACCATATATAATATTAAGTCAAGCTATTTAGCCTAATACAATGGTAACAACGAATAATATTTACAGAGGTCGATTGTAATGTCAGAAGATGAAGACTTACTGGTTGAAAGAGAACTTTACCTAGAAAACGGAGTACACATAGGGACTCAGTCACAAAACGCAGACATGGAAGACTACATATTCCACGTCAAAAAGAACGGTCTTGCCATTCTAGACCTCGATACAACGGATAAGCAAATAAGATCTGTAGCAAATACCTTGAGAAAGTATCCTGAAGACGAGATAGTCGTCGTAGGAAGGAAAGACGAAGCATATCAACCGATTAAAACATTCTCCGAGGAAATCGGAACAAAGACAATCAACGGAAGATTCATGCCAGGTACGTTCACCAATCCACAGTCAGACAACTTCATGGAGCCAGAAATCGTAGTTGTCACAGATCCGGAAGAAGACAAACAGGCAGTCAAGGAGGCTTCCGACGTTGACATACCTGTAATAGCGATTGCTGACTCAGGGGACAGCCTAGAGAACATAGACATGGTGATAGCAGCCAACAACAAAGGAGAGAAAGCCCTAGCCACTATACTTTACCTTCTAGCAGATCAAATCAACGGAGAATCAGAGCCACTAGGTTCGAACATGGAAGACTTCACATCACAGCCAATTCAGGTGGATGAAGAAGAGGCTGCAGAGGCCTAAGTCTCTTATCGTCAATTACAAATTTTTTCCTATTTTCCAATCTAAACACGAATATACATGCCTCAGTTTTACCTGGTAGATTCCAAACATTTATACACACGAACTAATACACATTAGATATTATGTTTAACATTGGTTCAAATGATAAGGAAGAACTTGAGGAAAACATGGAAGAAATAAAGAATCTGATTGGGAAAAACAAAGAGGGCGGTCAGAGTACCTCAAGAGGAGGGTCGAATGCTGCAGAGATGCAGGAAACACAGGACTCAGAGTTTGGGAATACTGACAGTCCTCAAGCCGACATAGGATCACCTCAGACCTCAAGCAACCAGGAGCAGGGCAGCCTAGGAGACATGTCTACAAACTCGGGAAACGAAAACCCGGGTAACCGAAATCAGTCACTTACATCACAACAGGAAGACAGTAGTACACAACAGTTACAGACAGGACAGAACAGCCTTCAGGAGCAAGAAAGTGTACAAAGCCAAGATCAGCCACGTCAAGACAACGTTCTAAACAGAGACAACAACAGCCAAGCACAGGAAACTCCAGATACGTCCAATCAAGAAGAAGAGTCTATACCTGACGAACCATTATTCCTGAGAGAAGAGGAATTCAACAAAATAAGGGAAATGGTTGAGGAGATGACTTATCTGACACAGGAGATGGACCAAAAAGTAAAGGACATGAAAAGAAACGTCAGGGAAGAAAAAGACACTTCCAGAGACTCAAGAGAGCTTTCAAAGGCGTTTGATGAAAGACGCAGAGAGATCAAGAGCGTAATTGAATCAAGCAGCTAAACCCGACAAGATATGGAAGATCTGGAGAAGTCATTGCAGGAATACAGGAAAGAACCCTCGAGCATAGAAGCAATAAACAGGCTCTCAAGTCTATTAATTGAGGAGATATCAAACATATCTGTAGAAGATTCTGAGGCGCGTAGGCACAGGCTCAACATGGAGATCAGGGATTTAGAGGAAGCCCTGGACAGGGTCGAGAATCGGGAGCTATCTGGATGGAACCCTGAACAGAATCAATAACATGCTTCTTGTCAGTTCTATTTTGTAGGTATTTAAAATATTACATGTATTTACTTTCTATCCTTGATGATCCAAGGTGTGAAAGGTGTAATACAAGATGGCTTACCAGAAATTTGAACCAAGCGACGAACTCGCGGACGAAACATACGACGCAGTTGAAAAAGCAGAAACATCCGGAGAAATTGTAACCGGAACCAACGAAGTTACAAAATCTATAGAGAGAAATGAGGCCGAACTAGTTGTCATAGCAGGTAACGTATCACCAGAGGAGATTGTTATGCATCTTCCTGCACTTTCGGAAGATAAAGATATCTCCTATACGTTCGTACCTGACAAGGAAGAACTTGGTATAGCAGCAGGTATAAACGTGCAGGCAGCAGCAATAGCGGTAACTTCAACAGGCAGCGCAGAAGATGATATACGAGACATTGCCTCAAAATCCGAAGAACTGTTAGAAGCTGAAGAGTAAGGTTAAGAAAATGGCAAGTGCCAAGGTCATAGAGGTCATAGGAGACCAAGGACACAGGACAATCCGAAAGATCAGATGCAGGATAATCGAGGGATCAGAGGAAGGCAAGATACTTGTAAGAAATGCAAGAGGTCCTGTAAGAGAAGACGACGTCGTACACATCAAGGAAACTGAGATGGAGAGGTGAATCAGAGATGCCAGAATGCTACTACAGCGGAGAGGAAATTAATCCAACAGAAGGTATAATGTACGTAAAGAACAACGGGGAGAGACTCTACTTCTCTTCAGGTAAAAACTTGAAGAACTGGATGGAAGGTAGAAACCACGAATACGCCGACCAAGAGTAAAAGAAAAACCCGTTCGTACAACCTACATTTTCCAAACTTAATTTCTTCTCAACCAAAAACCAGGAAATAACGCAAAGTCTAGTTGAAAAGATCAATGCCACGGCAACCTATACTTTCAGTCTTGGGACACGTAAACGCTGGGAAAACCAGCTTTCTAGATGCTATAAGGGAATCAAGAATATGTGAAGGCGAGGCCGGACAGATAACACAGATGATAGGGGCTACAGAAGTCCCCCTAGAGACTCTTGAAGAAGCCTGCGGAGACCTTCTAAGCCAGTTAGATACCGAGATAACGATTCCTGGAATAATGTTTATAGACACTCCAGGACACGCAGCATTCTCCTCACTCAGGAAAAGAGGCGGCTCAATCAGCGACATAGGGATACTGATGATAGACATCGAAGAAGGTATACAGCCACAGACGGAAGAAGCAATAAAAATACTCAAGGGGTCAGACACTCCTTTCATCGTGGCACTAAACAAGGTAGACCTTCTAAACGGTTGGAGGAGTGAAAGCGAGCTTTTCTCAAAAGCCATCACAAACCAGCAAGACCACGTGCAACAGGAGCTTGACACAAAAATCTACGAGCTCATGGGAGAGCTGAATGAATACGATATTGTGGCTGATAGATTTGACAGGGTCGACGACTTCCAAAGCAAAGTATCAATAGTCCCAGTTAGCGCAGAAACAGGTGTAGGACTTTCAGAGCTTTTGATGGTGGCGACCGGCCTGAGCCAGAACTACCTGAGTGAAAGACTTGAAACAAATCAAGACGGAATCGGCAAGGCAACAGTACTAGAGGTGTCGGAGCAAAAAGGCAGAGGATCGACAGCAGACATAATACTCTACGACGGTAAAATAAACAAAGACGACAAACTTGTATACGGAACCTCAGAAGGCGTAGAAAAAACTGATATACGGGCTCTGCTGGAGCCGAAACCGCTTACCGAGATAAGAGAGGACGAAGAATACACCGAAGTAGAAAAAGTTGAGCCAGCAGCCGGCGTGAAAATCTCAGGCAGGGACATGACCGGAATAATATCAGGTGCACCTGTAAGAACAGCCTCAGAAGAGAACATTGAAGAAGCCGAAAAGGAAACCAGGCAAGAGCTAAGATCAGCTGAATACGAGACAGAAACACATGGAGTCGTTGTCAAGGCAGATTCACTGGGTTCGCTAGAAGCCCTTCTCAGACAGATTGACCAAGAAGACATAGAGGTTCAAAAAGCAGAGGTAGGTGACATAAACAAAGACGACATCATAAAGGCCGCAGACGAAGAAAAAACCAATCAAGCAATATTCGCATTCAACGTAGATACCTCCCAAAAAAGCAAAGACCTACTAAACAAAGAGGACGTGGAAGTTTTCCAAAGCCAGGTCATATACGAAATAATTGAGGCATACAAAGGCTGGAAGGAAAAGATGGAAAGACAAAACCGGGAAGAAAAACTTTCAAACACTATAAGACCAGCAAAAATAAGAATCATGCCAGACCACGTCTTCAGATCATCCAACCCTGCGGTAGTTGGCACAGAAGTGGTCAAGGGTGTAATTAAGCCCGGGGCCTCACTGATGACTCCAGAAGGAGAAAAAATAGGTCGTGTAAAAAGCATTCAAGAACAGAACGAGAGCGTGGACAAAGCATCTAAAGGAATGGAGATAGCCACCTCAATATCAAACGCCACGGTAGGCAGAGGAATAGAGGAAGGCGACATACTTCTAACAGATATAAACTCAGACGACTACAGAAACCTAAAAGAGCTCAAAGACCTACTCACAGAAGGAGAAAAGCAGCTACTAGACCAGATAACGGACATAAAAGATGAGAAAAACCCGCACTGGAAGCTGGGCTGAAAAATCACTCTAGACTAGAGACCGCTTCGTCACCAAGACCTTCATCAAGATCTTCAAGAATTTCCAAGACCGCATCCTTCTGCTCAGACTTTTCCATAATCACAACCCTACTTCCCAGATGACTTGGCTCAATACCTTCTTCCTGGCAGACTTTCGAATAAAGGTTTGCATACTGTATGAGATGTTTAACTGAAAGGTTCCACGCATCAGGTGGTGTGCTCTCAAAGTTAGACTCAAACCTTTCAAAATTGTCCTTTCTGCCATTAAAGAATTCAATCTCGGTGTAATCAAGCGAATCGTCCATACTGCTGTACTTGTCTGCAACCAGATAAGATAGGGCATGACTGGCCCTGAAATACTGACGGGTTGCGGTATCCTCAACGCCTGCCTCTAGAGGATAAAAATCTATGCCAAACTCAGCTGAAAGCTCTTCCTCAATATTTACGCTCTCATCAAGAATAGATCCTGTTACAGCCTGGGTAGCTGAATAGAGGTCTCTAGCATATTCCTTCTTCACATTCATACAAGATTCTCACGAAGGAATTTTTACAAACCATTCTGTTATTCTGTTAGGTCATGATAGACTAATATAACGTAGTAGTAGATGTACACCCTGAACGGAACTGCAATGTAAAATAAACCAACTATCCAAAATACCATTCCTAGAATCGCTGGAATCAGGGCCAATACCTCGGCCGCCAATGCCAGTAGCAACGCTGAAATAACTACAGGAACAAATACCGCCGCGGTAAAGACTATGATAGCTATCAAGGAGACAGCACCGACAACTATACCTACAAAAAGCTTCACAAACAGATAGACAAGAATCTGCTTCCATTCAGCTTTCAGAGTCGGCCAGAAACTTCTCCAGGCCTCGATTAATGCCTCATTCTCCTCCATCATCCTCAACAAGATGAAATCCTTAGTCAAGCTGACAAAGATAGACGATACAATGAAAACAGGTATCAAAGCCAGAATCAACAGCAAGAAGGCAGGGCTAGATTCGATAACAAGGAAAGCAATTGCAACTATGGTCAAAAGCACGACGGCAGCGTACACAAGTCTGAAAAGAAAGTATCTAAACCCTCTTCCAACGTTTCTTGAGAAGTAATCTCTTATCCTGACCTCCTTATCTATCAAGGATCTGTAGAATATGAACTCAAACACACTACTCAGAAACAGCAAAGGGAGACCTACAAACAGTATAATTGCTAAAACAACTCCAAAAATTATTGAACTGGTTGAGGCGGTTGCCATGGACGTTACTGCATTAGAAAGCTCTTCACTATCCGGAATAGAATCTTGACCTAGATTCGATGTAAGCTCCGAATCCTCAAGACCAAGTTCTCCGGCAGAACCACCAGATGGTGATCCTCCGTAGTTGCCTGTAGGAAGATTGAACCCTGAACCACCGATCAAGAAGGTAATTAAAGCAAGCTTGGTAAGCTGCATAAAATCTACAGGTAAAAGCATATCCTTGGATTCCTTGATTGCCTCGTCTATATTCTCCAGAGCATACCAAGCCATATACACATCAATTAAGTGAAACTGTTTTTAAGTTCTTCCTGCTGCACTAGGTTGTTTTTTATCATTTCCAGAGCTCAGTAAACCTATGGACATATTCCCTTTTGAAGAGATCAGAGACAGACAGAAACGTTTACTGGACGTAACAGAGGAATCCATAGGGAACGAGGAAAATTTAATAGCACATGCACCAACAGGACTGGGAAAGACTGCCGCAACTGTAACACCTGCGCTGAAGGCTGCAAAGGAAGATGACAAAACCGTATTCTTTGTGACGCCCAGACACTCTCAACACGAGATAGCTCTGGAAACAGTCAGAAAGATAAACCAGAGGCATATGGAGAACTTTGTATCAGTGGACCTTATCGGAAAAAGCCATCTATGTGAGGCAGCCCCAGGTACAAGAACCGGAGAAGGACCTGACTGCCCCAGATACGAGGACACGTACACAGACTCACACGAATTCACAAAACAGGCAAAATCAATGATCGCCAGAATAAAGAACCAGAACCTGTCCGCCAACGAGGTAAAACAGAAGTGCAGCAAGGTCTGTCCGTATGAAGTGCTTACAAACATGATCAGAGACGCAGACATCGTAATAGCAGACTACTTTCACGTATTCCATCCAGGGGTCAGGGAAACACTCTTCGAAAAAGCTGATCTTGAACTAGAAGACTGTATAATTATAGCCGATGAGGCACACAACCTTCCATCGCGCACAAGATCACTGTTCACATCATCACTTTCAATACCTCTGATACAGGACTCGGTTACAGAATGTGAGAGATACGGATTCTACAGTGAGGGGGAGAAGCTTGAGAGACTTGAGGGCGTTGTCAAACAGCTTGCCTCAGAAAAACTGGGAATGGGAGAACATGAAGAAGAAATCACTAAATCAGATCTCAAGGATCAGGTAGACGATATTCAGGAGCTAGGAGAGTTTGTTGTGGATCTGGAAAAGGTGGCGGAAGAAGTCAGGGAGGAACAGGAACAGAGCAAATGCGCCTCAGTAGCCGAGTTCTTGGAAAGCTGGGATGGAAAAGACACAGGGTTTATCAGATTCCTGAAACGTGAAAGAAAAGCAGGAAACCAGAGAATAATCAAGATAAAATACTCATGCCTTGACCCACAGATATCTACAAAAGACCCTCTAGAGGAGTCAACCTCAAGCATACTGATGTCTGCCACGTTAAAGCCCCAGAAAATGTACGCAAATCTTCTAGGAATACCTGAAGCCAGAAAACAAGCCTTCAAATCACCCTTCCCAGAACAAAACGAACTAAACCTAGTTGTGCCAACACTCACCTCAAAATACTCAGAAAGAGACGAAGACATGCTCCAGAAGTACGCATGGTACCTGTCAGAATGCTTCAACTCCGTCGAAGGAAACTCGGCAGTATTCTTCCCAAGCTACCAGATGATGCACAAGATAAAAGAACACCTCAAACAACACACAGAACACCAGCTATTTGTAGAAGGAAGAAACATGGACAAACAGGAGAAACAAGAACTCCTGGACAGGTTCTCCTCAACCAAGAAACAGGGAAACTCAGCTCTGCTAGGAGTCGCAGCCGGAAGCTTTGGAGAAGGAATAGACTTCCCAGGAGAAATACTCAAAGCAGTCTTCATAATAGGAATACCGCTCAAAAAACCTGATATAGAAACCAAAGGCCTGATAGACTTTCTAGATGAGAAATTCGGCCATGGATGGGACTACGGATACAGCTTCCCCGCAATGAACCAAGCCATACAGGCAGCAGGACGCTGCATCCGATCATCAGAAGACAGAGGCACCATAGTATACATGGACGAAAGATACAACTGGAGCAACTACAGAAAAGTCTTCCCAGAAAACAAAAAACCAGAATCAACCCGCACACCATGGAAAGAAATAGAAACCTTCTTCAACAGTAACTAGCTGAGTTAAAAAATCTCATCGGCAAATCTATAATTATGACCACTGTAATGGCTCAAGGTACGTTCGACCTCTTACATCCCGGCCACATCAAGTATCTGGAAAAATCCTCCAGTCTAG
>CAYMJB010000001.1:0-41542 GCA_964391005.1 uncultured archaeon | reverse complement strand
TTCGCCTTCTTCCTGTAGGCCTTCTTGATTTCGTCTTGACTTGCGTCTTCGTCTACTCCTAGAATTTCATAGTACTCTTTTGTCATATATTTGTCTTCTCCTTTGCTGTCTCAAGAAAATATGGAATGTGTAGGGAGGTTTTTGCCTCCCGTTTTCAGACACTATTTTTCTTCGTCTTCGTCAGTGTCTACTTCTTCGTAATCTGCGTCCACAACCTCGTCTCCGTTTCCTGGGTTGCCTTGTCCCATGTTCATCTTTTCGGCTGCTTCTTTGAGGTCTTCCGGGTCCATGTTTGAGGGATCCATTCCTCCCATGCCTCCCATTCCGCCGGGAGCGCCTCCTTCGCCGCCGTAGATTTCTTGGCCGATCTCCTGGAGCTTCTCTTCAAGGTCTTCCACTTTCTCTTCAAGCTCCTCTTTGTCCTCGAGCTCGAGGTCGTCTTCTCTGAAGTCTTCAAGTTCGTCTATCTTCATCTCAATTCCTTCTACAACGGAGTCATCTACTTCTTCTCCGTGTTCTTCGATCTGGTCGCGGGCCTGTGAGATAAGCTGGTCGGCCTTGTTCTTGGCTTCGATGAACTCTCTACGCTTCTGATCTTCTTCAGCGTGTTTCTCAGCTTCTTCCTTCATTTCCTCAATTTCGTCTTCGTCTAGACGTGCCTGATCTTCTATGGTGATTGAGGCTGATTCGCCTGACTGTTTTTCCTCGGCGGAGACGTTGAGGATGCCGTCTGCATCTATCTCAAACGTTACTTCGATCTGTGGCTGTCCTGCCGGTGCAGGTGGAATGCCTTCGAGGTTGAACTGTCCGAGAGACTTGTTGTCGCTTGCCATCTCTCTTTCTCCCTGCACGACGTGTACAGTTACAACGGATTGGCTGTCCTGTGCTGTTGTAAATGTCTTGGATTCTTCCGCAGGTATTGTGGTGTTTTCCTCAATCAGTGTCTCCGTTAAGCCGCCTTTGACCTCTACTCCAAGGCTTAGAGGGGCTACATCCAGTAATAGGATGTCGTCCATTTCCCCTGTTATGCTTCCCGCCTGGATTGCTGCTCCGTCTGCCACTGCTTCTGCAGGATTAACCTCCTTGTTTGGTTCTTGACCGGTAATTGCCTGAACGTGTTCACGCACGGCAGGCACTCTGGTTGTTCCTCCTACTAGGATGACTTCGTCAAGATCTGAGCTGTCTACACCTGCGTCGTCCATGGCTTTCTGTGTAGGGTCTGTGGTTCTCTGTACGAGATCTTCTACCAGGCTTTCGAATTTTGATCTTGTTAGTTCTTGATCTAGGTTGTATGTGTCTCCGTCTTCCTGATAGATGAATGGTATGCTGATTTTTGTTGATTCACGTGAGGAAAGCTCTTTTTTAGCTTCCTCAGCGTTTTCCCTCAGTCTCTGCATGGCTTCGTCGTTTTGACTTAGATCAATGCCGTTTTCGTCCTCAAACTCTTCAAGCAGGTAGTCGACTATCTCTTGGTCAAAGTCGTCTCCTCCTAGGTTGTTGTCTCCTTCTGTGCTCTGTACTTCGTAGATTCCGTCTCCGATTTCCAGGACTGTGACGTCGAAGGTTCCTCCTCCGAAGTCGTATACTAGGATTGTTTTCTCGCGGTCGTCGTCCAGCCCATATGCCATTGCGGCTGCGGTCGGCTCGTTCAGTATTCTCTCAGCTTCAAGACCTGCAATCTCCGCTGCGTCCTTGGTCGCCTGTCTCTGCGTGTCGTCAAAGTGTGCAGGCACTGTAATTACTGCCTTTTCTACTTCATCTCCCATCTTGTCTTCGGCGTCCTGCTTCAGCTTCTGCAGAATCATAGAGGAGACTTCCTGCGGTGTGTAGTCGTCTCCGTCAAGTTCGACTTCGTAGTCCTCTCCCATGTGTCTCTTGATGGACTTGACTGTGTCCTCTTCGTTGGTCAAGAGCTGGTTCTTTGCAGGCTTTCCGACAAGTCTCTCCCCGTCGTCAAAGCCTACTACTGAAGGTGTTACTCTTTCACCTTCCTTGTTTTCTATTACTTTTGGTTCTCCGTCTTCTATGTGCGCCATTGCGCTTCTTGTTGTTCCTAGGTCGATACCTATAATGTTGCTCATGTTTGAGTTCACCTGTACTATGTTTTTGTTTACGTGAATAAAAATTTTTAAACGGTGCTGTTTGAAATAGCCAGAGTTGAAGCGTAGTTGAAGTATACAAGATCAGTTATCAGGCTTGATCTTCATTATTTTCGTCCACAACTACTACTTCAGCTGGCCTCAACACTTTATCACCGTACATGTATCCTTTTCTCTTCTCTTCAAGAATGGTTTTGGGTTCGTATTCTTCGTGTTCTCTGGTTTCAACGGCTTTGTGCATCTCTGGATTAAACTCTTCACCTGTCTCGATGACTTCTAGGCCCTCAGCGTTTAGTGTTTGATATAACTGGTCTTTCACCATATCAACTCCTTGGACTACGGCGGTTTCCTCGTCTGCGGCTTCTAATGCTCTCTCGAGGTTATCTATGACCTCTATTAGGTCCTCGGCTAGTTCCTCTTTTGCGAGGTTTTGCCATCTTTCCTTTCTTTCGTCCTGTTTTTTCTTGTAGTTTTCTAGGTCGGCCTTGTTTTTCTTGGCAAGTTCTTCAAATTCCTGTTTCTCATTTCTCTCTTTTTCTAGCTCTGTCTCCATTGTTTCGAGTGCTTCAATTAGTTTTTCTCTAGAGAGATTATTATAGTCCATAAGTTATTAGACAGAGCTAATCTTCAAAAATTTCCAATATCTCAGGTATCGGTGCCTGCTTGAGCTTTGTTTAAAAATTAGAGATACGGTTTGATTCAATATGGATATTACTGTTTCACTTCCGTTCCTGCAGTTCAGTTCTTCGGGCAGTTCGGCGAGCCTATTTGCTTTTATATTGTTTTCTTTGAGCTGGATTGCAGTCATATTTAGTTTTGCAGGAGCTACAGCGGTTTTAGGCAAGATTTCTGGAGCTCTCAAGTAAGTTCTTTTATACCTCCTTTATTTTATGTTCTGTCATGTCTGAAGATGAACATCCTTTTGTAGATGAGACTGCTAGGAAAACTTCTACTATCGTGACTAAGCATAGTATTGCGATTCCTGAAGACGAGCAAAAGTTTAAGAAGAGTGAGAGAGCTTGGAACTGGGAGAAGATTGTTGATTTGTTTTTTCCGGAGGAGCAGTCTCCTAAGAGGAACAAGTATGCAAAAATCTTCCTTAGGGAGCTTAAAGACGAGGGAAGTATAGATTCTGAGAAGCTGAATGCTTTTGATGAGTGGGGTCATGAGAAGGGAAAATCAAATCTGAAGAACAAGATTCTCCCCAAGTTACGGCGCCTTGGTGTTATAAAGTACGAATATTTGGAGTATCGGGATTCGAGAGAGGGTTCTAAGGGTCGCCGTAAGCTCGTAAAACCTGCCAAGTCATTTACCTCTGTGCTTGATTCTATGGCAAATGGCTGGGCTGCCTTTGAATCAGCGTCCTATGGTAACCAAGACTAGGCTAGAGTGCTGTGGCGGTTACGACTTCTGCTTCAGGGCTGAGCTGTGTTGTTCTTCTTAGTGCGTCTTCTGCCTGAGCCAGGAGCTCTGCTTCGAAGTCTTTTACGTTTGCATTCATTTTTTGGTTGCACCTCTTTGTTTTTTGTGTTCCTGTAGGTTGAATAGAGATCTTATGATATGGCCCGTGGATGATATACCACCTTGCCAGCAGTATACCATCCAGAGGTCTTCATTGCCATGTTCCATAGAGGCAGAATGAAGAACCTGTTAATTTGGTTTTAGTTTTCGCGGTCGGTGCATGACCCATGTGGTTTGGGCCAAGACTTCATCCCGCTTTAAGCTGGTTGATAGATAATGGAGAAGGTCTTGGCCTTGTTATTGGTATGGTTAGCTCTCACCAGATCCCCTGACATGTTTCCGGTGAGCATCGTATTATTCAAGGCCATGTTTTCAACCACCAATTGATGATCTCTCCTTTTAAGTGTTTGCTTTGAACCACTTTGGTTCAGGAGAGACTTCCTCGATGAGCATGTCTCTAGCGGTTTCTAGGAGGCTTTGAAGGTTTTCGGCATCATACTGGTTATACCTGACCAGCTTGTCTAGAGCCTCTTTGTCTCCCTGTTTCTTGTATCTCTTCCAGAGTTTGATGGCTTCTCGACCATCTATATCCTCAAGTTCTCTTTCTACACCTAGATCTTTCTCGATTTTTTTCAGGCCGCCTGAGTATCCAAGCCTCTGAAATAGGTACATTAGGTCAATATGCGGGTTCTCAATACTGATTCCAAAACTTTTCTCCAGAAACGGTTTGTCAAATCTTTTTCCGTTGAAGCTGACAAGTAGCGAGGATTCAAAGAACTCCTGTTCAAGCTTCTCCTGCTTGAGGTCCTGACCTCTTATCAAGGTCTTAGACTCTCCGTTTCTGTAGAAGCTTACGGTCGTGGTTTTGTTCCTCTCAGGTTTCAGCCCTGTGGTTTCAATGTCGAAGAAGCATACATTTTCTTTGAAGTTTCTGTAGCTGCGCCATAGGCTTTTGTTTGGAAGTTTGTCCTTGAAGAACGTCTCATTTCCAACCTGCAGGTTTTTCCTCGCTTTTTCTCTGTGTTTGTCTATCTTATCCGAGTACTTAGTGGAGTCTTCTAAGTTGTCCCAGTGTCGGATGCCGTCTTTCCACAGTTTCTTTTCGGTTTTTTGACCGATCCCTGGGAAGAGTATGAACGAGTTTTCTAGTTTCACTATCTTAGAGAAGGAGAAGTGAGAAATAAAAAAGAAGTAGTTAACCGGTTTCCGCACCTTATTTATGCGGAAGCCTTTACGTCGTCTTCCTGTACAGTCTTGCGGCCTGCGTGCTCTGCCATCTGTTTTGAGTCACGTGCACGCTCGGAAGCATGATCTTCTAGTTCGTCTCTCAGTTCTTCTACTGCGTCTTCTGAGACTCTTTCTGCTCCGGCTTGCTTGATGATCCGCTTGACTGGTGCAAGTGGTAGTTCTGCCATTGAATTTGTCACCTCCTTAGCTGATCCTCTAGTTAAGATTGCTTTATTGCTTGTATAAAAACGTTTGCTATTTACTGTGGTGTGGCAGGCCAACCAACATTTACTATCCCTAGTTTACGGAAGTCATTGACCTTTTTGTGTTCTTTCTTAGTTTGTTTAGGTTTAGAGTGATTTAAGCTCAATATCTGTGTCTCCATTAGTTTCTAGAACGGCATAAAATCCTTGCATTACAGGGCCAGGGTTGACAACTTTTGTACCCTCCAAGCTGTCAATACCTCTTGATTCGTGTATGTGTCCGGTGACAGCAAGGTCAAACTCTGAATTAGTGAACAGGTCTCGAACAGCCTCGCTTCCGACGTGCTGGTCATCTGCAATATCTACCTCTGTGTCCTCCGGTGGTTGATGTATCAAGGCAATTCTCTTGTCTGATTTCATTCTGTTCTGAAGCGTTTCTAAGGCGTTTTTTATGTCGTCTCCTTCAGGCTCGAAAGGTGTTCCAAATGGTGTAATTCCTCCTCCATAGCCTACTAGTTCGTATTCTTTGAGTGATGAGATTTCTCTGTGCAGATTTATTCTGTGCTGCCTCAGCGTCTCTACACATTCCCTTTCAGGATCCATGTTGCCAGGTACCGCCTTTACAAACTTTTCCTTCCTGTCCATTTCTTCTACAACGTTCTCAAGGTTTTTGTTGTAGTTGTCGTATTTTTCTGCGTCACTGAGGTCGCCAGCGCATAAAATGGCGTCGTAGGTTTCCTTCTCTAGGATTTCTGCCAGTTTTTCATGATCTCCGTGTATGTCTGTAACCAGTAGAATTCTCATACAGGTGTTGTGTTCTTCGGATGGTTTAATTTTTCACCTTCCCACGCTTTACTTAATTTCAAGGCCACCATAGTTAGTTGTGAAGGTCGAGGCATCTGTTGTCGATATAGATTACAGGACGTATGAGTCTGGTGAAGATAAAGGAGCTGAGCTGCGGCTGTTTGCCAAGTCGCCCAAGGGTGAAAATATTCTAGCCCTAGAGAAAGGCTTTGATCCCTATTTCTATGCTCTGGTGGATGAGGGCTTCACCGCCGAGGATGTCAAGGATAGAATTGTTTCTGAGGAGTTTCAAGATGATAATGGAGACTCTTTGAACCCTGTGGATGTAGAGACTGTGGAGAGGAAGAATGGGACTGAGCCTGTGAAAGCTGTAAAGGTTTACACTGCTGTTCCTGCTTCTGTACCTAAGCTGAAGCATGAGGTCTACGATCTCGAAGAGGTTTCTGGCTGCAGAGAGTTTGACATACCGTTCTACAAGAGGTACTTGATCGATAAACAGATTCTGCCCACACAGACAGTTGAATTGAAAGGTGAAGAACTCGAATCAGAAGACTTTGACGTAAAAATAGATGTTGAGGACACAAACACAGACCTGGAGCTGGCTGAGCCGGATTTTACTTCTGTTTCTTTTGATCTAGAGGTTATAGACGATAAAGTGGTTATGGCATCCTTCTACGGAGAGAATGTCAAAAAAGTAATCTCCACCAAGGATGTAGACAAGGATTTTGTGGAGTCTGTAGACTCAGAAAAGGTTCTTCTTGATAGGCTTATCGAACTTGTTCAGGAGCTTGAAGTTGATGTTCTTACGGGCTATAACACTGATGAGTTTGATTTCCAGATATTGAGGGAGAGGGTTGAGGAGCATGGTATGGAGCTTTCGCTTGGCCGTGATGGAGAAAGGATGAAGTTTAATCGGCGTGGAAGGTTTTCCGGCGCTCGTCTAAAGGGGCGGATGCATCTTGACCTGTATCCTTTTGTCGAACACGTGGTATCACCGGGTCTTGAGTCAGAGAGACTGGATCTGGACTCTGTATCCGAGGAGATGCTTGGGGAAAACAAGGATGACGTATCTTTTGAGGAGATGAAGAAGTGGTGGCGGAATGAAGAGAATCTTGAGGAGCTTGCTTCATATGCGTTGAAGGATTCCAAGCTGGCTTTCAAGCTTTCAAATGAGATGGTTCCCCAGATACTTGAGCTCTCCAAGATTACAGGTTTGATACCTTTTGATGCCTGCAGACTGACTTACGGCCAGCTAACGGAGAACTTTCTTTTGAAAGAGGCTGCCAAGAAGAATATGTTGTCGCCTAACAGGCCGACCAGAAATACGCAGAGAAGAAGGCAGAATCAGGGCGCTTATGAAGGCGGATTTGTCTACACGCCTGAATCAGGTTTATACGATGATATCTCCGTATTTGACTTCAGATCTTTATACCCTACTGTCATGGTCGCACATAACATATCTCCAGAAACACTAAACTTGGAGGACTGCGATGAAACTTTCCAGCCTGAAGGCTTTGACTTCAGCTTTTGCCAGGACAGTCAAGGATTTTTTCCGGAGCTTATTCAAGGACTGGTTGAGTCAAGATATGAGCTCAAGGATGAGATGAAGAAGCTCGACAAAGATAGTATGGAATACGAAAGAATCTACAGCCGCCAGCAAGCTCAGAAGGTCCTGGCCAATAGTTTCTACGGCTATCTTGGATATAATGGCGCTAGATGGTATTCTAAGGAGTGTGCTCAGGCAACGACGTTTATGGGTAGGAAGTATATTGAGGATACTATTGAGACTGCGCGTGAAATGGGCTTTGAGATCAATTATGGAGACACCGATTCGGTCTTTCTGTCAGGAGATGATATAGAGGAGAGGAAGGATGAGTTTTTGAGGAAGGTGAACTCTGATCTTCCCGAGTTTATGGAGCTCGAGTTTGAGGGTTTCTTCAAGACAGGTTTCTTTACCTCTAAGGATTCTGGTGAAGGTGCGAAGAAGAAGTATGCACTGATGGATGATGAGGGAGATATGAAGATTACAGGGTTTGAACAGGTTAGAAGAGACTGGAGCTCTGTGGCAAAAGATACTCAGAGAAGGGTTTTACAGAAGGTTCTTAATAAGAAGGTTGATGAGGCAGCTGAAATAGTTAAGGAGACTATAAAGAGTTTGAAGAATCAGGAGGTTGATGTTGAGAAGCTTAGGATATTTACAACCCTTACTAAACCTCCTGAGGAGTATGAATCCACTTCTCCGCACGTTGAGGCTGCGAAAAAGGCTATTGAGAGAGGTGAGGAGATTGAGCCTGAGACCACGATAGGTTACGTAATTACGAGAGGCAGCGGAAATATCTCGGCCAGAGCGGAGACTGCTGAGTTTGCGGACAGCTATGATCCGGATTACTATATTGATAACCAGGTGATACCTGCTGCGGTGCGTGTACTTAAGGTATTTGGATATACTGAGGCTCAGCTAAAGGGTAAGGGCAAACAGAGCGGATTAGACAGGTTTGGATGACATATCTTTAATTCAACCCTTCACAATGTTTTGGCGTGGTCTCTGCTCTCTTGACAAATGCGGCCGTAGGATTTTTCTCGATAGTTTTTCTTGTTGCGGCAGCTGAGCTTGTGGTTAAGAAGATGGAGGGAGTTGCAAAGCACTACGGAATCTCAGAGGTTGTGATCGCTGTCACGATAATATCCATTGGTACTTCACTGCCGGAGATAACTCTGCATTTGGTGGGATCGGTTAAGATATTGATGAGTTCAGGAGTGTTTTTTGAGTCGCTTGGCTCCAGTATTCCTATGTTTCTTGTTGAGCCGTTTTCCCAGGTCGCTTCCAGTCTTGCGGAACAAGGCGTCATATCCGAGCAAGCCTCTTCGGAGGCTTTAGACGTGTATAGGCAGCAGTCCGGTACTGTTGTAGGTGCCAGTATTGGAAGCGATGTTGTGCAGGAGACTCTTGTCATAGGTCTTGTGATTATCTCATCTGCTCTCCTGGCGGGAAAACATAGCTTCAAGTTTTCAAGAAAGTTTCTGATCAGGAACTATGCTCCTATGGTAGGTACTTCTTTCATCACATTATTCCTGGCCTTGAACTGGGAAGGATTGATAGGGTTCTTTTTGGGAGGTCCTCTACAGGTTTCAGGTGTTTTGACCCGCCTTGACGGGTTTATACTGGTTGGTTCGTTTGTGGCATACATGTACTATATCTATACCACCAGAGGTGAGAAGCTTGCAGAGCAGGGTGATGTATCTGCCTCTGAAAGGCCGGTGATCGATCTCCTGATTGGTCTAGGCGCTATGGGTGTTGTTATCGTGTCTGCTGATTTTTTCCTAAGTGTTGTGGAGGTTTTTGTCAGAGAGACAGGCCTCTCAGGATCTATGATCGGTGTTGCAACTGTTGGGGTTGTTTCAGCGTTTCCTGAGATGATTACAGCGATTTCAGGGCTCAGACATGGAAGTGAGGGAGTAAGTCTTGGTACCCTTGTCGGAAGTAATATTACAAATCCTTTGCTTGCTATCGGGTCAGGTGCGGCTCTGTCGACATATACTGTTCCACGGCCTTTAGTGCTATGGGATCTGCCTATGGAGATTTTCCTGGCCGGTCTTCCCGTAGGTTACATGTACGTGAGGAGTGATATTGGCGACCTGATATCTAAGCCTTTCTACAGGCTAGGGTTTAGTTCGACAGCCCGGAAGCTTGAGTCCGCGGAGAATAGAAAACTGTCTATAGCCGGAGCCATTGTGCTTATAGCATTGTACTTCTTCTATATCTACGTAAGGTTTAACTACTTCCAGTATGACTTTGTGGGTGGTGCATGATGGACCTAGAAAAGCTCCTAAAGATGTTTAAGCCTTTCTCGCTTACCTCTCTGTGTGTAGTTGTGATTGGGCTGGTATTCTTGAACCCTGAAGCTGCTAAACAGTTCTATCTATATGAGCTTATAGGTGTATCTCTTTCTCTTTGTGTAACGGTTTATGGTATATCAGGTATGATAAGGTCGACCTAGAGTTACTTGAAGATTTCTCCGGTTCTCATAGACCATAAAACCAGATCCAGTGCCTTGATATCTATTCCTATGTCTTCAGAAAACTCCCTGAGTTTTTGCTCTTGTTCGACGTACTGTCTGTATTCTTCTGGCAGGTCAGGGTTCTCGGTAAGCCCGAGTTCGTACATCTGTGATGAGATATGGCTTGATATTATTGCGAAACCGTTTCCGTATCCGATGTTTCTTAGGAAGTGAGAGGAACCTTTCCATGATATGCCTTTGATTTTTTCCGCAAACCATCTTCGGGTCTTCTCCAGGTCCTCCTCATCTATCCTTGAGTTAATCTTCAAGACATGTTTTGGATTAGTGAGGGTCGGCTGTGAAAGCATTGACTTGTTTTCCTTGATATATTCTGCTTTCGATTCAGGGTATGAAACCTCGCATCGCTCTAATAGATCGGCGATCTGTGAAGTCTTTTCTTCACTTATGTTCTGCTCTACCAGTTTTTTGGACGCGTCCCAGGCTTTCTGAGCCTCTGTCTGAGACGTAAGAATTACAAATACTAGCTCGTTAAACTTTCTCTTATCAGAGCTTCCTCTCAAGTCGCTAAACTCTTCTAACCGATTCTCCACTTCCTTCCTGTTCTCCTTGTAATGCTGCTTTATATTTTCTCTAGTTACTGATATTGTCTCCACCCTATCTTCTGTTGACCTGTTTTAGTAATAGAAAGCGAGGTACTAAACATAACGTCATTCCAAACCTTGTTTTGTGACCACTAGGTGAAGCTGGTAATCATAAGTAGCCCCAAGTTCTAACTACTTATTATGAGTTTTGGGGAAATCTTTGATGCTGACAAAATTGCGGTGATCGGCCGTAGCAACGATGAAATGAGCAGATCAGAAGATTTAGCCAGCAACCTCAATACATGGTTTGAAGGCAAGGTCTACACCACTGGCTTAGCAGATGATTCTGTCGAGGATGCCGAAGATGTTGCGACTCATGGTCTTGAAGAGGGGACTGATCTAGCGGTCATTTTACCGCATGCGTCTAAAACGCCTGAGATTGTGGAGAAGTGTGGAGACCAAAATGTGGATACTGTACTGGTTGCCTCTGATGGTTTCTCCGATGGCGGCAATGATGGCCTTGAATCCGAGCTGAGATACGCTGCCGATGAGAATAACATTCAGCTGGTGGGGCCAAACTCCTCAGGAATTATCAGCCCAGGTGATAGTTTGAATGCAAGTTTATTACCAGAGATGCCCGAAACAGGAGAGATATCGTTCCTGACACAGGATCCTGGATTAAGTAGGCATTTACTCCAGTTCTTAGATGGTTACGACTTTGGCGTCCGCTACTTTGCGTCTATCGGCAGTAAGGCGTCCTTAGATGAGACTGATCTACTGGAGGACTGGAGAAATGACGGTAGCCAGGTTATTTTAGGCCAGATCAGCGGTGTTTCAGACGGCAGAAGATTCATGGAGGAGGCTAGAAAGACTTCCTTGGAGAAACCTGTCGTCCTGCTGAGACAGCCCGGTGTTGGAGAACACAGGTCTCTTGAGCATCAGGAACAACTATATTCTGCCGCATTTCACCAGACAGGTGTGGTTCAAGCCGAATCCGTTCAGGAGCTACTAAGGGCCGGTGAGGCATTCTCTGATCTTCCTATGCCGTCTAAAGGAGGAACAGCTATAATTTCAAGCTCGGAAGGGCTAACATCGACCATTCTGGGAGAGATGGACTCGGCAGAGCTTTCGCTTTCCGAGCTCGAATCCAGTACGATAGATGACTTAGAAACCTTGCAGAGTGCTTTAGTAGTTGAGCGAGCTGCAGTCACCTGTAGCAAAGATATTGATTCTCAAGACTTAGATAGGGTATTCAGACAAATAATTGAGGACGATAACGTTGGGTCGGTTATTGTCGCTATGACTCCTCTTTCTGCAAATGAGAAATCAAGGATGGCCCAGGTTCTTGAACGAGTATCCCAAAAGCACGACAAACCGGTCGCCGCAAATATTTCTGGCAATGATTCTATGGATGTTTCCTCAAATGTCGACTACCTCAGCACCCCGAGAGAATGTGTAGAGGTTCTTGAGAACATGTACTCCTACAGAAATTTTCTGGAGAGAGATGAAAGCTTCAAGGACCATGAAGAAGACAAGAAAGTCGGCTTGGAGGATATTGACACCTTAGAAAACTTTGAGAGTATTATGAGCCTGCTTGAGTCGTATGGACTGGAAGTGGCGTTGACAAAGGTCGCCAGGTCTCCTCAGGATGCTGTTGATGCTGCATCTGAAGTAGGCTTCCCTGTCGTGCTTAAGATTGATTCTCCAGATATAAGGCGTCCTTCGGATGTCGACGCGGTTAGAAAAGATATAGAAAGCCGTAAAGAGGTCAAACAGGCGTTTAAGGAGATAATAGATTCTGTCTACGCTGAAACACCTGAATCAGAAATTAGGGGTGTAAAGGTTCAGGAAACTGTATCAGGTACTAAGGCTTTTGCCGGTATCCACACCAGCCGGAATTTTGGACCTTATGTACGTTTGCAGGACCTCCGTAAGTCGCAGGATGGCCCCGTCGCTATACCCCCTATAAGCCGTGAGGTAGCTGGTATGGTCACCGAAAGATCCCATGGAGATCTGGACAATCCAGAAGATCTTACGGAATTGTTGATGGGTCTTGGAGAAATAGGTCTAGAATATCACGATGCGCTTGATTCGGTCTCCCTTGATCTGCTGGTTGATGGTTCAGGTCGTGTTAAAGTTGTGGACAGTTTCTTGGTGCCTTAAGATTAGAAAGACAACATACAGTTTTAGCCTTTGCTATTAATCTGGTATCATGGATAATGAAGGAGAATCTCTGGAACTGCATGCAGAAAATCCCGGGAAAATTTCTGTTGAGCCAAGCGTAGATATAGATGACTCAGATGATCTGGAGCTCGTCTATACTCCTGGTGTTGCTGAACCTTGTAGGGAAATCTCTGAGGACAAAAGCAGAGCATATGATTACACGTCTAAGGGTAATATGGTTGCAGTGGTGTCTGATGGCTCTGCGGTTCTTGGTCTAGGTGATATAGGTCCTGAAGCTGCTATGCCGGTGATGGAGGGTAAGTCCAATCTAATGAAGAAGTTTGGAAACGTTGACGGTTTTCCGATCTGTCTTGAGTCGGAGACTGCCGGTGATATAGTTGAACATGTACAGAGTTTGGAGCCTACTTTTGGGGCGGTTAACTTGGAGGATATTAAGGCGCCCCGGTGTTTCAGGGTTGAGAGAACTCTAAAGAACTCAATGGATATCCCGGTTTTTCACGACGATCAACACGGTACGGCTATAGTTGTTTCTGCTGCACTGCAGAATGCTCTGGATGTGGCGGATAAACAGCTTCAAGATGTAAGGATCGCTATCTCAGGCGCCGGAGCATCGGGTATAGCCGTAGCGGAGTTCCTACTTGAGCTTGGTGCTGAAAACATAGTACCTGTTGACTCTTCCGGAATACTAAGGGTTGACGACTCAAATAAGTTTAAGGCAGACCTTGCGGAGAATACTCTTGCCTCACATGAATCCGGAGGTCTTGATGATGCTATGGAGGATGCTGACGTGTTTATAGGTCTCTCGGCACCAGGTATTGTATCCGAGGAGATGGTAGAGTCTATGTCTGATGACCCGATTGTTTTCGCTCTTGCAAATCCTGAGCCTGAGATACTGCCAGACAAAGCCAAGGATGCAGGAGCCTATATAACAGCCACAGGCAGGTCTGATTTTGATAATCAGGTAAACAACTCTCTGGCGTTTCCAGGGATATTTAGAGGTGCGCTGGACGCCGATGTATCCCGGATAAGTGAGGAGATGAAGGCTGCCGCCTCAGAGGCTATCAGAGATTTTGTTGAGCCGGAAAGAGATAGAATAGTTCCTGAGACTTTGGATCAGAGTCTTGCGCTTGAAATCGCTGACAGGGTACGAGAAGCTGCTGAAAAGTAAAATACATAAACCCAACTTCAGCAAACGGCATAGAGCTTTTTGTGTCTTTACATGTAAGATATAGGTATGGAACAGGAAAAGCAGTCACATTATGTCGAGGCAGGCAAGGCCATACAGAAGGCTCGTAAAAAAGCCAGAGAAGTTACAGAGCCAGGGGTAAAGATTAATTCAGTAGCGGAAGAGGTAGAGCGAGTCGTGAGAGATCAGGGCCTAGATCCTGCTTTTCCCGTGAATATATCAATTGATGATGTTGCAGCGCACTACACACCTACAAGGGATGATGATCGAGAGGTTAAGCCTTCTGACGTCGTAAAGGTGGATATAGGAGCGCATTCTAAGGGTTTTATAGCTGATACAGCTGTTACCATTAACCCTGATGATAGTAAACAGGAGATGATTGAGGCGGCTGAGAGTGTTCTTTCGAAGGCACTTGATTACGTTGAGCCGGGTGTTACGGTTGGAGAGCTTGGTGATGTTATTGAGCGAGAGATACCTGACCGGTACGAGGTTGTGAGAAATCTTACAGGTCATTCAGTTGGAAAGTTTACACAACATGCTGGTTTGTCCATCCCTAACTACAGTAATGACTCTGATTACGAGTTTGAGGTAGGTGACTCATTTGCCGTTGAGCCTTTCTTGACTGATGGCTCTGGAAAGGTGAAAAACGGAGCCGATGGCAATATCTACAAACTGGAAAGAGATACCAGTGTTAGAGGCAAGGCAGAGAGGAAGCTCATGTCTCGTATAAGGGATTTTAACGGACTGCCTTTCACCACAAGATGGTTTGACGATTATGGGGCAAGAGAGAGAATGGCCATGAAAAAACTTGTACAAGGCGATATCGTACACTCCTATCCAATTCTAAATGAAATTAAAGGTGGAACAGTGGTTCAGGCAGAGCATACCGTTATCTTGACCGAGAACGGAAAGAAGGTAACCACTCGAGAATAATTTAAGGGAAAAAGATGTGGAATAGAGAGGCTCTAGCTTAGTTCCTCTTCTATTACTGTCTCGAACTGTGGGTAAGGCTGCGCGCCCACCACTTTCTTCCCATTCACAATCGCGGTAGGTGTTCCGATGTTGCTGGTTATTCCTATTATTCCCTGTTTGTCTTTGTTGACTTCCTGCATAGGGTTGTCGTTTTCTATACAGCTTTGTACTGCTGACTCCGATACTCCTTCTTCTGATGCAAATTCTTTGATCCTAGATTGGATGTTCTCGGTTGTGAATTCGTCCTCTCCTCTTGTCAGTGTTTTTGCCTGTTCAAACACTTTCTTGTTGACGTTCCAGAATGCTTCGTTTCCTCCTTCCCTGTAAACGCATTCTGTGGCGGCAGCGGCTGGTTCGGCCCAGTCATGACCTAGGCTTGGTGCTGGAAAGTCCTTCCATACTACTTTGACGTCACCAGAGTCCACGTAGTTTGATTTGATCTTCGGGAAGGTCTGTGTCTCAAACCGCTTGCAGAAAGGACACTGATAGTCCTCGTAGATCACCATTGTCACTGGTGCGTCTTCCTGACCAAGTACAGGTTCTCCTTCCATGTCAATCTTGCTCATGTCAACTGTGTCTGTTTCCTGGCTTCCTGTCTCTTCTGCTTGAGATGGGTTCGGAGCATCGTTTCCTGGCTGAGCAATCATTAATCCGCCGTTTCCTGTAAGTACTCCTCCGGCAAAGCCTACTGCTACGCCGAGAACGAAAACTCCTGCTACAAGCGACTTTACAGATAGCTGGACGGTACCTGACTGACCAGAACCTTCATCTTGCTGGGTCCCGGAGTCTTTATGATCAGTTGCTGATTCTTCTTGACTGTTCTCTGATTCGCTCTGATCTTGATCTTGTTGTTCTTCTACTGTTTCTTGCTCCGAAGTGTCTTCCTCTTCTTCTTTTCCCTGCTTGTCAGGTTCGTCCTGTGTCATAGTGTCAATTTGTTTTGTTTGACTAATAAATAGAGAGGTGTGCCTGTGGTGATCAGGCGTAGTAGTCAGGTGTGTCTTCGGTTTGTTCTATGTCCTCCATCTTCTGCATCATCTTCTCATACCTCTGTAGGTTGTCTTCGGTTGCTGTAGGTCTTACGTCTTCTAGAGCAGCTTCAAAGTTGCTTGAGGTGACTTCGTGTGCATCCCTGTCGTTTCTCAATGCGTTCATTCCTGCCTCTCTGCATACTGACTCTATGTCTGATCCTACGTAGCTTTCTGTTTCCTCCGCAAGCTTGTCAAGGTCTACGTCGTCAGCCAGAGGCATATCTCTTGTGTGTACCTCCAGAATCTTCTTTCGCCCCTCTGTATCAGGTACCTCTACCTCTACGTTCCTGTCTATTCTTCCGGGGCGCATGATCGCAGGGTCAATCATATCCGGACGGTTTGTGGCCGCTATGACGGTTACCCCTTCAAGGGATTCAATTCCGTCGAGTTCGGTTAGAAGCTGGTTTACTACTCGGTCACCTACTCCGGAGTCAGAGCTTCTGGAGCCTCTGCGTGGCGCGATGGAATCGATCTCATCGATGAATAGTACGCAAGGCGCTACCTGTCTTGCTTTCTTGAATACTTCCCTGACCGCGCTTTCGGATTCTCCTACGTATTTTGACAGGAGTTCTGGCCCGTTTACTGATATGAAGTTGGAGTTGGATTCGTTGGCTACTGCTTTCGCGAGCAAGGTTTTTCCTGTTCCTGGTAGTCCGTAGAGCAGGATTCCTTTTGGTACTTCTATACCCATGTTTTCGAATTCGTCCGGGTATTCCTGTGGCCATTCAACCATTTCCTGTAGATGGTCTTTTGTCTCTTCAAGTCCTCCGATGTCATTCCACGTGACTTGTGGGACCTCAACCATGACTTCACGCATTTGTGAAGGTTCGACGGTCCGCATGCCTTCTACCATGGCATCTCTGTCCACTATAAGGTCTTCTAGGACGTCGCTTGGTATTTCCTCATCTAGATCTATCTCTGGCAGGATGTCCCGCAGCACGTACATGGCTGCTTCCTTACACATGGCCTCAAGGTCAGCTCCGACGTATCCGTGTGTCTTGTCAGCTAGCTCGTTAAGATCGACGTCGTCAGCTAGGGGCATGTTTCTTGTGTGGATCTGAAGGACTTCTTTTCTACCGTCTCTGTTTGGTACTCCAATTTCAATTTCTCTGTCAAATCTTCCTCCACGTCTTAGCGCGGGATCTATTGAGTCTGCCCGGTTTGTGGCAGCTATGACGATCACGTTTTCTCTTGCTTCTAGGCCGTCCATTTCTGAGAGGAGTTGTGCTACTACACGTCTTTCAACTTCTCCTCCTGATTCGTCTCTTTTTGGTGCGATTGCGTCTATCTCGTCGACGAAGATGATTGCAGGTGCTTCTTCACGTGCCTCCTCGAATTTTTCACGTAGCTGTTTCTCTGATTCTCCGTAGTACTTGGACATTATCTCTGGTCCGTCTATTGAGAGGAAGGTGGCGTTTGATTCGTTGGCCACCGCTTTTGCTAAGAGTGTTTTTCCTGTTCCTGGTGGTCCTTGTAGGAGTACTCCTGAGGGTGCGTCGATTCCTAGCTGCTGGAATACCTCAGGGTGTTTCAGGGGTAGTTCTATCATCTCCCTGACTTTCTGCACTTCCTCGTCTAGTCCGCCTATGTCTTCGTAGGTTACGTCAGGTACGCTTACACGTTTCTGTCCTGGTTCTTCTACTGCTTGTTGTTTCATTTTGATGTCTGTGTTTTTGGTTATTTTTACTGCGCCTTTTGGCTTGGTTTTTACCACCATGAGCTTGGTTTCTCCGCCAAAGCCCATGGCAAACTTGTCTGCGTCAAAGTCAAACGGCATGTCATCGAATACAGAGCTTCTTCTGTCCTTGTCTCCTCCAGGTACAACGATATCACCCTGCATCACTGCACGTCCTGCAAGCCCTTTCTTGAATATGTTGGGGTTTGAGACCTGCATCATCACTCCTTCTTCTGCTGGTGCAAGCGTGATCTCGTTGGCTTCTTTCAGGTCTGCTTTTCTTACTGAGACGTTTTCTCCTAGGCTTGTTCCTGCGTTTTTTCGCATGTATCCGTCCATTCTTGCGATTCCTAGGCCTTTGTCGGCAGGGTATGATCTTGCTATTCTGCCTACTGTCTCTCTTTCTCCTTCAAGTATGATTGCCTCTCCTTCTCTTACTCCAATTTCTTCCATGATTTTGCTGTCTATCCTGACTATTCCTTTGCCGATGTCTTGCTGTGCGTTTGGCGGTACTTCGCCTACACGCAGCTTCACGTCTTCGTCATCTGCCATTTTATCTATTCACCTTCTGGTAGCTCTGAGCCTTGTTTTGTAATATTGTCTTTGATGTTTTCATCTTCGATTATCACTGTGAATATGTGTTTTGTTATTTTTCCGCTCCATTTCTCAAAGTAAGCCTCTACCTTGTTTACCTGGTCTTTTGATGTTATGAATACCGAGTCTCCTATCCGGAAGTGTGGTATTTCATCCATTAATCCGTCCTTCTCGTATTCGTATTCTTTGCCGTTCTTCTTTACAGTTTGCTTGTACCCGAATAGTCCACGGTAGAACTTGTTTCTTTCGTATACCGAGTCAAAGTTCTTCCGTTCGGTGTTGTAGGTTACAAGTGCTGCTTCTTCTTCCGGCATGGCTTATCTGAGATTATGTAAATAACACTTAAATTAATTTTTGTTTACGTGAATAAAAAACATTGTTTACATCTGAAATCTGGCTTATCCAATCCTCAACTTACTGTTCATTGTGCGATAGGAACACTTTAGCTCTCGGCTCGGATCTCAACAGGTATATCCTGTGTGATGCTTCCTTCGGTGTTGTTCCCGGATGCCAGTAGTTCAAAATTGTACGTTCCTGTCTCCGCGTCTTCTGTTGCTGATATGTTTATCCTGGCTGTTACAGCCTTTGTCCTCTGATCATACAAGAACTGCGGCGGAAACGATTCCTGAACCATTCCAGGACGAGGTGACAGCTCGAGCTCAAGATTAACGCTGTTCGAAACGTTTTCAGATAAAGTAGGATCTGTATAAGATATTTCTCTCACGTTTAGAATCCTTGAAGTTATCTCCTTTGATTCGCCTGCCTGGAGCACCACCTTTTCTATATCTGTGATAGATGTGTTTCCGGATGCCTCGTATCCAGGCAGCTCTGTACTTATCTCATGCACCAGCTCTCCGTCAGTCTGCACGTTAACCATTCCTACACCGAAAATCAAAACAAAAGCTAAGCCAAAAATTACATGTCTGGTCTTCATGTGAACATGTCTAGTTTTGATGTTAAAATAACCTTAGTGGCTTTCCAGAGCATGGATAAAAGAGTTGAGTACCTTGTGAATGTGTGGAAGTAAAACGTGTTTCAACGGGCTCTAAGCCTCTTGATACCTTACTGGAAGGCGGTATTGAGAGAGGAGTGATATCAAATTTTTACGGGGAATCCGGTTCAGGCAAGACAAATGCCTGTCTTCAGATAAGTGCTGAGGTTGCGTCCAGTCATGGAAATGTAGCATATATTGATACTGAGGCAAGTTTTTCGGCTGAAAGGTTTGCCCAGATTGCATCCGAGGCCGATCTTAAGAATGTTTTTGTGAAGGATGTGACTGATTTTCAGCAGCAGAAAGGGGCGATAAACTCCCTGCAGGCTATGGAACAGGATCTGGAGCTTATCGTCGTGGATTCCATGGTCTCCCTCTACCGTCTTAAGGTTGATGGTGGCAACGCTTCAGAAGTTAATAACGAGCTCTCTGAGCAGCTTTCAAAGCTTTCCGAGATAGCGAGGAACCAGGATATTCCCGTAGTAATCACCAACCAGGTGTATACGAGTTTTGATGATGATGAACTGGAGCTTGTTGGAAGTGATGTTCCCAAGTACTGGTCAAAGTGTTTGATTCAGCTTTCAGAGAGTCAGGATTCAAGGGTTGCTGAGATCGCAAAACACAGGTCTTTGGAAGAAGGTCAGAAAGTAGGGTTTGAAATAACGGATGAGGGCTTGAAGAGAAACGATTCAGGAGTTTTCTGAATTTCCTGGTTTACCAGTCGTCTTTTGTCGGGCAGTCAGGGTATATGCACATGTTGTAGTCGTTGCCGGAGTTCCTGCTTACGTATATTTTCGGGTTTCCACACTCATCGCATGCTTCGTCCATTCCCTCTATATCGCCGTTACTTGGTAGAGGGAAGCTGTTCTCGCAGTCAGGGTAGTTTGAGCAGCCTACAAATCTGCTGCCGTTATTCTTGATTATTTTCAGGGTGCCATCTTCGCACTCTTGGCATTCTCCGAGCCTTCTCTGCCTGTTTCTTTCCTTATCTATTGTTTCGACAAGCTCGGATCCTATCTGTTTTTCCTTTTGTTTAAATTCGGTAAGAGTTTCTTCTAGTTCTTCTTGTGCCTCTGAGACAACTTCCTCTGAACTTTTCTCTCCTTGTTTTATTGACTCCATCTTTTCCTCAAAGTTTCTTGTGAGTTCTTCGCTGAGCACATCTGGAGCATGTTTTTCCAAGGTATTCACTATTGTGAGACCCAACTGTGTAACCTCTATTGGTGAGCCCTCAATATAGTTTCTGTCGTAGAGCCGGTCGATGGTTGAGGCACGCGTGGCCTTGGTTCCCAGGTTTTTCTTTTCAAGTTCTGAAACTATTCTGGACTGGCTGTAACGCCTTGGAGGCTTGGTTTCCTTGTCCTCAAGGCTGAAGTCCTCTACATCAAGTTTTTCACCTTCCTCAACTTCCGGAAGATCAGCTTCCTCAACATTTACATACGGATCGTATAGGCTAAACCAGTTCCTCTGCTTGGTTACCTTTGACTTTGCCTTGAAGCTATACCCTAGGACATCAAGAGTCAGTGTCAGGGACTGTCTCTTTGCTGCTTCTCCAAATACTGCGAAGAACCTCTTGACAATGAGATCGTAGACTTTCTTCTCCATCTTTGAGAGACCTGAAGGATGCTTCCCCGTAGGGTATATGCAGTTGTGTACTAGTAATTGGTTTGCGAAGTAATTATGATTTTCTTCGACCTCTATGTCGTAGACATGGCCTTCGTAGTGGCTAGTTTCTATCTTATTTATTATTTCTGGCTTGGTTTGTTTTGGTGTTTTGAGGTTGAATTCTTTGAATTTCGGTATTTCTTCTGAGGGTACGTGTTCTTCTTTTCCACCGTTGCCATAGTAAACCCAGCTTTTCACCGTGTATTTTGAAATGTTGATTTCTTCGCCTATCTCTTTGTATCCTTTCCCATTTTGATACATTTTCTTGGCTTTCTGCCTCTTACTTTTTCTTCTCTTTATTACGGATTTTCTCAATGCAAGGTATGCTGAAGCGTTTCTTCTTAGTTCGTCTTTATATTTGCTGTACCTCATTGGAATTTTGTTTACAAATTTTTCCAAGTTTTCTCTGTTGTTTTTTATGGAGAAGCTGCCTCTGACAGTTTTTTCTCCGTCTTTTTTTCTACTCTCAGTTTTCTTAGCTGTTGAAAGGTTGCTCGTCTGTATTTCTAGGTCTTCACACATTTGCATTAGTTCTTTGAAGAAGTCCTTGAAGGATTCTTCCAGTTTTTTGATTTTGTTTTGTTCGAATCGGAGGTTTCTGATGTCTCTTCCGTTGTTCGTGTGGGTTCTTACTTTGGTGAGCTCTGCTCCAAATATCCCTGCTAGAAATTCTCTCTTCAGGTTTTCATCTTTCTTCACCCATTCAGGCACACTGAAATTTTTGGTCATCTTATCGCCCGTAGGACATCCAAGAGCAATTAACAGTCTGCCGAAAGCTGAATTTTTGGATGCTATCATCGCTTTTTTAGGCTCATCGCTGCTGATGTAGGCGCTGAAACCGACTTCCTCTATATCCTCCTTCAGTTTCTTCATATCCTCTATTCTACCGGTGAAATGTACCTGAGGATACTTCTCTCTGCTTTCTGAAGGTTTTTCGAAGCGCAGGTGCCCATCTCCAAAGCAGAACCCGGTGATGGCCGCCAGTTTTTCAGCTTTTCCTATTTCAATATCTTCTAGAAATTCTTTTATCCTATCATAGGTTTCATTGACACTGCATTCTTCTCCTTCCTGTATTTGCTCCCAGTGCTTCTTAGAGAACGCAGACTCTAACTCAATATTGTTTGAAAGATTCAAAACTTTTTCTTCCTGTTTCTTCTGCTTGAATACTATATCTTTCTCTCTGAGGTTTTCTGCCTCAACATAATCCAAACCTTCTTCCGTGAAGGTCAAGAATCTGTGCTTAGGAGTGACGCTTACCTCTCTCGAATTAGTTTCAACGTCCAAAAGGTCTCCTTCATATGGTGTTCTCCATATACCCGTAACTTCTGATTTCTTAACATGTGAGTCATGTGATATGACGCCTGACTTATCAATCTCTCCGAAGTAACTCTCCTTTTCTTCATCCCACTCCCAGTTATCCACTTCACCAGCTATATCCGAAAAAGACCTAGCGCTCTGGTTAAAACTTACTTTTGCGTCTGGCTTAAAGCAAGGATGTGCGTCATCCTTCTTTTTCCCCTGCTTAGGATATAAGTTATCGCGTTTATCCTTATTTAAAACTCTCTTAGCCAGATTCTCGTACTTCTCCTGGTTTTTTAGATCTTTCAACAGGTTCTTGTATCCAAGTTTGGGCGGCAGTTTTTGTGACTCTGTACGCGGATATGAGATCAGGGAATCCTCGTAAAGCGACTGCGCTATTGACTGGGTTTTCTTAGGTGAGAGGTTGAACTGTGAGGAAGCCTCTTTCTGCAGTCCTGTAAGATTAAAGGGTATTGGAGGGTTATGTTTGTAGTTGTTGATTTTTATGTCTCTGACCTTAGCTTTCCTTTCTCCTTCGACAGTTGAGAATATTTGGTTGGCTTTATCTTCGTCCCAGATTCTCTCCGGCTTTTCTTTGTCTTCTTCAGGTTCCTTGAGCTTTGCGTCAAACTCGTTGTGGTGTAGATATATTTCCCAGTAAGGATCAGGTTCAAACTCCTTGATCTCTCTTTCCTTGTCTGCCAGTACCTTGAGGGCAGGTCCCTGTACACGTCCTGTTGAAAGTGTCTTGTACCTGTCGTTTTCTCTGACCGCCTGCATCAGCGCTCTGGAGACGTTTACGCCGTAGTAGTAGTCCAGTATATGCCTTGCTATTCCTGCAGAAGTCATGCCTCTGTCAAAGCTTTCCAGGTTGTCGTAGGCATCTCTCAGGTCACTTTGTGTCAGTGTTGAGAACTTCATTCTCTCGATCTTCTCATCTGAAGCGTCTGTTATCTGTTTGATGACGTTTGCGCCGATAACGCTTCCCTCAAGATCGAAGTCGCACGCGTTTATGTATGTATCAGCTTTCTCAAGCTGGTCTCTAAGGTTGTTATAGTATTTTTTCATGTATCCCGCCGAGTCATCTGTCTCAAAAGTGGGTTTCCATTCCACGTCAAATACAGGGTAGTCCCAGCCCTCGCTAACTTGGTCAAGATTGAATATATGTCCGACAGCCGGGGCAACAATCAAGCGTCTCTCATCTGTCTCAATAATGTAGTTCTTGACGCCTCTGTTCTCCTTCATGCTGTAGTCGCCCAAGGCATTTGCAATCTTGCTGGTTACCTTCGGCTTCTCACCAACCATTACCGTGGTTTGCATGTAGTCTATCGCGTAAATTAAACTTAAAGAAAGAATACACTCAAAAAGACTGACGTGTAGTTTCCTTATAATAACAAACCAATGGAATCCGCCTACGAATTTATAGATAATATTGATGATGTGACAGTATATTTGGAGAAAGGAAATTCTAGAAATCAGACTGATTTAAGGACTGTAAGAGACGAACTATATGGGAAAATCGACGATCTGTTAGAGAAGAACTCATATGGTTCAAAGGGTATGGGAACGAGATCTATGGGCAAACCAGCTAATGAATCCTCAAGCAAAGCTAACCAAGACTATGGCAACTGGTTAGAATCCATAGAGGATATAGAAGTTGAGATGTATATTGAGATGCATTCAGGGCCTTCAAGAACCCTGAAAGTTGAACCAAGAACTGACTTCAGCTTGGAAGGCATTCAAACTTCCCCAAGCATAATGAAGGTAAAGCAGAATGGTAACACTCGATTTGCGGTCAGGGAATGGACTCATTACCTTGAGGGAGGTAGCCAGGAGATTGAGGATCAAATGGATGCACTTGGCTGGGGGCAGGGACTTGATAGCTCCGCCAGCGGTTACAGATCGAGACCAGATATAAACTATGAAAGAAAAGCCCATGATAACCTAGGTGTAGGTCCAAAAACCTTCAATATGGGTTCAACCGACATTTTATCCAAGCTTTCCTCGAGCGGAAAGCATTTTAAGAGGAATTCGCACGATGACGCTCTTTATCGAAAAATTGGTACGCCCGAGTTCGAAGAAACACAATATGAAGATGGTATTGTGATGATACCAGAGCTTATGTTGGAGTCTGCTATGCACAGGCAAGATGGTGTTGATTTACAGTTGAGGAATAAAGAGCTTGCATCTCCTGTAACACCTTCGAAAATAAAGATTCTCGATCTCTATGATGATATGGCATTTTCTTTACGGCCTTGGGGGAATAATGCCACTGATGGGGGTATCTACGGGAGTGAAAATGAATGGGGGATTTTTTACGGCACCATGGAAGGTATGGGACTGGTCAGCCCCTTTGATAGAAAAGATGAGTTTATCGAAGAGACTATGGATGATGGCCAATCAAGAATAAAGTTCTTCGACCCTGAGTTTACAGCCTATACTGAAAATAATCGGTGGTTTAAGGGTGCTGACTGGGATAATTTCGTAAGAGTGCCTCTACAAGAGCATGCAAATGCAAGATCACATTCAGTCAATAAGATTAAATCCGTCAAAGATGACGTGCGTGAAGACGTTGGTGATATACATCTGCTTGATGAGATACCTGAGACAGTAGATAGGGATTTATTCCCAAGAGAAAAAATTGTTGAGACTAGGGTTTAGTGGCTATAAACTGATTGTGTTTTGGCCGCCCATGTAGCTCTGCAGAGCTTCAGGAACTTCTATTCCTTCGACAGTCTGGTTGTTCTCTATGATGATCGTCATAAGCCTCTGTGTTGCGATCAGGGTTGAGTTCAGAGTGTGAACTGTTTGGTTGTCGCTGTCTTGTCGTCTTATTCTTGTCTTGAGTTTGGTTCCTTGGTATTCTGTGCAGTTGCTGCATGAGACTACTTCTCCGTACTCTCCTAGTGAAGGTCTCCATGCCTCAATATCGTATTTTTTGGCTGGTGTATCACCTAGGTCTCCTGTACAGACGTTAACCACTCTGTACGGAAGGTTGAGATCCTTCATTACTTCTTCTGCATTTTCTAGAAGCTCATCATGCAGTTCCTGTGATTCTTCCGGTTTACAGAATATGAACTGCTCTATTTTTTCGAACTGGTGCAGTCTCCAGATACCTCTTGTTTCCTGTCCGTGTTTTCCTGCTTCACGTCTGAAGTTTGTTGAATAGCCTGCGTATTTTTTGGGAAGTTCCTGCGGCTGCAGTATCTCGTCAAAGTGATAAGCTGCCAAAGTCTGCTCCGAGGTTGCGATCAGGTACCGATTATGCCGGTCCAGCTTGTAGAGCTGCTCGTGGAAGTCCTCTAGCTCGGCTGCACCTTCCATAGCTTCCTTGTTTAGCATGTAAGGCGTCTGCATAGGGGTATAATCTTTCTCCCGCATTCTATCCAGCCCGTAGTTGATCAGAGCTTGATTCAACCTTACAAGGTCGTTTTTCAGGTAATAGGCTCTCTCACCTGCGACCTCGGCGGCCTTTTCTGTCTCAAGCAAGTCTGTGTCTTCAAGCAGATCTGCAGCTAGCTCGCCGCTCTCGCTTTTACCTTCTCCAGGTTCCCAGTGTTTCACTGGCACGTTGTCATCTTCGTCTTCTCCCTGAGGAACCGAGTCGTCTACGATATTACCTATTTTCATCCTCAGCTCATCTCTATCTTCCTTTAGGCTTTCAACTTCGTCCTCGAGTTCGGTTATGGTTTCCTTTACTTCCTGCATCTTCTCGATGTGTTCAGAGGCGTCTTCACCGTTCTGTTTCATCTCTGCGATTCTGTCGCCGACCTGATTTCTCTTTTCCTGGAGTTCCTGCAGCTTCTGCAGATTCTCTCTCCAGGCTTTGTCAAGTTCAACTACTTTGTCTACCTTTTCTGGGTCCTTGCCCCTGTACTCCTCTGAATCCCTGATCTCATCAGGATTATCGCGGAAACGTTCAATGCGTAGCATAGGTTCCACTTGTGCAGAAATTTTTATCTAGAACAGGTTTTGAAAAGCTCTTATCGAGCCTACAGGTTGCAAACGCACCGGTGAGAAACATATCCACCCTTCATACTGTATATATTACAAGGAACTGCTTAAATTTCTTACTGTGCCTGGTCAGGTTATATACTCTGGTGTTTCGTGACCGATTTCTTCCAATGGTTCAAGTAAATCAGGGTTTTCTCGGAACTTGTCTCTTACAGGCTTGAATCTTTCAACTACTTCCTCTGCAACCGCTTCTTTAAGGTCTAATGGATGGAGTTCGCCTGATTTGAAGTCATCTGCCATTTCTTCGAATTTCTCGTAATGGAGGTTTCCTCCATGTTCTTCTTTTCTACTTACTTCAAGGTCTCTGTCTGCTCCGAATATAAACAGTTTGCATATCTGAATTATTGGATTATCTTCTACCTCTCCTTGAGGGCAGTATGCGTCTTCTATCACGTCTCTGATTTCTTCAGGATCTGCGTGGAGAGGGAACATCGTATTTTTCTTGGATGAGCTCATCTTGTCTCCTTCACCTGCCAGTGAGGTAAGTAGAGGCCAGTGCAGGCATGTTGGTTTTTCGTATCCAAGTTTTGGCAGCTGCTCCCTTGCCAGCATATGGATCTTTCTCTGTTCGATACCTGCTACTGCCAGGTCTAGGTCTAGGTGTACTATGTCAAGGGCCTGCATCAATGGGTATGTTATCTGTGAGACGTATACTTCTTCTTTATCTCTGAGGTCGTGTTGCATGGATCTTTCACCACGGTTTATCGTGGTCTTTTGCATCATGGTCAGCAGGTCGTGGAAGTAGTCATCGTTTTCCTGAAAATCTCTTCCATGGACGTATTCCGCGTCAAGGCCTAGTGCTTCAAATGTTGCCTGCCAGTAGTCTGTCATATCCTGTATCCATGCTTCCTCACCTTTCTTGTTTAGGTATGTGTGCAGGTCTGCCCATAGGATGACAGGCTGGAAGCCTGCTTCTTGTATATCAAGCATTTTTCTGACTGATACCCAGTGTCCAAGATGGACGGGCCCTGATGTCTCGTATCCGACGTATGCTCTGGGATTCTCTTTTTCTTCAATTATTTCTTCAAGCTCCTCTTCCTTCACTGTTTCCTCGGAGTTACGCATTACGAGTTGCTTCTTTTCTTCTGCATCCATAATCCTGACTTCAGTTGCTACTGTTAAATTACTTTCTGGATAAATCCTTAGCCTCTGCTTCTGAAGCCTTTTTCAGGTCTTCAGGTTTGATTGAGACCCCAGTTACCTTTGATCCTGCCGCAGGCTTCACCTCTTGTTTATCCAGAATTGCTTTTTCCATGTAAGTTTTGATGTCAAGGTCGAAAGGGGATACGCCGCCTATCTGGTAGCCTGTATGTTCTTCTACTTCTTCGGGTGTAGCCATTCTTGGTTCGTGACCCGTGATTTCCTCCAGCTTTTGTTCGGAGACGCTGGTGTGCCCGGGACACATAACCGCTATCGGCTCTTCGGCTACAAATACAAGGGTCTTGACTATTTTCTCCGGATTGTATCCTGTGTTTTTTGATGAATCTTCTACCGTTTCTGACTTAGGATGTACTATGAACTCTGCGTCTATGTCTTTCTCTTTGACTTCCTGTATAACTCTTTCAATATTCTCTCTGTCCTGTTGTATAAGGTTGAGGAATTCGGATAGCTGTTTTGCTGTCTGAGAAATTTTACTCATATCGATACTTGTGTCTTATTTTGTTGATTGATAAATGGGAAAGGAAAGATGTGGTTTGACAGGCTTTTTTACTCTATCTCTATTGTATGGCCGTCTTCTTCGTCTTTGTCGGCTGTGACTGTCAGTACGCCGTCTTCGTAGCTTGCCTCTACTGTTTCTGCTTCTACCTGTGATGGGAACTCTATGCGTCTGTTGAACTGTCTCTGTGATCTTTCCTTTCTGTAGTACTTTTCGTTTTCTTCTTCTATTTCGTGGCTTGATTCTGCGGAGATTTCCACTCCTTCGCTGTCAGCCTTTAGGTTGATTTCCTCCTTTTCTACTCCTGGCATATCTGCTGTTACTACGTAGCTTCCCTCCTCTTCAGCTATATCTACAGGAAAGTTTGGACTTAGTTCGGAGGCAAAGTCCATGCCCTTTTCGTGGAACTGGTTGAACAGGTTTTCCATCTGGTTGAACACGTCTTCGACGTTGTCAGTTCGTTTTAGTCTTCTCATTGTAACCACGGTATTTTTTGTTTATGTCTTTAAAATTTTTAACGGTTTTGATTTTCTTCATTCATTCGTTCAACTTGTTCCTGCAGGAACTCGATTTGGTCGTGTATATCTGAGAGTACATCCTCTGCCTTCTGTTGTTTCCTGGCAAGATCTCCTGATGCGTCTTCAGTCTTCACCTGTTTGAAGTCTGTTTCAACATCCCTTATCTGCTCCTGAAGATCTTCCATGGCTTCTTGGTAGTCCTGACTTTCGATTTCCTCTTCTGCATCCTCAAGTACCATACATCCTGTTTTTTATCTCTGCCAGGTTATATACTTGTCTGTGAGTAGGAAAGATAAGCTGCTTCAGAAATGCAGTGATCAGATAGAGGATGGTCAGAAGCCTTCTGTGAAAAGTCTCTCAGATGCTATGTCTTGGGCTGAGGAAGATGTACACAGGCTTCTGAACGCGCTTGAGAAGGAGAAAGAACTGGAGACATACTCCAAAAATATGCTTGGAAAGAAAAGAAGGTTTGTAACCTTATACAGGTAGGTTACTGTCCCTGTTGCTTCTGTACCTGTGGAGTAGGTATCGGTGGAAGCATGCTTAGTGTGTCTGCGACACCTGTGGCTTCTGAGAGGAGTTTTCTGTACAGATCGTTCATAAGAGGAGCTTTGATCTGTTCAGGTAGCTGTTCGCTTTCCTCCCATGTTTCCACTATGTCTTGGGTGTTGCCGTTCCAGAGTACGTTGCCCTGCATCTGGATGTGTGCAGGCACAGAGTTTCCTGTTGAGTATTCGACTCTGAACTTGAAGTCTATCTTTGCGACCTCGTCGTCAAATGCTCTGACGCCGGTTGATTCTACGTTTGTTATCTCCGGTGCATAGTTTATCTGAAGGTCTCCGCCGATATCCTCTGATTTATCTGCGTCTATACTGTTCACGTTAAATCCTACTATCATATTTTCTAGATATGTCGGCAAGGTTCTTTATTGTTGCGGCTCCAAATCTGTGGTAGAGATGTCTCTCGGAGATAAGCTGAAACAGTATGGGAACCTGTTTATCGCAGTTTTAATCACTGTAGGTTTTGGTGCAACGTTCCTGGTCTACGGTGGCGGTGGTGCCGGTGGCTCAGGCGCCAATCAGAACCAGAATCAGGAGCAGAGAAACTTTACAGCTCCGAGTCAGCAGTTCTCTGAGACAGGGTTTAACCGTTCCTATACAGAGCAGACGGTTATAGCCGCAAGACAGGAAGCGGTGTTTGTCAACGCTATATACGATAATGAAAGCCAAATTGAGGAATTAGGTCAGGTCAGGCAGATTCAGGAGAGGTACGGTGAGAAGACCTTTGTTCAGATTGTATCTTCGACTCAAGTTCCTGATATTGTCTCCCGAAATGGTATTACGGAGTTTCCTGCAGTGGTTGTGCAGGGAGGAATTATCACGCAGAGAGGTCCTGCACCTCAACAGGAATCAGTTACGAATATTACTGTGAGAAACATTGAGGAAGCGGTATGTAACACTCTGAATAATTTGGGAAGTGCTGCGGCCAGATGCCAGCAGATAGGAGTTCTGTAGGATTACTCGATATTGAATATTTTTGCAAATCCTTCGTCGCCCTGAACACCTTCTCCGTACTTGCCTAGCTTCTCATCCGCTTTGATATCTGTCTGAGATGCGCATACTGCTCCCTTGTCGCACTTCAGTGCTATGCAGGCCTGATGTTTTTGAGATAGTGTCCTGCTTACCTGTATCAGTAAACCTATGTTGTCCGTAGGTACCTCAAGTTCTACTTCATCACCGTTTTCACGGATTCCCTGCTCCACAATATCTTCAACCTCGGACTCTAGGTTCTCGAGCTGTTTTTCCCTCTGCTTTCTGAGCTTGTAAACTTTTTTAGCAGCCTCAACAAGATCATCAGTTTCTTCACGTGAGTCCAGCTCTGTCGACCTGTCCGTGAACTCCTCAAGTCTCTTGATCTTGTTCTCTTTTTGCTTTATTTCTTTCTTGAATCTTTGAAGGGTGTCCGGGAGTTCCTCGACCTCAACCGAGTACATCTCTGCGATTTCCTCTGCTGTTTCTCTCAGCTGCTTAAAGTTATCCGGAAGTTTTGTCTTATCTAATTGAGGGCTGTCCTCTGAAAGATGTGCTGCAGCCTGTTTAACGGTATCTTTTACTGATTCTTTGTGTTTTCTGGCCTGTCTTCCTGCTTTGTAATCCATTCTTATTGTGCCGTCCTGTATTCTTCTACAACCTGTCAACACGAAGTCCTCTGCATGCGATGTCTTGGTGAGGTGTGTTCCTCCACATGCTTCAATATCCACTCCCTCTATCTCTATGAGCCTAATCTGGTTTCCTGGGGGTGCGCCTCCCTGATAGATTCTGAAGCCGTGTTCCTGTTCGGCCTGAGATTTCTTCTCCTCAATTACATTGATTCTGTGACCCTGGTTGATGGTTTTCTGGACCTTTGATTCTATCTGTCTGAGCTCCTGCTTTGATGGTTTTTCATAGTGTGTAAGATCAAGTCTTGCCTTTTCAGTCGTTTTGTTGGCTCCTGCCTGGTATATATGATCTCCTAGAACTTCTCTTGACGCTGCGTTAACAATATGTGTTGTAGAGTGGTGCTGTGTAAGCTGTTTTCTTCTCTGACCGTCTACAGTGCATTCGACCTTGTCTCCCTGATTCAGATCATTGTCAGGTAGTTTATGTAGAACAGCGTTCCCCTGTTTCTGGACATCCTCTACTTTACTCCCGTTTATCTTGCCTGTATCTGCTGACTGTCCACCGCCTTCAGGGTAGAAAAGGGTTCGGTCTAAGACAATCCATTGATCTTCTATAATTTGTTTTACCTCTGCTGTGAAGCTGAAGTCTTCTGCCTTGGAATCTGAGCTGTCTCTATAGGGCTCACGTTTCTCGTAGTACAGTTTTTCTGTTTCAATCTCCTCTTTGATATCGAAGCTTTCTTCAGTCTGGTTTAGGGCTTCTTCGCTGCTGCCTAGCTTTGTGTAGAAGTCTTCAGGTACCTTGTAGCCGTGTTCCTCCATCATCTCAGGTGATACGCCATGTGATTCGTATAGCTCTATCATTTTTTCTGTTGAAGGCTGTGAATCCAGGCTTAAGAGCTTATTCTCAGCTTTTTTCCGGGATTTTTCATATTTTTCTGCCTCCACCTCTAGAATCTCTTCTATCTCCTGTATTGAATCCTTTAGCTCAGGGTAAAGACTCTCTAGCTCTTCTGCGTGCCACTTTGCTACTTCCGTAATTTCGAGGTTCCAGCTATACTTTTCTATGAAGTCTTTCGCCCTTCTGTATATCATCCTGAGGTTGTGCCCTCCTCCGGTGTTGGAAGGTATCTTTCCATCTGCGAGAGCGAATATCAGGGCTCTAGTATGTTCGGCCACCGAGTACAGTGCGGCAGAGGGCTTTATCTCCTCCTTCAGTTTGTCTGTATCCATATCCATCTTTTCAGCTACTTCCTGCCATTTCTGATCTATGTCTTCAACTTCGTCTACGTTCAGCTCGGAGCTGTAGGGAAGAAAACTCTCCCATATGTCTTGGTTTACCTCCAGCCCGGTCTGTTTCTTCATTTTTTCGAGAGTCTCCGGCATTACGGATTCATAGCTGGTCTCGGTTCCGTTTGATATCCATGTTATCCTTTCATGGCCCATACCCATGTCAAGCACCTTCAGGTCCAGTTCCTCGTAGCCCTCCGGTGTTCTCTCGTAAAACATGTATACTTGGTTGAACAGTTCAAGTCCGTCAACAAAGAACTCCATACACGCCCCCAGGTTTCCTCCACCTCCCCAGCTGTCTTCATGCAGCACAAGCTTCTGCTTAGGTATACCCAGCTTTTCTACCGTGAACTCGAGCATGTCTCTGAAATACCTGTCTTGGTCGTATTCTCCAGGTGGTTGGAAGCATGTCTGACCGATCATCGTAAAGTTTGTGTAGTGTCTGCCGGTGATGCCGACATTGTCAACGTCGTTGAAACGGAGGCTTGGCTGAGGTATTATAAGCTCCTTTGCAGGAGGCTCAGCCTCTCCAGAAACTACGTAGGGCTGGAAGCAGTAGATGCTTGCTCCCGTAAACTCCACGTCATCCCTCCATCTGGCGACGGTAGGATATCTGTTTATAGAAGTGTAGCCTCTGTCAGTCATGAACTCCTCGAAGGCTTTCCATGACTGTTTATGTGTGTAGTTTTCGTCGGTTGGAGAGTTGTTTATGAATGTGTAGCCGTCGCCGCATTCAGGCTCTCCACAGATCTCTCTTTCTTCATTGATGCTCCAGAAGTTCATTCCACATTTTCTGCATGTGCCTCTGTTGAAGCCTTTCTCCCTCAGTACCTTCGTTGCAAAGAACTTTTCAGGGTCGCTGGCTGCTTCCTCTTTGATCTCTTGCTTGAGCTGGGAGAGACTCTTCATAATTAACTCTTACTTAGAGAAATTTTTTACACATATACCTTCCATTGAATAAAATAAACTGTTAGAATGTATCTGCTCTGATCTGAATCTGTATTCCTGAAAAAATTGTTCGGACAGAGGTTTCTGAGTATATAGTTGAGATCTCTTAGATCAATTGAGCATTTTATTAAAAAAGAAATGAGGGATAAGTTGTAGGATGCTTCTAGAACATGTTTCCTAGTCCTTCAGCTGCTTCTTCTTCGTCAGCTTCGTCCTCTTCTTCCTCTTCCTCTTCTTCTGCTTCTTCTTCGTCAGCTGAATCGTCTGAAGAACCGCCTGCTGGAGCTGCTGCTCCGCCTGCTACTGCTGTTTCCATTGCTTCTTCGATATCAACATCTTCTAAGGCTGCTACGAGCGCGGAAACCTCTGAGTCTTCGACGTCTAGGTCTACTGCGTCGACAATTTCTTGGAGGTTCCCTTCATTGACTTCTTTCCCGGCCTCATCAAGCGTCAGTGCTGCGTAAACAAGTTCCATAATCTAATTCACCAATACTCATAGAAAGGTGGTCAACCCTTAAAAACATCTGCTGCATAGATCATTATAGATGCCCCGAATAAAACTTTCTGATATATCAGGAACCCTAAGGCTTGAACTGACTCAGCCAGGTAAAGACGAGCTCTGGCACAGGGTTGATGAGTTCGGAGGCGTAAAGAAATTTGCAGAAGGGTTTGAGTACTCCCAATCAAAAATCTACAACTGGAAAAGCAAAGATCTCGCGCTTCCTGTAAACTTTGTGCGCCGAGTAATGGGAGAGAATAATACAGATGAGATAGTTACGCTCAAAGGTCCAGGATCAAGTGGAAAAATCGAAAATCCAAACTTTCCGCTCGAGATTTCTGAGGAACTCCTGACAAGAGTAAGGTTTTCTGTCAAAGAGAACTTCGACGGCACACCTATCTATATCACACAGGAGAAAGGTCTAGCGGAGAGATTTTCAGAATTGCTAGAGAAACCCGGAGAAGTCGAATACAAAATTTATTCCCGCGATTCAAGATTTGAATTAAGATATCCCAAGTTCCTGCATGAACTTTTCCTCGGCATAGATTTTGAGGAAGATCTTGGTGCACTGGTAGATGAAACTGGGAAAATTCACGACGGAAAAATTTTACTTGAAGATAGAGAAATTCCTGTCAAAGATTTCGAGGAAGAAATTTTCTCGCGTGAGAAAAACTTCGAGCTGGCACTGGAGAAAAGGGATTCAGAGAAGATAACTCGGTTAATGGCAGAAGAATCCAGTAAAGTCAGAAATCTCGTAGGAAGTCAGGGAAATTAGGCTGAGTCCTCCTTTTCTCCTCTATAACTTTCTTCAAGTTTCCACGAGACTATTATTAATATTAAAGGCAGCCACGGTCTTAGTAGGTAATCAGGTTGCGGTGGGAAAATCCCTATACCACCGCTTAGAAGTGATACCGGGTACTCATCCCATTTTAGAATGAATAGAATTGCTCCTATTGAGAACCAGGTAAAGAAGACTGCTAGAGGGGTTTTCAATTTTTTCTTTTGGTAAAAATAGATCGGCGCAGCAGCTATAATGAAATTAAGCGGAATCACAATTAGTTGACGGATTATGACGAATAGATAACTCCAAAGAGTTCCGGTTCTTGCTAATTCGGAGGCTAGGTGTGTGAAGTTGATACCGCGATTTATAACGTACATCTCGATTGCTAGAATGCTGTGTAATATCCCTATCTGTACAGACCTTTCAGTTTTCCAGTCTTCGATTTCTATTTCCCGCCAATTTTTCCTATAAAAAGATTCTAGGAAAGCTACTAACACGCCTAGTATGGTGGGCGTTATGTATATTAGAGGCCTATCACCAAACTGTACAGGAATCTGCATATAAACTACGGGGAGTGCTAATGCCGACAAACATAAGATTATAGCTGTAAAGTACATTTTGTTCTCTAGGATTTTTTCTAAGAAAATGAAGAAGCATAGAGAGGATATAAAGCTAATAATCACGGAAAAAGGATCTGAAACTCCAAATATTTCAGTTCTGCCTAAAACTATTCCAATGAAAAAATCATATGATGGCAAAACTAAAGCTGAAGTGATAAAATAAAGTATTATTCTAGTAGAAGCGGAAAATGAATCTTTCGACATTTTAAGACCTATATTGAGCCCAAGAAGCTTCCTCCTAACTCATCTTCAACTCTTTGAGCTGTTGTTGATTTGGCTCCAGCAGAAACATCTTCAAACATGATACCCGCTATCAATGCCGTACCTCCTATTTCATGGAATAGGGGTCCTCCAGAATCACCATCAGATATATCATTAGTAGTTGTTACAGAACTTGTTTCATTGATTCCATTAACTGAGTCTATATGACCACTACCTCTTCCTGAACTTGCACCTTGACCGAAGATCTCATAGTTTTGGTTGCCTACATTGTTCTCAAGAACAGTATTAGTTACAATCCCTCCAATAGGAAACTCTTTAGACGATCCATCTGGACTTACAATCCATTGCGAAGGTGTTTCACCATCTTTAAGAGGTTCTACAAATGCATAATCCAGATCTAGGAGATCGAAATAACCGTCTTTAGATTCACCAATCCAGTCTTCAGGATCAGGACTGGATTCATATACGTTCGTATTAGCATCTCCTGAACTGAATGGAGAACCTTTTACAACGTGTCCGGCAGTTGTCCACCCGTCACCATGTTCATTAGAATTGAATGGTGCTCCAAGACTCCCGCCGGTTACTGATGTAGAGATTGCAACTCCCGCAGGCACTTCTTCATAATTAGTATTTGTGTTGTACCCATCCGTAAGATTATCTTTATCAGCATTTACTATTACAGGAATATTTTGATGCTCTAAATCTTCATCTATATTTGGAATTTGTCCAGTCAGTTCTGAAGGCAACATTTCTTCTACTTCTGAAGTATCTACTCTATCTAATGATTCATAGGTTTCGGGAACGCCAACTGTAACCCCAAAACCTGTAGGACTAGCTTCAAGACTAGTTACTCCAACTCTATACTCGCCAGGAAGGCTTTCAAGATATCTTCCAATTTGATCTTTTGCATTAAAAGCAGTTTGTCTCCTTTCCCATTCTTCTCTGGATATTGTCTCGTAAACTGGCTCTCTTTGGACTGATCCATCATCTTCACGACCACTATTCAATAATGCAGCCACATAAGGCATCTCACCTTCAGGATCGTGAGTTACATCAGAAAACTCATCCTGTTCGAGGTATTGGAGTGTTGTGGCGGAGACTCCTATTCCAGCGAGGTTTTCGATGAAGCGCCGTCTTCCCATTCGTTCGAGTTTGGAGGTATCCATTTCCGAGGTCTGTTGAATTTTTGTTTAGTCTTTGTTTAAAACAAGATTTGTGGCCTAGAACAAACGTTATTGAGGGGTCAAAAAACATGTTTTCGATGAGAATTAGTAAATGAAAAGAGAAAAAATATGTGAGAAGAAAAGAGGGAGGTTATTCCTCTTCTTCGGATTCAGCTTCTTCGTCTTCTTGGAGGTCTTCTTTGGCTGCTTCAATGTCTGTTTCTGAGTCAACTGACTGTGCTGCTGAATGTGCGTAGCTTACTGCTTCTTCGATTGTTTCTTCTTCTGGAAGTCCTTCGCTGATTGCAAGGTTCTTCGCCTTCTGAGCTGCTTCGCTGATTATTGCTGAAGCTGTTGTTTCGTTGACAACTCCTGCGTTGACTGCAAGGTTGAATCCTGCTGTGGCTGCTGACTCGATGTCCTGTCTGTACTGTTCTGTATCGATGTCGAGTTCCTCGGCGTTGAAAACTTCTCCATCGTTGTATGCGATGACTAGGTCGAGTCCAATCTGAAGTGGTTCGATTCCTAGTTGGTTGAGGATTTCTGCGTCGTCTGAGGTTATTTCTTCTCCTGCTTCAACCATTGTTGCCGGCTCCATTACATGGATGCTACCGTCTTGTACCTGTACCTGTGCTCCTGTCTGCTGTAGTTTTCCAAGCATAGGTCCTGGTCCGATTCCTGTGTCTCCTTCAGGTACCTCGATGTCGTTTGGAGCGATTTCGCCTCCGTCGGCTGCGGCCGAGGTCTGATTGTCCTGAATTAAGCTGTAGAGCTGGAAAGGATCTTTTGTAGAGAAGATGAATGCTGGCTGCATAGCCTCGTCTGTATCAAGGTGGTCGATACCTTCTTTCTCTATATTTTCCAGCGCAATATCCATCAAAGTCTTCCTGCTCATCTTGATGTCTGCAAACTCTTCTATCTCCCTTTCTATCTCTTGGAGCTGTCTGGCTGGAAGGCTCTGCATATCAAGGATTCCGATGACCTTGTGCTCCTGAATTGCCTGTTCGAACTCTTCAACCTTTGCCTCCTTCTGCTCACGTGTCAGGTTCTTTGGCTTTGGCTGTACCATTAGTTATCTACCTCCACTGACGGACCCATTGTGGTTTTTATCATGGCGTTTTTGATGTTGTTCTGGCCTTCTGGAAGGTTGTCCCTTACAAAGTTGTAGACAGTGCTGGCATTCCTTGCGACTGAGTCAGCTTCGTGATCCTCCTTTCCTACCTTGATCTGCAGTAGAGGCTGTTCCTTGACTGTCAGTGAGACAGTGTTTCGCAGGTCTTCAATCTCGTCCTCAAGATCGCTTCCTGGCGGGGTTGGATCAGGCATCATGTTTCTTGGTCCGAATACCTGTCCAAGTTGTTGCCCGATCTTAGGCATCAATGGTGCCTCTGCAATCAGGAATGTGAACTCATCTGCCAGAGTTTTTGCCTTGTTGGGTTCGTCAAACATTTCCTCGAGCTCGTCCTCTGTTATCTGTCGGTCGGCGTTGCTGGTGTTTAGTGAGTCTCCGATTACTGCGATCTTGATGCTTTCATCTGCCTGGTTTGGCAGCTTCAGGTCATCGTTGATCCTGTTGTTGGGGTCGGAGAGATCAAGTCCTCTAAAGTTCATGATAAGGTCGATGCTTTCTGTAAAGTTCCTGTCCTCCGATTTTTCAACTGCTTCTTCTACTGCTTCTTCAAAGTTCATTCTTTGTCACCTCTAGTTGAGGCCCTCTGCGGCCTGTATTTTGTCGTCGTATTTTCCTTCAGATACTTCCTGCTGGAAATCGTAGGCATCTTTACCGTCGATCTGAACTCCCATTGACTGGGCCGTGCCTGCGATTTCTTTCGCTGCACCGTGAAGGTCCTTGGCGACTAGATCCGAGGCCTTCATGCGTGCGACTTTGCAGAGCTGGTCGAAGGACATGTCAGCAACCTTTTCGTTGTTTGGTTCTGCTGCTCCTGACTCGATGCCGACCTCTTCCTTGATTAGGCCTGCTGCAGGAGGTTTTCCGACTTCGACTTCGAAGTCTCCTGTTTCTTCATCTACTATAACGTCTACAGGCACTTCCTGTCCTTCAAATTCTGAGGTTTTTTCGTTGATTTTGCTGACCACTTCTCCTACGTCTGTAGGGAGTGGTCCTAGTTCTGGTCCTAGCGGAGGTCCAGCGGATGCTGATCCTCCTTCTACCAATGTGCTGATGGTAGTGTTATCTCCCATAATATCGTTTCCTCGTTAGTTTTTTGCTTGAAGTTAAGTTTAGTTTTGGCTTGCTCTCTTTCTTACCATGTCTGCGTCTACTGTGGTAGGTATTGGTACTGCTGCGTCAAGGAGCTCTATTGTTACCTCTCGGTTGGGCTCATCGACACGTGTGATCTTGGCTTCTTCGCCTTTGAAGGCTCCTCCGATAACTTCTACTTCGTCTCCTTCTTCGATCTTGATTTCCTCTTGTTCGTCGTTGAGGTATTTCTCTACTTCTTCGACGCCTACTTCTTCGTCTATTATTCCGTTAATGTTTCTTACGTCACTGGCCAGGTCTCTGATGTCTGCTTCTTTTCCTTCTATGAAAATGTATCCTTTGAGGTCTTCTGGGTGGAATACAGCTTTTATGTCTCTGCTGTTGTTTTCGATTTTACTTCTGAGTGATTCGATGGCTGTTTTTTCTCTTCCACGTGTTGTCCTGGCTGTAAGTATCATTCTATATCATCCCAAGATCTGCGGTAGTAGTGTTGATGCGAGGTAGAAGATGAATCCTACTAGACCTATGATAACCATTCCTGCACCTGTTACTTTTGCTGACATGGAGAATTCCTCTCTGTCGGGTTTCTCGGTTATCTTCAGAACTCTCTTGGTTTCTTTGAACTTGTCTACTATACCTTGTCTGGTTTCCGTTAGAGAGTTCTTTATTTTTTCTATGCTAAGGTCCATAAGGGTTTTTTACCTCGTTTCCCTCTGGTTAGAAGTAGAACTGGGCTATCTTGGTGACGAGCCTTGGTTCCCTTCCACCTGAGGTGGTATAACGGGTTAAGTATTAGGTCTCTGCCAAATTTTATAAAGAGAATCCGGGAGGCTGGAAAGTTGCCTCTCGTGGTTTAATTGAGAGCTGTGAGAGCTCTTCTAGATGAATTCTACTCCAAGCTCTTCCTCTATCTCATCTTCGTACTCGTCTTGGTGTGTGTTGTCAGGTCCGTAGATCTGTGGGGAGTCTACGCCTGTGACGATTATCATGGCTTGAAGTGAGTCGTCCATGTCTTCTCTGACTTGTGCTCCCCAGATAATCTTTGCGGAGTCTGAGAGTTTTCCTGAGACAGTGTTTACGACTTCCTGTGCCTCGTTTAATGACAGTCCTGTTCCTCCGTTTACGTTTACTAGGGCTCCCTTTCCTCCTTCTATTTCTACGTCGAGGAGAGGATTTGAGAGCGCTTTCTGGACTGCCTCTGTTGCCCGTGAGTCAGTGTTTGACTGACCCATTCCTATCATGGCGATTCCTCCTTCGCCCATAACTGCGCGGATGTCTGCGAAGTCAAGGTTGACAAGTCCTGGCTTCGTAACTAGTTCGGTTACTCCTTTGACTGCGTTTACGAGGATTTCGTCTGCGATCTTGAATGCTGTGTTTAGGGATACGTCTGGGACTATTTCAAGGAGCTTGTCGTTTGGTATTACGATTAGTGTGTCAACGACTTCTTCAAGTCTTTCCAGCCCGTATTCTGCGTTTTCCTGTCTGCTCTGTCCTTCCATTTCAAATGGCAAGGTGACTATTCCTACTGTCAGTGCGTCCTGTTTTTTGGCTTGCTCTGCTATAACAGGTGCACTTCCTGTTCCGGTTCCTCCTCCGAGGCCGCAGGTGATGAATACCATGTCTGCGCCTTTGATGGAGCTTTTTACCTTCTGCTGGCTTTCTTTTGCGCTTTCTTCTCCTACCTTAGGGTCGGCTCCTGCACCAAGTCCGCCGGTTAGTTCTTTTCCAATTAGTACTTTCTTGTCGGCGTTTGCGTATAGAAGATCTTGTGCGTCAGTATTCATTGCGATCGTGTCGCATCCTTCTATTCCGACGTCTACGAGGCGGGATATGGTGTTGTTTCCGGCGCCGCCGGTTCCTACAACCTTGATTTCTGCCTTTCTCTTCTCAATAAGGTCTTCTAGTTCGCTGTCGATATCGTGGTTTTGATTCCCTGATCTGCCAGTGCTTTGAGCCTCGTTTTGATTCATAGCAATTCAACCCTACCCTATAATGTGTTGTTATCACCAAGGTATATAAAAATGCCTAAAATCTGGCGCTGAACTGTGTTTGAGGGCCTTAAGCTTGATTTTGTAGACGACAAACAAAAAGAGAAGGAATCTTTCTTGATTCTATTTAAGCTTACAGCTATTCCACTACTGCCCTCTTTTTTGTGCTTTTTCGGAATATTCTATGGCTGTTTCCAGCTCCTCGGCCAGCGAATCTGGGTTTTGAGCCATGATTTTTTTGATATGTTTTTCTAAATCTTCGTCCCTTCTACTACTTTCTCTAAACTTCTCTATGTAGGACATAACACTCTCAACGAACCGTAGAGATTCCTGAGCAGCTTCACTAAATTCTTCCAAATGGCTCTTGTATTCCGATAATCTCTCCTGTTCCTTTTGATGATGCTCAATTAACTCTTCTAATTTGCTTCTCATCTCATTGATTGCTTCTTCTGCCTCCCTAAGATCATTCTCCTCAGACTGTTCTTCTTTTTTGACGTTTTCATCATCTGAGGTTCTTTTGGCTCTCTCGACCACCTCTTCGTCCTCTTCGACTTCATGCTCTAGTTCTTCAATTTCGTTCTTAGCTAATTTGAGGTCTTCTATAATTTCGTCTCCTAGAACTTCCACCTCGTGAATAGATCCTGGATAATTGTACCAATGTGTCCCAGCGTTCAGCTTTTGGAGAACAATAACTTCCTCCTCTTGTAGATTTCTTCCCTGCATTTCGTCATACTTATTTGAGACTCTTTGACTTGGATAATTATTGTTTCCTCGTTGTGCTTCCGGGTTTGGGGCTATCTCAGGCTCTCCTGAGCTATAGAGATTGCTCTCCGGATTGCCAAGATCCTGTTTCGGCTTGAAATGTTCCTCGATCACTTGAGCAATCTCTGGTAGTCGCTTCATCTCACCTACATCTATTTCTTCAACTGGCATATTACTGAGGATTTGGCCTGTTTCTTCCTCACCCTTCCTAATTTGTCTTACTATCTGCTCAAAATCTTTGTCTAGTATCTGCCTATTCAAATTGGCGATTTCCTCCTCTAGCTTTTCAGCCTTCGTATCTTGGCCCTTTTCCTTATATTTCTCAGCCTTTTTCTCCATATTCTCTAACTTCTCTAATCTCTTGGAGACTTGGTCTATATGACCTTGAATATCTCTTTCTTGTTTTATGATAGAATTAACTTCATCTTCATCGTGTTTTAGCTCTTCAGGAACGCCCATGCCTACATTGTGCACTTATCAGAACTTAAGTCTTTCCCAGTGAACGCACAGTCATGATGTAAGGCTTAAATCCGCAGGTACTTACAAATAAAAAATCTAATATTACTGGATTTGAACAGAATATATCTCTTGAGAGTCCTAGTTCTGTTTATCCTTTACGTTGACTTCATTGAAATCTGTACTATTTAAGATTTCCTCTCTAACACTCTGTTTCAGTTCTTCAGGTATTTCATGGTCAGCTGAGCTATGGT